>NZ_JAVHZD010000006.1:0-133380 GCF_031119615.1 Paraburkholderia sp. SARCC-3016 | reverse complement strand
TCGATCGCGACGGGAATTTCCTGTTCGGGCAGTGTTGTCATGGTGTCCTTCCTTTCCCGGCCTACTCAAAACTTTTCTTGCAGTGGACAAACGGGGGATAGTCGTCCCACGGATGCTTCTTCGGAATCGGATCTTTCACCGGGTGCCTCGAGCCTGGCGCGTTGGCTTTCGCCGCACCGTAAGCGGATGACACCACCCGCACCTTGCCGTCAGCCAGAAAATGCACCCACATGTGGTCAGGCTCATCGTACTTTTCCACCGGCACCACGGCCTCGTATTCGTCGCCCTTGCAGTCACGCCAGTTCGTGACGTTCCAGCGCACCGTCACTTTTGTATCCGGATGCCATTTGTACGGCAGCATCACGCAGCACACGGTGGTGCCACCCTTGCCCGCCTGGGCACCGCTCGTGCCGTCGACCGAAAACTCCTGCACACTCAGGTGATCGGCAAGGTGATCGATGCCGGTCAAAGTGACGGGCATTCCGTCTTCGGCGGGGTCGTGTTGCCGGCATGCGGCAACACCGATGCACAACACCAGCAGCAGTCCTGCATAGAAGCGAAACAGGTTCTGGTGTTTCATGCGCCCCGCCCCTCGCGTTCACCGGGCTTGCCCCTTGATCCTTCATTTCCGCCCGTCGTGCCCCAGGCGAGAATACGGGCGAGGTCGCCGTCGTTCCTGGCCTCGCTCAGTGCGGCTTCGAATGCCGGAACACCCTTGATTGCCCCCGCCGTCTGCCACATGGCAAGGTTCACGGCTGCGTACAACGGCCCCGGCTCGAGTTTCAGGCTGCGTAGCCAATGCCATGTCTGCCTTGTCCACTCATGGCGTTGCGCAGGCGAGTGATCTTCCACATCTGGCGACAGCAGTTGTCCGGTGCTCTCGAAAAGCTCGCCGATGCGTCCGGTCTCCAGCACCTGATGCCATTGCGCGGGTGCAAGGCGCAACGGCAGTCCTGCCACGCCCCGATCCGGCGATATCGCGGTTGCCGTGATCGCGGTCAGCGCTTCCCCATGATCGACGTACTCCCACGACAAGATCGGACCCATCGCGGCAAGCTGCTGCTCTGGCGTCAACGTGGACCAGACAGCTGCCAGCGCGCGGCCATCGCCATACCGGAAGTAGTAGCGCTGGGCCTCGCCCGCCTGCAGATAACGCAGATCGCGTAGATGTCGCTCGAGCGCTTCCGGCGACTGGCGGCAGGTCAACCGGCTGCACGCAAACCGTTGCGAACTACCGGCGGTCGCCAGCGCCTGCGCCAGCTCTCCTCCGTCCACGGAAGCGGGCAGCAACAGGGGCCCAACCAGCCTGGCCTGCTCGCCCAGGTCGTCATACAGACAGACGGTCCACGGCTGTTCCAGCAACCAGGCGTGTTGCGGTGTACCGTGCAACAGTGCGCCATCAAACAGAAAGAAGCATTCTTCGGAGCGGGTCAACATGTTCATACGCTTACCGCCGCGCCACCGGTACGCGCGGCCCGCAGGAAACAGGCAAGGCAGAAATTTCCCGGTTCGGGTAGCGACGCGATCGTGTCGAGAGACGCGGGCCCCTGCTTCTGGATCGTACTGATCTTGAGGAACAGATCGCCAGGGCCGCCGAGCGTGATGTTGCCGTCCTTCAACTGGACGAATGCGCCGCCGCATTCCAGGATGAGTTCCTTCTTCGCGCTGACGCGTACCGTACCGTTTGCGCTCGCCAGCGTGACGTCTTTTTCGGCCAGCAGCGACATCGCATCGCTCTGCGCCTGAATCTGCACTGGCCCCTTCGCCGCGAAAGCTCGGATGCCGAACTTCTGCGCGAATACCGACACCAGTTCACCCACCGCCAGCGTGAAGCACTTCGCCGCGCTCACGTCGAGATTCTTGCCCGCCACCGCCGAAATGGTGCCCTGCGCCGCTACCTGCACGCCCGACCCCGCTACGACACCGATCGATGCCGCCGCGCTCGCCAGAAGGCCGGGCCGCTTCAGCCCGTCCAGTTCGTCGTTCATCTGCTTCTGTGCATCGGTATCCGCAGGGATAGCCTTCGCCGTGTTCGCCGACGCCGCTAACGCCTTCGCAATCTCCAGCGCGCGTTCAAGCTGCGCGATGGTCTCCTGCATGTCGAGCTGCTTGCCGTTTGCGGCCGGGCGATCATAAGCGGTGATGAGCTGCCCCCCACCGGCGCGGATCGCACCGTACCCCGACGTACGAAGCTCGACACCCTCGCCACGCTTCTGCTTCTTGCGGTCCACCAGATAACCGAGATTCAACTGGCTCTTGCCCGAATGCTCGGTTGATAGCTTGATGCCTTCCTCGCCCTGCCAGTCCTCGAAGCGCAGCTTGTTATTGCTCTGCGTGCGAATCACGTTGCGCGAAAGCCATCGCTGCTGATTCGTGATCAGGTCGGACTGCTGGCTGTTGTGATGGAATTGCGAGATATAAGGCTTGTTCGGATCGCCGTCCCGGAATTCCAGCACCGCTTCGTCACCGTCCAGCGCCGGGAAGTGAAAGCCCGTCTGCAATTTACCGGCGAAGGGCTTCGCCAGCCGCAACGGCACGCTCTCGCCGCCCGGATTCCATTCGTCAAAATCGCAGTCGAAGCGGACCGTGTAGTGGCCATCCTGTGTCAGGTACGCGTATTTGTACTGGCCTGGCGACGTGACCCGTGCGCTCAACGTGCCGCCGATCTTCGGCCACCCGTCATCCTCGAGCTTCAGGCGGAAGCGCCGGTCAGACGGAATTGCCTTGTACGTATTGCGGTAAGCCTCATCGCGCGCACCGCTATGCACGACCTCGATCACGACCTGCCCGCCCGGCGCGTCGGGCAGGCTCTCGTCCATCTGCAGGATTCGCCCGGGGCGTAACCCAAGCGCGTTGCTCTCGCCTTCGTACACGACCTGCCAGGCAATCGCAGCCTCATGGCGCAGTTGCGCCTCCCATTTCGCGCCGTCCCGATCGAGGTGATGGGTGCCGTAGATATAGGGCTGGCCGTAGGTCGTCGTGTCCTTGCTGGCCACGTTCGCTTCAGCCCTGAAGCGCTCCCAGGCCTGGTCGGGGTTGTAGTCGGCAACCAGAAACGATTCCGGTACGCTCTGCACATGCGTCTGCAACGCAAACACGGCCTCGACGCCGGACTCCATTCCCGAGATCTCGCGATAGCGCACCTTCAGTTCCGGCTGGTAGACGTAGTGGTCGATATCGTCGCCAAACACGACGATGTCGCCATGCTCGCCCGGCACGATGTAGCAGTAGATCCCTTCCTGCTCCATCAGGACGTGAATGTACGGCCAGTCCGCGATCTGGTACTGGAAGCGGAACTTGTGCCGGGGATACTGCCGGCGCAGTTTGAACACGAACTGGTGGCCCTTGAACCCTCGACGGCGCAGGATCGACTCGATGATCTGCGGCGCAGTCTGATGCTGGTAGATGCGGCTCGTACGTGTGACGTTCAGACGTGCGATATGCGCCTCGACGACGAACCGGTAGCTGCTGAAGTCTTTCGTCGTCTTCGTTTTCGAGAAGCGCGTGACGCACCCCGAAAACACCCGTGGCTCGCTGCCATCGGCTGGCGCGATCGTAAAGGTGGCGTCGCGCCCGAGATAGTCCGAACGGGAAAGCCTGTCGGGATGCGTGAGCTCGATCGTGATCCGGTACGGCTCGCCCATGCGCTCGACAGCGTTGAACGAGACGACCGACAGATGCTTCGCATTCGCGGTGCCGGGCACGTCGAGGAAATACGACTGCCTTCCGGCGAGCGCCTTGAGATCCTTCGCGCACGTCGCGCGGTCATTGTCCAAGGGGACTTCTTTCAGGGCATCAATCAGGTCGGCCATTGCTCTTTCCCATTCGTTGCGCTGCCTTAATTCACTTCATCGACCCATCACTTTTCTTAAAGCGGTTATTCGGGCGGAAAAGGTAAACGCTTTTCACAACGCTGTGAAGCCGCATAGCGCTTTATTTGGATAAATTTTTAATGAGCGGCTAATTTTGACAAACCTTTACATCTCCCCTATTCCGGAAATCCGTCGTTCCGTGCTATTTATCTGCATCAGATCGATCCTGATTCAATTGATCGCCATATAAAAACCGTTACAAATGTCAAATCAAAGAAAAAGGATTCGGGATGAGCGCGAATTTTCAGAATGAGGTGCCGAAGGCACGTATAAATCTGAAGCTGGACCTGCACACCGGCGGCGCCCAGCAGAAGGTCGAACTGCCACTCAAGCTGCTGGTGATGGGCGACTACGGCAACGGTCGCGATACGCGCAGCCTGGCGGAGCGCACCAGGGTGGACATCAACCGGAACAACTTCAACGCCGTGCTTGCGCAATACCGGCCAAAGGCGAGGATCGCCGTGGAGAACACCATGGCGGGCAACGGCTCGGAACTGCCGGTCGAACTCGAATTCCTGTCGATGGACGATTTCAAGCCAGACGTGGTGGCCAGGAAGGTCCCTGAATTGCGAGCATTAATGGCTGCCCGCAATCTGCTGCGTGATCTGAAATACAACCTTCTGGATAACGCGGCATTTCGTCGCGAACTCGAAAAGATCCTAAAGAACCCGGATTTGTCTGAGCGACTGCGCATCGATCTGAAGAAAATCGGCGAATCCGAGCCGAATGCCGCATTGCATTGCAGTCAGTAACCTCCGATTACGAGGATTCATGCATCATGGCTAGAGACGTAATCCAACACACTGAATCGGCGGCAATAGATACGGTCGTACTGGATGTGCCCGGCAGGAGCGTCTATGAGTCTCTCTGCGAAAAAATCAACCTGACGCCGGTCACCGCGACCCGACCGTTCGATTCGTTCCAGAGCGCAGACACGCTATCGGAATCGTCGCTGGACGAACGCATCGCGCAGGGGATGCGCGTATTCCTCGAGATGATCCAGAACGCGTCCCAGCAGGTCGATCGTCTGGACAAGAGCCTGCTTGATTTTCATATCGAACATCTCGACCAGCAGATCAGCGGGCAGCTCGATATGATCATGCACAACGAGACGTTCCAGCAGATCGAGTCGGCATGGCGTGGCTTGAAGTTCCTCGTTGATCGAACCGACTTCCGCAAGAACGTCAGAATCGAAGTGCTCGACGTATCGAAGGAAGCGCTGCGGCAGGACTTCGACGATACGCCCGAAGTGATCCAGAGCGGGCTGTACCTGCACACGTACATCCAGGAATACGACACGCCGGGTGGTCAGCCGATCGGCTCGATCATCTCGAACTACGAGTTCGACCGCAGCCCGCAGGACATCGCCCTGCTGCGCAATATCTCGAAGGTGTCCGCCGCTGCGCACATGCCGTTCATCGGTTCAGTTTCGCCGAAGTTCTTCGGCAAGGAGTCGATGGAAGAAGTCGCCAGCATCCGCGATATCGGCAACTACTTCGATCGTGCCGAATACCTGAAGTGGAAGAGTTTTCGCGAGTCGGACGATTCCCGGTATATCGGCCTCACGCTGCCGCGCTTCCTCGCACGTCTGCCTTACGGCCCGGAGACGACACCGGTGCGCGCGTTCAATTACGAGGAAGGTGTCAAGGGCCCGGACCATACGCGCTACCTGTGGGCGAACGCCTCGTTCGCATTTGCGGCGAACATGGTCAAAAGCTTTATCAGAAACGGCTGGTGTGTGCAGATTCGCGGCCCGCAGGCAGGCGGCCTCGTCGAAGACCTGCCGATCCACCTGTACGACCTGGGCACCGGCAACCAGGCGAAAATCCCGAGCGAGGTACTGATTCCGGAGACGCGCGAATTCGAATTCGCCAACCTCGGTTTCATCCCGCTGTCGTACTACAAGAATCACGACTTCGCGTGCTTCTTCTCCGCCCACTCGGCGCAGAAGCCCACATTGTATGAGACGAAGGAAGCCACCGCGAACAGCCGGGTCAATGCGCGTTTGCCATATATCTTCCTGCTCTCGCGCATCGCGCACTACCTGAAACTGATTCAGCGCGAGAACATCGGCACGACCAAGGATCGGCGTCTGCTTGAACTCGAACTGAACACGTGGGTCAAGTCGCTCGTCACCGAGATGACCGATCCCGGCGATGACCTCCAGGCGTCGCACCCGCTGCGTGAGGCGAACGTGATCGTCGAGGATATCGAGGACAACCCAGGATTTTTCCGAATCAAGCTGTTCATCGTGCCGCATTTCCAGGTCGAGGGGATGGACATCAATCTGTCGCTCGTCTCGCAGATGCCGAAAGCGAAGACCTGAACCTCCGTCGCCACTTTGCACGTAAGCCAATTCTGCCGCGCCGATGGAATGCAAGCCATCGCGTGGCTCGCATTCCATGCGGAGCCGATGACGACTGTTGCATCGCTTCGCGCACAAACCAGTCACGATGAAGATAACAAGACCGCTGTGGGCCAAAGGGGTTTTCATGACGCCCCAACATTTCCAGCAGCAGGCTCTGTGGGGCCAGTTCGCCGACGAGCGCACCGCACGCATTGCCAGTCCCGACCCTTGGGGGGTAAGTCGCGTCGCATTCGACACCCAGGCGCTGTCCATCGATCGCATTCAGCTCGCTGCTCTCGATCTGCGTCTGCCCGACGGCACGTTCATCGACACCGAAACCGCAGACTGGCTGCCCGGAGCACGAAATCTCGGTGACGTGCCCGCCCGGACGGAGACCGTCGTGGTGCTGGCGGGCCTGCCGCTCCTCGATGCACAGGGAGCAAACTGCATCGGGGAGGACCAGAAGCCAGCGCGGCCCCGCCGGTTCGCGCGCGAATACCTGCAGGTCGCCGATATTCTCGGCGACGGCAAGGAAGAAATCAGCGTGGAACGGCATGCACTCGCGCTACTGTTCGATTTCGAGGAACTCGGCGACTACGTGACCTGTCCGGTCGGCCGGTTCGTGAGGAATGCACAAGGCCGTTTCGAGATCGACACGGCATTCGTGCCGCCCTGCCTGCTGCTGTCTGCCAGCACCCAACTGGTCGGCCGCATGAATCGCCTTTCCGAAATCCTGAGCGCCAAAAGCGCGAGCCTCGCGGTGCGCCGTCGCGAGCGCTCCGACCAGATTGCCGATTACGCCGTCGCCGACGTGTCCCTGTTCTGGCTGCTGCATAGCGTGAACAGCACGTGGCCGGATCTCGCGCGCCTCTGTCAGGCGCCGGACCAGCACCCGGAGCGGCTGTACGGCGTGCTCTCGCGCCTCGCCGGATCGCTGCTCACATTCTCGACGGCGGAAACGCTGCAGGCGATTCCGCCGTACGACCATCACGCTCCGGAGCCTGTGTTCGCCGAGCTGGAATCGCTGATCCGCACGCTGCTCGACACGGTGATCCCATCGCGCGTCGTGCCCATCGTGCTCGAGCGCGCAAGAGCCTCGGTCTGGATCGGAAAAATCCATGACGAACGGCTCGTCGACGGCGCCGACTACTACCTGTCAGTGCAGTCGGGGCTGCCGGCGCACGCGTTGCTCGAGCAGTTGCCCCGCCTGTGCAAGGCCGGCGCGCCCGATGAAGTCGAGCAGATCGTCAACTCAGCGCTGCCAGGCATTCCACTGCGGCCGATGTCGCGCCTGCCCGCCGCGATCCCGATCCGCATCGAGAACCAGTATTTCGCGCTCGACAGCACCCACGCCGCTTTCAAACGGATGGTCGCTGCGCGCGCATGCCAGTTCTATGTGCCGGCGTCGATTCCGGACGTGTCGCTTGAACTCCATGCGGTACTGCCAACATGAGCTCGTACGCCGCTGCGAACCCGACCGTGCCCCTACCGTTGCTCCCGGTCGCCTTGCGAGATACGGCGTTGACCGTCACCGCGCTCGCCGGCGACGCGATGCCAACCACCTTCGACACGTTCCGCCGGAAATGTGTCGAACAGGTCGAACGCCTGAGGTCCGAACTGACCACTGCCGGCCACCCACGCGACGTCATTGAGGACGCCGCCTACGCACAGTGTGCGCTGCTCGACGAAGCCGCGCTCAGCAGCCTGAAGGGCGTCGATCGCAATGCCTGGGAACGCGAGCCGCTGCAGGTGAGCGAGTTCCAGAGTCACGATGCGGGCGAGGAACTGATCGCGCGTATCGAACGGCGTCTCGCGCAACCGCAGCCGGTACTGCCGTTGCTCGCGATCTTCGCCGCAGTGCTCGACCTCGGGTTCAGGGGCAAATTCGCACTGGACGGTCGCGATGCACGCGCGGCACTCATGCGCGCGCTTGATGAGCGCCTGGGTCGTCATGGCGAGAGCAGCGACACGTCCGGCCCCGTTGTCGTCAGAACGGGTAACAGCCGTCGCCGGTTCAGCAACCTTTCACCGCTCGCGTGGGTCGTGATCGCAACCGTGTGCGCGAGTGTGATTTATGTCGCTCTTGATCAGTGGCTCACGGCCTCGATCGCCCGGATAATCCACTGACGGGGCGCAACTTGACTGGCTATCCATATCGAACGCTGACTGCCTGGGTCGCGATCCTTGCACTGATCTGGCTGGCACTGTGCTCGCCATGGTCGTCTGGATGGAACGTCTTCGTCGCCGTCCTGGCGGCATTCGCGGCGCTCGCCGCCATCGCGATCGCGACGAGGCGCATACGAGCCCGGCGCGACGCCACACGGCATGTTCTTTCCGCCATCGACACCGCGCTCGCCTCGCTCCCCTCCGGCATCAAGCGCAATACGCCGCTGGTGATCGCTGTGAGCGAAGAAAACGGACCGCTCGCCGATGCGTTCGGCACGGACCTTCTGCGCATTACGGACCGCGCGATCTGGATACGCTGCGAGGAGCCGGCACGCCTCGTGCACCTTGCCGACGCACTCAAACGCTGGCGCGACGGACAGGGGCCGGATGCGGTCGCGTGTATGATCCTCGCTGACAGGACAGTCAGCCAGTCGAGTCTGGCTGCGACCCTGAAGCGCTGGCGCTCCGCCATTGGCGAGGCGGGCCGCGCGGTTGGTTACCGCCTGCCGGTATGCATCGCCGTCTACGCGGAAGAAATCCGGCGCGCGCCTGACGAGTGCCCGTGGTTTGGCGTTTCCAGCGGCGAGCCGCTGCGAACCGACAGCCTCGTTACGCTGGTGGCTTCGCGCGTCGCGGCGTACATCCGCACGGCGAATCCGCTAAGCCGGGAGCCTCGCGCGCACCGTGCGGCACAGCTTGACGGCCTCACACGCTGGGCCTGCGATGTCGTCCTGCCCCCACTCGTCGACGCGCAGCGCAACAGCCCTCCACTGCGGGTCGCCGCTTTTGGAGTAACGACAATCGAAGGTCGCCCCGCACCTGACTCGCTCTTTGGCCAGTTCGCCGCATCCGCGACCGGCCTCACTGTGCCCGTCACGAACCGCGCCCGGTCGCGTTGTCCGCTGCCGGAGCCGTTGATCCACGGCATTGCGCTTCAGCCTGCGCGGCGCGCATTGCCTCGCGCGCTGGCTCATGCCTTTGTCTGGCTCGCGGCATGCTTCTGCGCGGCCGCAGCCGCTTCGGCCTGGCAGAACCGCACGCTGGTCGAGCGCGTGGTCGGTGACATGGATCGCTACAGGGCCATTGCGCCCGCCCGGGATGCCGCGCGCATCGATGCCCTGAACGCCGTCAAACGCGACCGCGATGCGCTTGAACACTACGCGAATTCCGGTGTGCCGCCGCGAATAGGCCTCGGTTTCTACCGCGGCGCTCCGCTCCTGCCGCTCGCGAACGATCTGATCGCCAGCTATCAGCCACCGGCACCGCCGCCCTCGACGATAGAACTCGACAGCCTCTCCTTGTTTCGCACCGGCAGCGCCGCACTGAACCCCGGTTCGAACCGTCTGCTTGTCGCAGCGCTGGACATGATCAGGGCGCATCCGGACAAACGCGTGCTCGTCGCCGGTCACACCGATTCGGCGGGTAGCCCGGCCGCCAATCTCACGCTGTCGGTGGCCCGTGCGGCATCCGTGCGCGACTGGCTCGCGGACGCATCGGGCCTTCCGGTATCGCATTTCGCGATCCAGGGGTATGGCGATACCCGGCCGAAGATGTCCAACGAGACCGAGGCAGGGCGCGCGGCCAACCGCCGCGTGGAAATCACGCTCGTCCCCGACTGTCGCGATACACGCGACAGTCGCAATGATTTACCCCGCCGGGGCCAGCCGGCCTGTTCATGGAAGATCTCCGAAGAAGATCGCATGGCGATCGGGTTCGATGCGATGACCGGGGTATGGGCATGACACGCGGCGGACCAGGACTGTTCGAAGCGGTCACGGGGTACTTCGCGAACGGTGCCGCCATCGACGAGTTCGACCCTGCAACGCAAACCTTCCTGTCGGTCCGGGATAACGTCCAGCGCATCCTGAACAGTCGCCGCAACGGGCTCGCGCACCTGCCCGACTATGGACTCGACGACCTGTCCGAAATCTATCGCCACCTGCCCTCTTCCGCGCACGAGCTCCGGCGCACGATTGAAGCAACACTGCTGAAATACGAACCGCGCGTGAGATCGATCGACATCGCCGTCGAAGATACCGAACCAGGCATGCTGCTGAGCTTCACGATGAGCTGCCATCTGCATCAGGCGGGCCTCGTCCGGTTCGGCACGCACTTCACGCCCGATGGACAGACGCGACTCACGCTGCTCACGGCAGACCACGATCGCGACTGACGGCGTTGCATCACACGGAAATAGAGAGCCGATCATGAAAATGATGGCCGTAAAAGGCAATCGCACCACCACCGGCGGCTGTGTGCTCGACGGCGACCCGGCCTCGCTGGACAACGGGCAACCCATCACCCGTCATATGGATCTCGCCTCGTGCGGGCACTGCGGCAAAAATGGTCCGATTTTCGGGACGGCGAAGACGTTCGGAATGGGCAATACGCGAGGCGTACTCGATGGCGACGTCGTCATGTGCGATTGCCCACATGGAATGAACCGTGTGATTGCACGCTCGACCCTGTACTACAGCGACTAGCGAAACATCGGTGAAATCAGTCCGGCTGACCTGCCCCACTCGCGAATCCGAATCACGACCACCCGTCGAGCGCGTAGCGCTCGAGCGCGGCGGCGTCGAAATCGAAGCCGAGCCCCGGCGTGGTCGGCACCTTCAGCATGCCGTCCGCAAACTCGAGCTGCGTATCGACAAGCCGCCGGAAGTTCAGCACCTGGTCGTCCGGAAAATATTCGACATACCGTGCATTCGCTGTCGACGCGACCAGATGCACGTGCAGATCGTGAAACCAGTGCGGACACATCGTCGCGCCGATGCCGGCCGCGGCCGCCGCGATACGCCGCCATTCGCTGATGCCGCCGCACACGGCCGCGTCCGATTGCAGAATCATCGCCGCGCGCTTGTCGAGCAGTTCCTGATGCCGCCAGCGCCCGGCCTCGATCTCTCCCGTTGCGACCGTGACCGGTGTGCGCTTCGCGAGTTGCGCATGGCTTTCGATATCGTCGGGGCTGAACGGCTCCTCGATCCAGTATGGGTCGTAACGCTCGTAGCGACGCATATATTCGAGCGCGGTCGGCACGTCGGACCATGCGTTGTTCGCATCGAGCATCAACAGCACACTGTCGCCGATCGCCGCGCGCGCGGCCGCGATGCGCGCCTCTTCCGCGCGCGGATCGAGCCGGCCGACCTTCATTTTCACCGCGCGAAAACCCATTTCGACGTAGCCCGCGAGTTCTTCGCCAAGCTGCTGCGGCGTCTTGCCGTCGACGTAATAGCCGCCGCTCGCATAAGCGGGCACGCGCTGCGCCGTCATGCCGCCGAGATAGCGCGCGAGCGGCAAGCCCGCCGCGCGCGCATTGCGGTCCCATAGCGCGACGTCGACGATCGACAGCGCACGCATCACGCTACCCGCACGGCCTTGCAGCAGCGACTCCTGATAAAGCTCGCGCCACAGGCCTTCCACGTCGACAGCGCAGCGATCGATCAAAAGCGGCCCGAACAGTTCGCGCACTGCATGCGTGACGAGCGAGCCCGCACGGTGGCCGCCGTAGCAGAAACCGATGCCTTGCTGGCCATCGGCGGTTCTGATGCGTACCAGCGTGTAGTCGCGCGCGGCCACCACGCGCGTCGCGAAAGAAGTCACGCGATCGAGCGGCACGCGCACCGTGCGCGCTTCGACTGAAACGATCTTCGCGGCCTGCTGCCACGCAGACTGCGATGGTTCGACGACAGCCTGTTTCATCATCTATTCCTCGACACGACCCGGAAAAAAAGCAGATTCGATTCGACCGCTACGCGGCCACCCGTTCGCTGACGCGATGCTTGCTGTGCACGAACAGCAGCATCGCGAGCACACCGGCGAAATCGATCAGCGCACCGAACAGAAACGCGCTGTGATAGCCGCCGAAGTACTGGATCAGCACCCCGGTCAACGCGGGCCCGATGATCCCCGACAGGTTCGACAGGAAGTGGATGAAGCCGCCGACGCCGCCTTGCCGGTGCAGCGGCAGAATCTCGTGCTGCACGGCCCAGATCGACTGGCACGAGCCCGTCAGAAATAGCAGCGCGGCCGCGATCAGGCCGACCGCCGCGGCCAGCGACGTCGCCGACGTGATGCTGAGCACCGCGACACCCGATAGCGCGAGCGGAATCGTCGCCACGAGCTTGCGCGCCTTCACCGGATCGTTCATGCGCCTGTAGACGAAGTCGCCGACGAGGCCACCGCCGAAATAGCCGATCGCGCCGCAGACCCATGGAATCGACGTGACGATGCTCATCTGCTTCAGGTCCAGATGCATCACATTGGTCAGGTAGCTGGGCAGCCACGAGATAAACACGTACTGCGTGTAATTCACAGCAAAGAGCCCCGCGCCGAGCGCGAGCGTGCTCGGCCGGCGCAGGTAGGCGCCGAGCAAGTCGGAGGCCAAGCGGTCTTAGGAAGACAAAACATTCTACCAACTCCTTGGCTCACAGAACGACATGGCTACGATCCGACTTCGCGGGCTTGTCGGTCACGAAGATGCGCCAGCAGATCAGCCAGACAAAGCCGAGCACCGCGATCACCACAAACGACGTGCGCCAGCCGAACGCGACGGCAATCAGGCCGACCACGGGCCCCGCGATCGCATTGCCGAGCGTTTGCCCCGAGAACGTGAAACCGATCATCGTCGCCGTCTCATGGCGCGGAAACCAGTTCGAAATCGTGCGATTCGTGTTCGAGCTCATCGGCCCCTCGCCGATACCGAAGAACACGCGCGTCAGCAGCAGCGAGACGAAACCGGTCGCGGCCGCGGTCAGTCCGCAAAACAGCGACCAGATGCCCATCGCCCACGTGAAGACGCGCCGCGTGCCCCACTTGTCGGCAAAGTAACCGCCGAGAAACGAGAAGATCGCGTAGCCGACGAAAAAGCTGCTGAAGATCACGCCCAGTTGCGACGGCGACAGGTCGAGCGTCTTGCCGACGATCGGCGCGACGATGCCGAGTGCCGCGCGGTCCATATAGTTGATCGCGCCGGCCGTGAACAGCAGACCCGCGACCACGTATCGATATTTGCCAGTTTTCATGGGGATTTTCCGCGTACAGGTTCGAGCACGATTAGCGGTTGACGAGCGTGGCCGGCATGCGCGTGAGAATCAGCAGCGCGGACAGACACAGGCATCCTGCGATCAGGAACAGGCTCGAGTTCAATGAATGGGTCATCGTCTTGAGCCATCCGACCGCCGCGGGACTCACGAAGCCCGCCAGGTTGCCGGTCGCGTTGATCAGCGCGATGCCGGCCGCGGCGCCGGCGCCGCCGAGAAACGACGTCGGCAGCGCCCAGAACATCGGCAACGCGGTGACGACGCCAGTGGCCGCCATCGTCAGGCCGACGAGCGCGATCCACGGGTTCGCACCCGCGAAAGCGCAAACGACGAAGCCGCTTGCCGCGACGAGCTGCGGAACCACCACATGCCAGCGGCGCTCGCGCGTGCGATCCGCATGGCGGCCGACCAGAATCATCGCAATCAGCGCGCACAGGTAAGGCACGATGGTCAGCAGGCCGATCGTGAGCGGATCCTTGATGCCCGAGGTGCGGATGATGGTCGGCTGCCAGAAGCCGACCGCGTACGAGCCCATCACGATGCCGAACAGGATCGCGCACGACGTCCAGACCTTGAGCGACGAGAATGTCTGCCCGACCGACGAATGGCTCTTGGTACGCGCTTCCGCATCGATCTCGCGCTGGATATGCTCGCGCTCGTGTTCCGCGAGCCACTTCGCATCCTTGACGCGATCGTCGAGAAAGAAATAGATGACAATGCCGAGCACGAGCGCGGGCAGCGCCTCGATGATGAACAGCCATTGCCAGCCGGCAAGTCCGCCGTGGCCCGCGAGCCGCTGCAGGATCAGGCCCGACATCGGCCCGCCGACGATGCCCGACACCGGATTGCCCGCCATCAGGAACGCGACCATCTTGCCGCGCCGCTGCGCCGGGAACCAGTACGTCAGATACAGCACGAGCCCCGGGAAAAAGCCCGCTTCCGCGATGCCGAGCACGAAACGCAACAGGTAGAACATCGTCGGCGAGGTCACCCATGCGGTCGCCGCCGAAATCACGGCCCACGTGACCATGATCCGCGCGATCCAGCGCCGTGCGCCGAGGCGGTGAAGCAACAGATTGCTCGGCACCTCGAAGAAAAAGTAGCCGACGAAGAAGATGCCGGCGCCGAAGCCGTACATCGCTTCGCTGAAGTGCAGATCGTTCAGCATCTGCAGCTTCGCGAAGCCGACGTTGACGCGGTCGAGATAGGCGACCACATAGCCGACGAAAAGCAAAGGCATGAAGCGCCAGGTCACCTTTGCGTAGATCGAATTGCTCGACGCCGCGCTGCCGGGCGACGTGACCGCGATGCCGTTCGTGCTCAACTTTGTCTCCGTGTTGTTCAGGTGGTCCATCGAGCGGGACACGCTGCGCGCCTCTTGTCGGGCGACCCTGTGCAGCGTTCGTTGCGTCTACAGCAATCGTTCGGCGGCGAACCCGGCGTCTCGCAGACTTCAACTCATGATGCCGACCTGCCACGGAACGAATTCGTAATCGCCGAGACCGAGCAGTTCGCTGCGCGTGCGCTCGCCCGACGCGGTTCTCAGCATTGCTTCGAAAATCGCGCGGCCCGTGCTTTCGATCGACGCGGTGCCGTCGAGAATCTCGCCGCAGTTCAGATCCATGTCTTCCGCGAGGCGCCGGTACATCGGCGTATTGGTGGCGAGCTTCAGCGACGGCACGGGCTTCGCGCCGAACATCGAACCGCGGCCTGTCGTGAAAGCGATCAGATTCGCGCCGCCGGCAATCTGGCCCGTCGCCGATACCGGATCGAAGCCCGGCGTGTCCATGAATACGAGGCCGTGCCCGGTCACCGGCTCGGCATAGCGATAGACGGCCATCAACGGGCCCGTGCCGCCCTTCATCGACGAGCCGAGCGATTTCTCGAAGATATTCGCGAGGCCGCCCACCTGATTGCCGGGGCTCACCTGGCCGTTGATCTGCACGTCGCGGCCCACCGAGTAGACGTCCTTCCACCAGCGCACGCGCTCGATCAGCTTTTCGCCGACTTCCCGGCTCACCGCGCGACGGGTGAGCGTATGCTCGACGCCGTAAATTTCAGGGGTTTCTGAAAGAATCGCCGTGCCGCCGTGCCGCACGAGCAGATCCACGGCGGCGCCGAGCGCGGGGTTCGCGGTGATCGACGAGAAGCCGTCCGAGCCGCCGCATTGCAGGCCCACGGTCAGATGGCTCGCATCGACGCGCGTGCGCGTGACGCGGTTGGCGTCAGGCAGCAGCGCCTTGACCGCCTCGATGCCGGCTTCGATCGTTTTGCGCGTGCCGCCGGTTTCCTGCATCGTGAACGTATGGAGGCGCGCGTTTCGCTCGAGCCCTTCCTGATCGAGAATGCCCTGCAACTGGTTGCGCTCGCACCCGAGTCCGACGATCAGCGCGGCCGCGAGATTCGGATGCCGCGCGTAGCCGGCCGTCGTTCTGCGCAACAGCGCCATCGGCTCGCCGCTCATTTCCATGCCGCAGCCGATCGAATGGCTGAACGCCACCACGCCGTCGACGTTCGGATAGTCGGCGAGCCGCTCGGGCGTGAACCACTCGGCGATCTTGTGCACGACCGTGGCCGAACAGTTGACCGTCGACAGCACGCCGATGTAGTTGCGTGTCGCGACCTGGCCATTCGCGCGCACGATGCCGTGAAAGCTCGCGCGTCGTTCGACCGGCAGCAGCTCGACGGGCCGGTAGTCCGCGCAGTACGCGTAGTCGCGGTCGAACTCGCGGAACTCGAGGTTGTGGCCATGCACGAGCATGCCGGGCGCGATATCGGCCGCGGCGAAGCCGATCACGTTGTTGTACTTGCGCACGGGCTCGCCCTGGCGAATGCGGCGCGCGGCGATCTTGTAGCCGGCCGCGACCTGGCTTCTGCTCACGAAATCTTCGGACGGCACCGGCGTGCCGATCGCGACGTCGGTGCGCGCGATCACCACGTTGTCGGCGGGATGCAGCCGGATCACCGGCCCGCTGATGGTCTTGCTCGACAGCTCGATCATGAACTCGCGGCCTTGCAGGAGGGAGATGCCAGCGCGCGCGTGCGTGCTGCACACCGTCGCCGAAAGTAATCGTTTGCTCGAATAGCCTGACTTTTACATCGAGCCGCTCGCGCGGAAGCGCCGAAAACAGACATGTCGGCCACTTTAGAAGATTCCCGCATGCATTTCAAGAGAAAGCGCTTACTTTGATCGCGCTCGATCGGCTTATACTGTGCGCCGACCGTCCTTTTTCGAGCACCGCATCAGGAGCGAACCCATGTGGCAACAGGCCGAGCGCTACCCCGACCCTCGCGTGATATCGATCGATCCGTCCTTCGACACCTATCGCGTCAACTTTTCGGCCGTGGAACGGCTCGCCACCGGCTATCGGTGGACCGAAGGGCCGGTCTGGTTCGGCGATGGCCGCTATCTGCTGTGGAGCGATATTCCGAACAACCAGATGCTGCGCTGGGACGAGGAAACAGGCGCAGTCAGCGTGTTTCGCAAGCCATCCAACTTCGCGAACGGCAACACGCGCGACCGCCAGGGGCGCCTCGTGACGTGCGAGCACGGCAGGCGCGTCACGCGCACCGAGTACGACGGCAGCATCACCGTGCTGATCGATTCATTCGAGGGCAAGCGCCTCAATTCGCCGAATGATCTCGTCGTCAAATCGGACGGCTCGATCTGGTTTACCGATCCGCCGATGGGCATTGCCGGTCATTACGAGGGCCATAAGGCCGAACAGGAACTGCCGCACTCGGTGTACCGCATCGACGGCGCGACCGGCGAGGCATCGGTCGTCACACGCGAACTGAAAGGGCCGAACGGCCTGTGCTTTTCACCGGACGAAAAGCTGCTCTATGTGATCGAATCGCGCGGCGTGCCGGGCAGGCTGATCCATGTGTTCGACATGTCGGCTGACGGCCGTAGCGTCGGCCGCAGCCGCGTGTTCTTCGATGCCGGCACCGCGACGATCGACGGCATGCGCGCCGATATCGACGGCAATCTGTGGTGCGGCTGGGGCATGGGCAGCGACGAACTCGACGGTGTGATGGTGATTTCCGCGGCCGGCAAGATCATCGGCCGCATCGCGCTGCCCGAGCGCTGTGCGAATCTGTGCTTCGGCGGCCGTGCGCGCAACCGGCTTTTCATGGCTGCCTCGCAATCGATCTATTCGGTGTTCGTCAACACGCAGGGTGCGCCCGGCGGTTGATCCTCGCAACGTTACGCAACGCAACACCCTACTGATATTGCCGCAGCTTGATCGCGATTGCCGGATCGGTAATATTCGCCGCGGTCAGCGCGAGCACATCGATGCTGATATGCGGCGGCACGACTTCGCCGGCTTCGGCCTTGAGCAGCGTCTGCATCGCAATGTAGCCCATCTGATACGCGTCCTGCGCGATCACTGCATAGAGCACGCCCGTCTGCAGATACTGCCGGAAGGCCGGACGATAATCGAAGCCGACGATCTTCGGCCGCTGCTTCGGCGCAAGCTGCTCGAGCGCGCGCACGGCGGCGAGCGTCGCAAAGTCGGTCGGCGCGAAGATCGCATCGAGCGGACGGCCATAAGACTTGATCGCATCGACGGCGGCCAGTTCGGGTTCGTGTATGCCGTGTCCGATATACGCGTCGACGGCAATCTCGAAGCCCATCGCCTTTGCCGCATCGATGAAGCCCTGCTCGCGCGCAGTGGTCGAAACGACGTCGGGCGCGAGCCTCAGCACGGCGACCTTCGCACCGCGCGGCAGCACGTGTTCGAGCGCGCGCGCGGCGACGCGCCCGGCCGCGTAATTGTCTGTCGAGACTGTCGAGAGCGCGCGGAAATCCCTGCTGGGCCGATCGACGAACACGACCGGCACCGGCAGTTGCACGGGCGTTTTGAGATTCGTGACAGGGATCGGCGCGAGGATGATCGACTTCACGCCGGAGTCGATCATCCATCGCACTATTTTGAGCTGCACATTCTGCGAGGTCGTTTGCGGATCGTCGTCGACCGGACTGCGCACGACCACGTTCACGCGGCGCTCGGCGGCCGCCTGATGGATGCCCTCTTCCATCGCTTTCCAGAATTCGCTTTGCGCGCCCGCGAGCACCGCGCCATAACCCGCCGCGCGCGCGATGCCGGCGTTGCCGGACACGCCGGACAACACAGGCAAGCCAGACAGAAGAGACGCGCCGATCAGCCAGGCCGCCACCCGAAGCCAACTGCGCAGGACCAGTTCGGAACGCATCGCATCGCCTCCCGCATGCGGCTATCGTGTCGGCGCAAACGCGCTTGCATCAGAGGATTTTGTGCAAGCGCCGGTGTTGCCGGAAGCCGTAGTTACTATACTAGTAAGCTAAATTTGAACAGGGGGCCGATTTGCCACGGCGCGCTAAAGCAACGCTTCGGCCCGACGCGACAGATCCCGAGCGCGCGTCCCCTGCAAGCGCACAGCACCCAGGCCGATGGCGCGCGGCCCTGCGCGGCGTCCGCGCCGCGAATGCGGCGCCGTGGCGCACGATAGCGGGCCTGTGGCGCGGTGTCGGCGTGCGTCTTCTGATCGGGGTCCTGATCTTCAGTTCCGTGATCACACTGATCATGACTGCGGTCCAGCTTTATATGGACTACCGCTACGACGTCGATCAGATCGAGCGGCGCCTCGACGAAATCGGCGAAGGCTACCCCGACATCATCGGCGAAAGCCTCTGGCATCTGGACCGCGAACAGCTGCGCATCGAAGTCGAGAGCATCCTCAAGCTGCCCGACGTGCAGGCGGTCACGGTGCGCGAGTCCGGCACCGCCCACCCGCTGCAGATCATGGCGCGGCGCCGGCAAAGCACACCCGTGATCACGCGCGAGCTGCCGATCAACCGCGTGGTGGAAGGCAAGCTCAGGCAGATCGGCACGCTCTATATCGAAGCCGCGCTGACCGATGTGTACCGGCGGCTGATGGGCGAAGCGCTCGTGATTCTCGTGAGCCAGGGTGCCAAAACCTTCCTCGTCTCGCTGTTTATCCTGCTGATCTTTTCGCGGCTCGTCACTCGCCATCTCGCGACGATCGCGCAGTTCATGCGCCAGTACGACTTCCATCACCCGACCGGCGCGCTTGCGCTGAAGCGCCGGCCGCCGGCGACACCCGACGAACTCGACCAGGTCGTGATGTCGTTCAACGATTTGTGCACGAGTTTGCAGGTCGCGTATCGCAATCAGCAAACGGCCAACGAAGCGCTGAAGCAGGACGTCGCGATGCGCATTCGCAATGAAGAAGCGCTGCGCTCAGCCGAACAGCGCTATCGCGAGCTGTTTCACAACATGCCAATAGCGCTGATGCAGACGCGTGGCAACTTCGATATTTTTCCGGCCTTGCACGAAGCGGGCGTCACCGATCTGAACGCGTATTTCGATGCACATCCGGACGTGCTGCGGCGCCTCGTGAGCGCGATCACGGTCGACGAAGTCAACGCGCGTTCGGTCGAACTGTTCCGCGCGCGCGACGCCGCGCAACTGCTTGGCCCCGCCGGGCGTCTGTGGTCCGAAAGCCCCGGCACACTGCGCCGTGCGTTCGAAAGCCGCTATCACGGCGAAGCGCGTTTCGACGAAGAGATGAAGGTGGTCGCACTCGACGGGCGCGTAATCGACGTGCTGTGCACGCTGTCGCGGCCACAGCCGATTGGCAGCGACACGCCGACGCTGCTCGGTCTGATCGACATTACCGAACGCGTGCGTGTGCGCGAAAAACTGCAGCAACTGGAAACCGACCTCGCCCATGCGGGGCGAATCTCGCTGCTCGGCGAACTGATGGCATCGATTGCGCACGAGATCAACCAGCCGCTCGGCGCCGTCGCGGCCAGTGCGCAGGCCATCCAGAACTGGCTGAACCGACCGGAGCCGCCGCTCGACGAAGTGCGCGAGCTTACGGCGCTCACGCTCGCATCGGCGCGCCGCGCGAGCGACATCATCGTGCGCACGCGCGCGATGGCCGCCAAGAGCCAGCCGCGGCGCGAACTGATCCGCCTCGACGAAGTCGTCGACGAGTCGCTGATGTTGCTCGGTCACGAGATCCAGGCAAGAGGCGTGGAGATCGGGCATCGGCCCGCGATCTTTGCACCGCGCATCATGGCGGACCGCACGCAATTACAGCAGGTTGTCGTGAACCTGACGGTTAACGCAATGCAGGCGCTGGCGCAGTATCGCGCGGGCCACGGCAGGATCATGGTGACGACCGCCGTGCCGGCAGCAGGCCAGGTCAGCTGCACGATCGAAGACGACGGACCGGGCATCCGGCAGGAAAATCTCGCGCTGCTTTTCAACCGCTTTTTCACCACCAGCGAAGGCGGCATGGGACTCGGCCTCGCAATCTGCCGGACGATCATCGAAGCACATGGCGGCCAGATCCGTGCAGACAACGAATCGACGCTCGGCGGCGCGCGCTTTACGTTTGTGCTTCCGGCCGGCGAGTAGTCAGTTACCCTATCCGCCCGGTAGCCGGCGGCCGGCACGCGCTGCCGCAGAATGTCGCTTCGCTTTCAGGATCGAACGGCATCGGCGCGCATGCGATTTCGATAATTCAGCACGAGGCGACATCGGAGCGGCGCTACGCCGCGCTATCTTCCAAAGCGCCGCCCGCCTTGCAAACGCATCGGCCATCGTCTACAAAGCGACGATGTACCTGGCTATTCGCACCATTGGCTTTCGTTTTGACTCATGCATGCTTGCTCGCCTCTTCCAGAATGCCTGCATCGCCTGTCATGACAGCACATCTGTGAAATTTACTTAGTTCAACCGGAGAAAAGAATGACGATCGTAGCCGATCAATTCGTCGACGTCCTGCTGGCCGCAGGCGTCAAGCGTGTCTATGGCATCGTCGGCGACAGCCTGAACGGGCTCACCGACGTGATCCGCAAAACGGAAGGCATCGAATGGATTCACGTGCGCCACGAGGAAGTCGCCGCGTTCGCGGCCGGGGCCGAAGCGCATCTGACCGGCAGTCTCGCCGTCTGCGCGGGCAGTTGCGGGCCAGGCAACCTCCATCTGATCAACGGGCTGTTCGATTGCCATCGCAACCGTGTGCCGGTGCTGGCGATCGCCGCGCATATTCCGTCGCGCGAGATCGGCAGCGGCTACTTTCAGGAAACCCATCCGCAGACACTCTTCAAGGAATGCAGCCACTACTGCGAGCTCGTCTCGGTACCGGGACAGATGCCGCGCACGGTCGAAATCGCGATTCGCGAAGCGATCGGCAAGCGCGGCGTGTCGGTCATCGTGATTCCGGGCGACGTCGCACTGCAGGAAGCGGTCGAGGCGCCACCGATCTCGTCTGCGGGGCTGATCCCACCACGCGCCGTCCTCACGCCCGCGCAGGACGAGATCGACGCGCTCGCCGATCTGCTCGACGCGAACGAGCGCATCACGATGCTGTGCGGGTCCGGTTGCGCGGGCGCCCATGACGAAGTGATCGCGCTCGCGGAAACGCTGAAATCGCCGATCGTGCACTCGCTGCGCGGCAAGGAGCACGTCGAGGCCGACAATCCGTACGACGTCGGCATGACCGGTTTGATCGGCTTTTCGTCGGGCTACTATGCGATGCGCGATTGCGATCTGCTGCTGATGGTCGGCACCGACTTCCCGTATATGCAGTTCTATCCGTCGAAGTACGAGGCGAAGATCGTGCAGATCGATCACGAACCCGGCAATCTCGGGCGCCGCGCGACGCTCGACCTCGGCATCGTCGGCGACGTGAAGGCAACGCTCGCCGCCTTGCTGCCGAAGCTCACGAAGAGGACCAACACCGCGCATCTCGAGAAAGCACAGCAGCACTACAAAAAGGCGCGCGCCGAACTCGACGCGCTCGCGCAGGAAAGCACGCGCGCATCGCTGATCCACCCGCAGCAGATCGCCAAGGCGTTGAGCGACCAGGCGAGCGACGACGCGGTCTTCACCTGCGACGTCGGCCTGCCGACCGTGTGGGGCGCACGCTACGTCGCGATGACCGGCAAGCGGCGCCTGCTTGGCTCGTTTTGGCATGGATCGATGGCCAATGCGATGGCGCAGGCGATCGGCGCGCAGTACGCATTTCCGGGCCGCCAGGTGATCTCGATGTCGGGCGACGGCGGCTTCGCGATGCTGATGGGCGACTTCCTGAGTCTCGTGCAACTGGGCCTGCCGGTGAAGGTTTGCGTATTCAACAACAGCGCACTCGGCTTTATCGAACTCGAGCAGAAATCCACTTCGTTCATTCCGTACGGCACGGGCCTCAAGAATCCTGATTTCGCGGCGATGGCCGAATCGATCGGCATCAAGGGTATCCGCCTCGAAAAGCCGTCCGAGGTCGAAGCGGGCATCGCGGCTGCGTTGAAGCACGACGGACCGGTGCTCATCGATGCCGTCGTCAATCGCCAGGAGCTGGCGATCCCGCCCGCGATCAATCTGGAGATGGCGAAGGGATTCTCGCTCTATATGCTGAGGGCCATTCTGAACGGCAAGACCGATGAAGTGATCGACCTCGCGCAAACCAATCTCTGGAGATAGCGCGCGCGGTGCGAACACGGCCGGACACGCGTGACGTTGCATCGCACCGGCGATCCATTGCCGAAGGGCGCACCGGGGTAGTGTGCGCCGGTGCACAACAGGATGCCGCATAATAGCGACGCCCTTCTGCCGATCCGGCAACGCACGCAGCGCCGCCTTTACCGACAAACGCCTTGCACGCGCCTCGCGCGTGCAAGGCCGCGGATTCTTGCATGTCGGTTGGTTGCAGGCAGCGCGATTTCGCGAGGTAAAACATGGTTCCTCAATCCGCGTATTCGTATTCCCCTGCGATCACCGGACTTCGCCGCTACGCCGTCGCACTGCTCCTGACCGCCTGCGCGGCGGTGCTCGCGTGGACCACGAAAGCGCATGTATCGTGCTTCCTGCTCGCGCTGATCATGAGTTCGCTGTATGGCGGCCGCGCCGCGGGGCTCGTCACGCTCGCGACGTCGCTCGTCGCGTTCATGCTGCTGATCGGAACGCCGCCCGCGCATGGGCTGTCGATCCATGAAATGCCGCGACTGATCGTCTTCGTGATCGTATCGTTGATCATCAACGATCTGATCACCTCGAAACGTCAGACGCAAACCACGCTGCGCGAACAGGCGTTGCGCAATGCGATCGACGGCATTCCCTGCATGGTGGCAGTCAGCGATGCTGAAGGTTGCCTGCAGTATGCGAACCGGCAGTTGCTCGACTTCGTCGGCAAGCATGGGAGCGAGCTCGCCAACGGCGGCTGCATGAAGCTGCTGCATCCGGACGACGCGCCGCGCGTGATCGCCGAGCGGCGCCGCTGTGAAGCAGCGGGCGTGGCGCTGACCACAACCTACCGGCTGCGCCGCCACGACGGCGAATATCGCTGGATCGAGACGCGCATGCAGCCGTTGCGCGATGCCAAAGACCATATCGTGCGCTGGTACGGCGTGCACGTCGACGTGCACGACAGCATGACGACGGCCAATGCGTTGCGCGATACGCAGGCGCAATTGTCTCGCGCATCGCAGGCCGCCACCGTCGCCGAACTGTCCGCCTCGATCGCGCACGAGGTCAATCAGCCGATCGCGGCAATGGTGACCAACGGCCATGCGTGTCTGAACTGGTTGCGTGCGAAGGAGCCGAATCTCGAACACGCGATCGGCGCGGCCGAGCGCATCGTGCACGACGGCACCACCGCCGCGGAAGTGATCCGTCGCATTCGCGCTTTATTCCGGCAGGCGCCGCCCGTGATCGCCGCGTTCGATATCAACGCGGCGATCGGCGAAGTGCTCGAATTGAAGCAAGGCGAACTGCGGCAGCATGACATCGCGGTCGAACTCGATCTCGACGCGTCGCTGCCGATGCTCGACGCGGACCGCCTGCAGATCCGGCAGACACTTTTCAATCTCGTCGACAACGCGCTCGATGCGCTGTTGCAAGTCATTGCGGAGCGCAGGCTGCTATTCATCCGCACGGCACGCAAAGTGCGCGACGGCGGCGATTATCTGCTGATCGAAGTTCGCGACCACGGCCCGGGCTTTCCGGACGCGAACCGCATTTTCCAGCCGTTTTTCACGACGAAGCAGAATGGCATGGGCATGGGCCTCGCCATCTGCCAATCGATCGTCGACGCGCACGGCGGCCGCTTGTGGGCTTCGAATCACGAAGGACCCGGCGCGACGCTGCATATGCGGCTGCCGCTTGCGCGCGTGCCGCACCACACGACGCTCGTCACGCCAAACGTACCGATTGCACCAATTGCAACAATCGAGTCGATCGAATCGATCGCGCTGATTCCGGCCCCGCAGATTCACGGCTCGGCCAGATAGCCGCCGTTTTGAGGCGTCGCATTTTCATCCGCGCCGGGCAGCACGAACTCGAACGTCGCGCCGCGCGTCGAATTGGCTTCGACGCTCAAGGTCCCGCCGTGCGCTTCGACGATCGAACGGCAAATCGACAGGCCCATGCCCATGCCACCTGCCTTTGTCGTATAGAACGGTTCGAAGAGCTGGCCGATCGCGTCGGCGCCGATGCCCGGGCCCGTATCGGACACCGCCACGCGCGTGGCCTGTGCGTGATCGGCCGACGTCGCGATCAGCAACTCGCGCGGGCCGTCGCTCACGCCGCTCATCGCTTCGATTGCATTGATCATCAGGTTCAGCATCACCTGCTGCAACTGCACGCGGTCGCCGACGATCGGCGGCAGCGCATCGGTCAGGCGCGCTTCGACTATCACATGATGTTTGACGGCTTCGCCGCGCGTCAGCGCAATCACCTCGCGAATCGCTTCGTTGATCGCCACGCGCTCCGTGCGCGCGGGCGCTTTCTTCACGAGCGCGCGAATGCGCCCGATCACGTCGTTGGCGCGCGAGCCGTCGCTGACAATACGTTCGAGCGCCTCCCGGACCTCGTTCAGATCGGGCGTGCGCGCGCCGAGCCAGCGCAGCGCAGCGTGCGCATTCGTCATGGCCGCCGCGATCGGCTGCCTGATTTCGTGCGTGATCGAAGCGGTCAGCTGACCCATCGTCGCGACGCGGTTCGCGTGGGCCAGTTCGACTTCCATCTCGCGGTAACGCCGCTCGCTTTCGCGTGCGTCGAATTCGGCGCGCTTGCGCTCGGTCAGATCGACGATAAACGCAACGCCCTGATCGCGCGCCTCGCCGAATGTCGCCGCGCCCACCAGCACGGCGACGCGGCTGCCGTCCACGCGCAGAAATTCCTTTTCGTACGGCGGCACGGAACCATGCACCTTGATGTCGGCGACCGCGCGCGCATCGCGCCCGCGCCCGCTTGCGGGCGTCAGACTGGTCCAGTGCAGGCGCCCCGACGCGAGGTCCATGCGATCGTAACCGAGCAGACGCAGAAACGCGTCATTCGCTTCGTGAATGCGCCCTTCGAAATCCCAGATAAACACGCCGACGATATTCGCGTCGACAAGGCGTCGGATTCGCGCTTCGCGCTCGGCGAGCTCGCGATAGAGGCGCGCGTTCTCGAGCGAGATCGCGGCCTGTGAAGCGAGCAGCTTGAGCACCGCGATGCGGCTCGCCGTAAATACATTGGGTGCGAGATTGTTCTCGAGATACAGCACCGCGACGAGCTTGCCCTGGTTGACGAGCGGCATGCAGGCAATGGAGCGGACCGATGCGGGGACAGAGGCACGCGCACCTGCGCGCGCGATATACGGATCGCCCGAAAAATCGTGCTGCGTCGAGGCGTCGTCGAGTATCACGCATTCTTTCGCGCGCATCGCATAGTGGACCACCGATTCCGGCAGCAGATCCGGGCTCAACACCTGCTTCCCGAGGTTGACGCTAAGCGCGTCGCCGCTTGTCGACGCCTGCGCCACGATGCATGGCGCGGCCTCGGTCGGCACGATCAGCAGGCCGCGCTCGGCACCGGCATGCGCAATGGCGCTTTGCATGATCATATGGATCAGATTGTCGGGCACGATCTCGCTCGATACGGCCTGCGAAACCTTGATCACGGTGGCGAGATCGAGATGCTCGACCGGCGTCTCGATCGTGCCGGCTGCGCGCGGGCGTGGCTCCGGCGTCGCGAGGTGAGGATGGAAATCGTCGAGTTGCCGCACTTTTCCATTCGCGCCCCAGCGCAGATACGCGTAGCGCGCGTTCTTCAGGTACAGATGCGCAAATTCCGTGAGCCCGCGCACCGCATAGAAGCGCGACGCCGTTTCGTAGGCGACGGCCTCGTTATGAATGAATGCGTTTTCGCGCGACGAACGGATCGCGAGTTCGTAGAACTGTTCGGCGTCCGCCACGCGGCCTTCAATCCGTGCGAGTTCGGCGGCGACCAGCGCCGCGCGGTTGCTGAAATTCTGCGGGCAATTCGCCGCCCATATTTCGAGCTGCCGATGGTGCGCGATGATCGCCGCCACGTAATCGTTCCGGACTTCAGCATCCCCGACGTCGGCCTCCTTGACACCAGCGACTTGCGTGCCCGGCGATGCCGCGCCGCACAGCGCTGCGTGCGCGAGCGCGCTATAGAAGTGGTATTCAGCCGTTTCCAGGAACGACGGCGATGTCCACAGTAACGCACGCGCCTTGACCGATGCGTCGACGGCCGCCGCGAAGTCGCCCGCGAAGTACCGTGCCTGCATCTTGCGAATCCAGTACCAGCACTCCGCGATCGCCAGCGACGGATCGCTCGACAGGCGGCTTTCGAACTGCGCTTCGCTCAGATACCCGTCGTCGAGCAAGCCGAATTTGAGCGTCGAGCCGCGCAGCGTGCGCGTCAACGCACACTGCGCGGCGATGATATCGACCACCAGCCCGAAGTGGGTTTTCTGCGCAAACGCGAGTCCGCGTTCGGCCTCGCGTTGCACCTCGTCGAGCGGATCGCCCGCCACCAGCAGGTTCGTATTCAGGTTGTTGCAGCTGTAACCGGCAAAAGTAACATCGCCGGTTTTGACCGCGATATCGAACGCGCGGCGAATCAGATCTCGTCCGGTGCGCACGTGCTGGGCCCAAGGCGTCACGAGGCTCCCGAAATTCATGTAGACCTTCGCCTGCGACTGTTTCAACCCGCGCTGTTCGACGAGTTCGTAACCGAGACGCGCAAACCGGAAGCCCGCGTGATAGTCGCCGAAATGCGGCCCGGCTGTCATGCCGAAGTCCACATAAACGGCCGGCGACGTTCCACAGTTGCCGTATTCGAGCGACAGGTTCACGGCGCGGCATACGGCCATCGAAAACAGATTCGCGTCGCTGAAGATGGCAGCCGGCGTCAGGTTGTTGAGCACGCCGATGGTCGCAAGCGAATTCGGATCGGTCATCAACGGCAGATCGATCAGCGATTCGATCGTACGTTCGCCGAGCTGCGGCGCAACGCGCGCATATTCGCTGCGCGCTTCCGCGTCCGACGGATGCGGCGACCAGTCGATGCCGATACGCCGCAAATAGTCGAGACCGACGGCGACCCCCTCATCGGAACGGTCGAGCGTGACATAGAGGTCGATCGCGAGGCAGGCGAGTCTCGCATGTTCGGCGATGCCGTGCGCGAGAGGAAAGAGCTTGACCAGCCGCGCTTGCGCGGCCCCCGGGTCGCCGCTCAGGAACTCGCATTCGGCGCGGTGCACTTCGAGCGATAACGCGAGCGCGTGCTGGGTCTGCCAGCAATCGTCGGCAAGCGCTTCCATGCCCGCTTTCAGATAATCGAGCGCCGATGCGTAGGCAGCCGAGGCCTGAGCGCGCCTGCCCGCCATCAGATTCAGTTCGGCGAGGCGATCGAGTTCAGTCCGCTCGTCGATCAGCGCGACACCGCGGTTGAGCTGGTTGACGATTTCGAAAACCGCGTCCTCGAGCTTTGCGGGCGGCGTCCGTGCGGCCAGCAGCCGGCCGATGCGCAAGTGTGTTTCTGCGCGCTGCGCGTACGGAATCAGCGAATAGGCCGCTTCCTGCACGCGGTCGTGCACGAAGCGGTATGCGCGTTCCTGATAAAGCACGAATTCCTCGCGGATCGCGTCCCACAGGTCCGCATGGACCTGCGCTTCGGGTTTCTCGAACACGAGCGCAAGCGTGCCGGCGTCGGCCTGATGCCCGATTGCAGCGAGGCGCTGCAAGGCCGTGCGCGTCGCTTCGGATAGCCGCGCGAGTTTCATGACCATCAGATCGACGACGTTATCGGTGTAGCCCTTCGCGCGAATGCGCTCGACGTCCCATGCCCATATCGCCGGGCCATGGTCGAAAGCGAGCAATCGTTCGCTCGCGAGCGCGGTCAGAAACTGCAGCGCAAAAAACGGATTGCCGCCGGTCTTCTCGTGCACGATACGCGCGAGCGGATCCGCGCGCTCCGGTGCGCAACGCAACGCATCGGCAACAAGTGTTCGCAGATCGCCGATCGACAGCGGCCGCAGCGCGATCTGCCCGACCGCGCCATGCAGGCGGCGAATCGCGTCGAGCTTGCGCATCAGCGGATGGTTGCGATCGACCTCGTTGTCGCGGTAAGCGCCGATCAGCAGCAGATGGTGCAGATCGGGATCGACGAGCAGGCTTTCGAGCACATCGAGCGTTCCCGAGTCGAGCCATTGCAGATCGTCGAGAAATAGCACGAGCGGATGCCCGGCACGCGCAAAGACTCCGATGAAACGCTTGAGCACGAGCTGGAAGCGGCGCTGCGCGTCCTGCAACGGCAAGTCGGCGATCGGCGGCGGCTCGCCGATGAGCAGCTTGAGTTCGGGCACGAGATTGACGATCAGCGAGCCGTTCGGGCCCAGCGCGTCGCGCAGCCGCTCGCGCAGGTCTTCGAGTTCGGCGTCGCGCTTGCCGAGAAATGGCCTGAGCAACCCCTGGAACGCCTGGGCGATCGTCCCGTACGGAATGTCGCGCTTGTACTGGTCAAACTTACCGGCCGCAAACAGGCCGCGCGGCGGCACGAGCACCTTCTGCAGTTCGCCGACCACCGCCGATTTGCCGATGCCCGAATAGCCCGTCACCAGAACCAGCTCGGGCCGTCCGCCGGCCATGACCCGCTCGAAGGCCGCGAGCAGCGTCTCGACCTCGCGTGCGCGGCCATACAGTTTCTCCGGGATCAGCAGGCGGTCGGGCGTGTCGTGCTCGGCAAGTGGGAAGGGTTCGATAAGCGGTTCGATAAGCGGCTCCCTGTGGGACTCGATCTGAGACTCGATGCGGGGATCGATATGGTCGCGCGCCTCCAGACGATGCAGGCACGTATCGAGGTCATGCTCGAGCGCGGCCGCGGTCTGGTAGCGGTCTTCGGCGGCCTTCGCGAGCAGCTTCATCACGATGTCGGATAGCACGGCCGGTACGGCCGGCACGCGCTGGTTCGGCGGGACCGGCTTGCGCGCGATATGGCTGTGCACCCAGTCCATCGGGTCTTGCGCGGAGAACGGCAGCACGCCCGTCAGCAACTGGTACAACGTGACGCCGAACGAATAGAGATCGCTGCGCGAATCGACCGAGCGGTTCATCCGGCCCGTCTGTTCGGGCGCCATGAAAGCGAGCGTGCCGGCAATCGATTCGGGCGGACACGGCGTCTGGCGCTCGCGCGCGAGAAACGTCGCGATGCCGAGGCCCGTCAATCGCACGGCGCCGCTCGCCTGATTGATCAGGATATTGGACGGCGTGATGTCCTTATGAATGACGCCCGCCGCATGCAGCCTGCCGAGCGCTCGTGCGACATCGATCGCAGTCCGCAAAAAACGGTGCAAGGTCATCGGGAGGGGTTCGCGCGCGATCGGCTCGCCGCCGTCGTCTTCGAGCACGAGGACGAGGCGGCCCTGTTCACGTAATAATTCCAGCGGCCGCGCGATCGGCGCACCGGCAAGTTTTTCCGCCAGCGCGAATTCGTGCTCGAGGCGGCTCAACGCGGCGGGCGTGGGCTGCTCTGCCACCGGGCGCACGGTCAACACCGATTCTCGGCTGCCATCGGGCCGCATACGCCATTGCCTGGACATCACGCGCTCGCCATCGTCCCATAGCACTTCCGACGATGAGGCGCCTGATGCCGCTCCGAACGCGCCTGATGGATCGAGCGACCGGTTCACTCCGGGGCCTCCATGGTGAAGGGAATTGCCTTCCCTCGAAGAAAGGCTCCAGCATATCAGCAGAAATCGGCTCCCCGTGCAGGGCCTCGACGATTATCAGGGTAACTAATTGCGCCTCGAAGCGCGTTGCACACCACGTTGCGGCCGGCTCGCGGCCGATCTGTCACATCGTCGCAATGTGGCGCCCCTATCGTACGGTTTTCGCTGCCAGGGTGGACCGATGGCCGATCAGACGAGCCACGTGTCGCAGGAAGGAGCAACACGGATCATTATCGCGAGTACGGCATTGAACGCGGTATTGGCGACCGTGCAGGCAGCCGCTGGTTTCTCCGCGCATTCGTCCGGTCTGATCGCCGACGCATTGCACGCGACGACCGATATCGGCGTCGATCTGATTCTGCTTGCCGCATGCTGGTTCGCTCAGCGCGGCAGGTTGGCGCGCCCGCGCAAGCTTTCCGGATTCGTGCAGAATGCCGTGCCGGCCGTGGTCGGCGCGATGCTGGTGATCGCGGGCATCGAAATCGCGCTTCATGCGCAAGGCCGGCCGCCGCTCGCCGGAGCCGCCGCGATCGTCGCATCGGGCATCGCCGCGTTTTCCGTCGTGAGCCGCGGCCTGTTGTATCGCGCGCTCTCGCTAAGGGCGCGGCGCCTCGCTTCGCCCGTGCTGTCGGCGGCGGCGTGGCATGTCGGGGCCGACGCGCTGTCATCGCTCGTGGCCACCGCCGGCATTGCGACCGCGTCGCTGGGCTTCGCGGGTCTCGACGCGATCGCGGCCGCGCTGATCGGCCTTGTGATCGCATGCGGCGGCGTGCGGCTGATCGTGCCGCCGGTTACCGGTTTGCTGCGCCGTCTATCGAAAACCGTCGCGATCGGCGTGGCGGCGAAGAAGAGCGGCTAATGCGGCGGCTGACTGCGGCGGCTGACTGCGGTGCCGTCGACATGTCCATTCGGCGCAAGCGCTGCAACGGCCCGCATGCGTCCGTGCGCGTACGTTGCGTGCCCAACCATCGGTCAATCGAGCCGCGCCTTGGTGCGCCACCGGTTCGGCGTATCGCCGACCATCCGCCTGAACACGGTCGTGAAATGCGCCTGGCTGCGAAACCCGCAATCGAGCGCCACGTCGAGCAGCGTTTTCTCGGAGCGCTGCAGCAGGCGCTGCGCGTGTTCGACGCGCCTTCTCAGCAGATACGTATGCGGCGTATAGCCGGTCGAGCAGCGGAATTGCGCGGCGAAATGCATGCGCGTCAGGCCGACGCTTGCCGCGATATCGCCAAGCCGGACCGGCTCCGCGAGATGCGCATCGATAAAGTCGAAGGCGCGGCGCAGCCGCCATTGCGGCAGCGGCGTCGCGCGCGTGATCGCGGGCAGCGTACGTCGCGTGAAGTGCCGCTCGAGCAGACGGGCGACGATCGCAATGCAGATGCTGTCGACGTACAGCGACGCGAACGTCGCATCGGCATACTGAATTTCCGCGAGCGCGCGGCCTAATCGTTCGAGCGACGTATCGCGCGTGATCTGCGACGCGCCAATCGCTAGTTCACCCGCATGCGGACGGCCGAACGCTTCTTCGTAATGCAGTTCGAGCACCTGTTGCGGAATGAACAGATGAATCGCGTCGCTGGCGGCCCGAAAAACGACCTCGGCGCTTTCGCCGGGACCGGTCACCTGCATCGCCCCCGCCGCGAGCTGCCCGTCGAACACGAGCGAGCCGGAGCGGAAATGCACGGCGGTCGGTTTGAGCACGATGCCGACCGTGTGCTGAGCGGTGCCGCTTCGGCTCGTGTGTTCGACACCGTCGACTTCATGCCGCGTCCAGCGCGACGCGATCACGAGATCGCGGTGCGCATCGGCGGCCTCGATGAGGCCATGCATGCCGCCGGGATCGACCATTGCGCCCGCATCGGGCGCGTACTGGTACGGCGGCGGCACGCGCCAATGGTCTTCCAGTGCGACCAGCACGCGCCGCGTCGCAGGCGCGTCCAGCCTCTGCGGCCCATTCGCGCCGTTCTGCTGCACGCAGCATGCGGGCATTTGCCCGCCGGCACCGATGCCGTTCTTCTCGAAGTTCATGTTGGGCTCCGTTACCACGTACGAAGCCGCGCGAACCGGGGACGCGGCGTGCACCGCGTCTGCCCGTACGAGCGGCAGCCGCGCGACGTTAGGCACAGGCTTCGATGCTAGTCGACATGACGCAATGCGCAAAGCATGTCATTTTGTCAGACACGCGCAAGGCATATGAAAATCATCGCGAACGGCAGGTGCACAAAGGGATGACGGCTGCATCGAGCCAGATGCGAATACACTGCGCCGCGCTCGTGCGGTTTTCAACGAATACAAAATAAACACACCCGCGCGCATGCCCTATGCGGCACGCCGACACAATCGATTACAAAACAGTTTGGCATTGTCCGGGAGCAGCAGGAATAAGCGCACGCGTTACTGCGTTTTTGCTTTGCGTTTTTGCTTTGCGTTTTTGCTTTGCGTTTTTGCTTTGCGTCTTTCCTCTTATGTCTTTTCGCTCGTGCTTTTTCCCGCCTGATTCAATTGCTCTGTTTATTACATCGCCATGCATCTAACCGAAACCGCCGCCGCTACACGTTCCGCCGCCGTCTCCTCGTCATGGTCGCGGCTCGCGATCTTCTTTCATTGGGCTACCGCGCTCGCCGTGGCAATCGGCCTGCTTGCGATCGAGATACGCGGGCCTAAAGGTACGGGCAGCCGTGTGTTCTGGACCGGCATCCACATGTGGGCGGGCACGCTCGTGCTGTGCCTGTCGGTGCTGCGCGTGTTATGGATGCTATGGCATGGCACGCCACGCGAGTTGCCGGCGAGCCGCGTGCAGCGGTTCGTCGCGCGGCTCGTGCATCTTGCGCTTTACCTGCTTGTATTCGCGCAGCCGTTGTTGGGTATCGCGATGGTCAACACGAGCGGCAGCGCCGTTCAACTGGCAGGGACCGGTTTGCGCATTCAACTGTTCGCGAACGATCCGGTTGCGCACCGGTTTCTACACGACGCGCACTTTCTGATCGGCAACGCGGCCTTCTGGCTCATCGGCCTGCATGCGCTTGCGGCGATCGTGCATCACACGGTTTTCAGGGACGCGACGCTTATCCGCATGCTGAAGGTTGCCAAAGACACCTGACGTCGCCGCGCCTGTGCGTGATGCGGACCGGCGCATCACGCGGCATCCTGTTCCCAGATCTCGTAACCGGTTACACGGCGAATCAACCCGTCTGCGATATGAAAGGTGTTGAGACGCCGCACGCGCGCGTGCGCGCCGACCGGCAGCGGACCTTTGTCGAAAGCATCTCCGATCATCGTAAAGCTCACGCACGAATCGACGAATACGCGCTCGGGCGTCGCAAACTGCTCGATTAGCGCGAAGCGCAAATCGCGCACGTTGCGAAAGAACTTCTGATAGTTCGCGCCGATTGCGGCGAGCCCGTCGTAGCTGACATTGCGCAACGGCGCTTCCCACACCGCATCGAATGCGCAAAGGCGCAGGCACTGCTCGAGCCGTTGCGCACTCTCCTCCTGCAAATACACACAGACCAGGTCCAGTGCGTACTCGCATCGCTCTTCATAACTTTCGGTCGACGAACGGCGCGACAGAATCGCGTCCACGCTGTCGGCACGGCTCGCACTGCCGGCGCAACGCGTCTGCAGATCGTTCATGTTGTTTGTCCTCTGCTTCTCTGAATATGCCATTTCGCCTCGTGCCGATGAGGCCTGTCCCGCCGACGTCGAACCAGTGAGGTTCGAACGAGGAGGGTTCGAACAAGGGAGGCTCGAACGGGCCCCGGCGCGCAGCTTGACTGCCCGCTCGTACTGCAATGTGCCTCCGCTACCGAAAACACGCGAAGCGAGAGCCGTATTCCAGAACCGGCGCAGCACGTGCCGCGCCGCGTGCGTCGCGACGCGCGCCGCGCGAGCGCGCACCGGCCGGGTGCATCGCGATGAATAGTCATGACCAGCGGTATCGGCGAATCCCTAGCATGTATCCGCAACGTCCATGCAGCGAGGCACGTCGCGGCGCCCGTTGCGACGAGCGTCGTCGTGCAAACCATCCGGCTTGCGTCCCGTCCGATCGAACAAAGGCAATTCGAACAAAACATGGCCCACTATCACCAGAACACGTCCGTTGCGCCTCGTCGCAGCTTTATCGCCGACATGGCCCGGCTGGCCGCCGCCGGCGTCGTGAGCGGATGGACGCCCATTTATCAGATCGCCGCGCATGCCCAGGGCGCGGGCACGACGCCGCCCGGCTTTCCCGCAGGCATCGCGCTGTACCGTCAGGCATTTCAGAACTGGAGCGGCGAGATCGCGGCCGCGAATGTGTGGACCGCGGCGCCCGCGACGCCCGACGACGTCGTCACGATCGTCAACTGGGCGCGCGTCAGCGGCTACCGCGTACGCCCGCGCGGCCATATGCACAACTGGTCGCCGCTGACGCTCGAAGCTGGCGGCGCCGCGCAAGTCGTGCTGCTCGACATGACGAAGTCGCTGACGAAGGTATGGGTCGACGCATCGTCGCGGCCCGCGCGCGTCACGGCGCAAACCGGCGTATCGCTCGAAACGCTGCTCGCGAAGCTCGAGACTCATGGCCTCGGTGTGACGGCGTGTCCGGCGCCCGGCGACATCACGCTGGGCGGCGCGCTCGCAATCGGCGCGCACGGCACGGCCATTCCGGCCGCGCGTGAAACGCTACTGCCCGGCCATACGTACGGCTCGCTCAGCAACCTGATTCTCTCGCTGACCGCCGTCGTGTTCGACGCCGGCAAGCAGCAGTACGTGCTGCGAACGTTTGTGCGCAACGATCCGGAAATCGGCGCGTTTCTCGTCCATATCGGCCGCGCATTGATCGTCGAAGCCACGCTCGAAGCCGGCGCAAACGAGCGGCTGCGCTGCCGCAGCTTCGTCGATATTCCCGCGTCGGAACTGTTTGCGTCAGGCGGCTCGCGCGGCCGCACGGTCGCGTCGTTTCTCGATCAGTCGGGCCGCGTGGAAGCGATCTGGTTTCCGTTCACCACGTGCCCGTGGCTCAAGGTCTGGACCGTGCAACCGGTAAAACCGCTTTTCTCCCGCACGGTGAACCAGCCGTTCAACTACCCGTTCTCCGATTCGATTCCGCAGCCGCTATCGGAGCTTGTGAAGCGCATCGTCACACGCGGCGAATGCAATCTGACGCCGCTTTTCGGGCAGACCCAGATGTCGATCGTCACCGCGGGCCTTGCGCTGACCTTCGCCTCCGATATCTGGGGCTGGTCGCGCAACGTGCTGCAGTACATCCGGCCGTCGACGTTGCGGGTGACCGCGAACGGCTACGCGGTGCTGGCGCGGCGCGGCGACGTGCAGCGTGTGATCGCCGAATTCGTGCAGTTCTATCAGAACCGCGTCGACGTCTATCGCGCACGCGGCGAGTATCCGATGAACGGGCCCGTCGAGATCCGCGTGACGGGCCTCGACCAGCCGGCCGATGCGGGCGGCGGCGCGGCCATGCCGCTGCTCTCGCCGCTTCGGCCTCGGGTCGACCGTCCGGACTGGAACATTGCGGTCTACTTCGACATCCTGACGATGCCGGGCACGCCCGCCGCGAATCGCTTCTACCGCGAGATCGAGCAATGGATGATGTCGAACTACGCGGGTGCTTATGCGACGGTGCGGCCCGAGTGGTCGAAAGGCTGGGCGTATACCGAGGGCGCTGCATGGCAGGACATGGCGCTGATCGGTTCGGCGATTCCCGCTTCGTTCAGCGACGGACAGCCGGCCGGCGGCAAGTGGGATGACGCGCGCGCGGTGCTGAACCGGTACGACCCCCAGCGGATTTTTTCTTCGCCTCTGCTCGAACGGCTGTTGCCGTGACGGCGGTGCGACCGATATGCGCGCTGCGCGAACGCGCTCGCTCCATGCGGATTGTTGGCGGCCGTGCGCGCCAACCCTACCCGGCCAGACGGGACATCTGGTGCATTCAACGACAAGGAGGCCTTCGTGCTCTCTGGTGTATCAGGCAATCGGGCTTACGGTAACGACGCCGCCTACGGCGACGACGCTTCGTCCAACGGACCGATGATCAATATGATCAACAAAGGAAACGACATCCTGAACACGCCGGCCCTCGCGTCGGTGGGACAGACGCTGAACCTGCTCGGTCCGGTGGGAAAGCTGGTTCACGTCATACCCGATTTTTTCATCGGCCAACTCGGGTCGAAACTCGGCGAAGGCATCGCGCACATGCTCGGCGAAAAAGGCCAGGTCAAGACGCACTTCGAAAAGGAATGGCTCGGGCGCGACGGCGGGTTGAAGAACGGGGAGTCGCCCGACAAGGATCGCACGGCCCGTGGGACCGGCCTGGGGTGCGGCGCCGACCATCGGAGCACGTGCAACCCCTCGCACAGAACGGATTCCGCGCTGCCGGGCCTGAACAGCCGGCACACGAGGATCACGATGAAAACGATCGAGGTCACGGACGGCAGCGCAATCTGAAATTGCGCCGGCCCGTACGACGGCGCCGGCCGACACCCGGCCAGACGGGTCATCTGGCATCCACACTGATAAGGACACCACATATGTGTATTCAAGCGATAGCGAAAGCACTCACGGGCGACGTCGGCGGCGCGGTCAAGGCTGAGGCCAACGCATGGGGCCTTGGCGGAGCGAGCGCAAGCAGCAGTTTCTGCGGCACCGGAAGCGCATCCGCTCATGGATGCGGATCGTACCGCGAGAGTCACGGTTCGCACGGATGCGGCAGCGGATTGAGATCGCATTGGGACGGGCACAACGGCGGCCACAGCCGCAGCGACGGCTCGTTCGAGAAGACCACCACGCAAACACACGTCGGCCCCGACGGCAGCATCACGCGAAAGACTACGCAGATCAGCCATTCGGGCACATCGGGCGGGGACTACCGCCGTTCCGGCTACGACGCGTCGGGCTATGACCACTTCGGCGCCAACCGTAGCGAGCGCGCCTATCAGGCCGGTTACAACGAAGGAAGGTTCGGCGGCGGCTTCGAAAGCAGCGGCGCGCGCGACCTTGGCAATCAGCAGCACGTCAGCATGCAATGGCGTTCCGATCCGGCCGGCGGTTACACCGCGTCCGGAGTATCGGCAGGGTCCGCTTCGTTCGCGATGGCACAGGCATCGATCGCGCCGACCGGGCTGCTGGGCGGACTTCTGAACCTGTTCGGCGGCGGCAACCCCCAGGCAGCATGAGCAGCGCGCGATGCGCATAGGCCGGTCTCGCGCATTGCCCATCCGCACTGATCCGGCGCACGCGGCCGCCGCCCGCGCCCGCGGCCGTGTGCCTTTCCCGCCACGCCATGTACGCCGGCCCACGCGGCGGGCGGGCTGTCCATGCTACGATGCCACGAACCGTATCGAGCATCGACCCGACATGGCAACCCTATACACGAAGCTTGGCGTAGCGGAAGACGCGAGCGCCGCCGAAATCAAACGTGCCTATCGCAAGGCCGCGATGAAGTGGCATCCGGACCGCAATGCCGGCAATGAAGAAGCCGCGCGCGCAACCTTCCTCGACATCAAGGATGCGTACGAGATCCTCTCCGATCCGGACAAGCGCAAGGTCTACGACTCGGTCTACGCCACTGAGATGCACCGCTGGGAAACACAGCAGCAACGCCGTCATGAACAGCAGCGGCAGCATCGCGAGCATCAGCATCGGCAGCACGCTCAACAGCAACAGCAGCAGCGCGACCGTGAGAAGTCCGAACGGGCGCGGCGCGAGCGCGCCGAGCAGGTCGCGGCCGAAGCGAAATATCAGGAGCGCGTGAGCTTTGCGATGCGCTTTGCGGAGCAGGGCCATAACCGCGATGTGCTGTTCGGCGTGCTGCTCGGCCGCGACTGTCCGCCCGAGATCGCGGCGCGCATTGCCGATAGCGTCTCGGCGCTGCAGCAGGCGCGGGTCGGCGCGGCGCGCGCCGCTGCCGCGACGCGCAAGAGAAGACCCGCACCACGCGCATACAGCGCGGCCACGAGCACCGCGCCGCGCGCGGCAGGCGGCAAGGCGGACGCGCACGGCAAAAAGCCGTCAGGCTTCTTCGATTCGCTGTGGCATAGCTTCTTTGGCGTGCGCTCGTAAGTCGAATTGCGCCGCCGCACCTCGCCCCGTCTCGCCCGTCAAACCGTGTGACGAAACACGGTGGCGCGGGCAGCCCGTCAGGCTTCAGCGTTGCCACGGCGCAGTCCGCGCCACCTCCGCACCACCCTGCCCGCCTTCGCCGCGGTAACGCGCAATCGCTTCGCGCACGACGCTGCGATCGATTTCGCCGTCATCGGCCAGCGCATTGAGCGCGGCGATCACGATCGATACGCGGTCGATTTCGAAGAACGCCCGCAACGCGCTTCGCGTATCGCTGCGGCCGAAGCCGTCGGTGCCGAGCGTCACATAGCGGCGCGGCACGTAAGCGCGAATCAGCTCGGGCACCGCTCTGACATAATCGGTCGCGGCAATCACGGGGCCTCGTGTGGCGTCGAGCGCGGCCGTTACGTACGGAATCGGCGCCTCGTCCGATGCGCCACGCGCCGTGCCGCTGTTGCGCGCGTGCCGCTCCGCTTCCATGCCGTCGCGCTGCAGTTCGGTAAAGCTCGTCACGCTCCATACCGCTGCGTCGATATGCCAGTCGTCGGCAAGCATGTGCCGCGCCGCGATCGCCTCGCGCAAAATCGCGCCGGAGCCGAGCAGTTGCACGCGCGCATTCCGCTGCTCGCTTCCATGCTCGCTTTCATGCACTTTTTCATGCTCCACGGCGCGACCGTGATCGACGGCGGAAACCGGCAACCGGTACATTCCCTTCAGGATCGGCTCGCGCAACGCATCGAACGTCGCGGCCGGCGCCGATGGCTGCGCGTAGTTTTCGTTCGTGACGGTCACGTAATAGAACACGTCGCGTTGCGCATCGACCATCTCGCGCATGCCTGCGTCGACGATCGCCGCCACTTCGTACGCGAAGGCCGGATCGTACGCGCGGCAGTTCGGTATCGTCGATGCCGCCAGATGGCTCGTGCCGTCCTGATGCTGCAAGCCCTCGCCGCCGAGCGTCGTCCTGCCGGCCGTCGCGCCGATCAGGAAACCGCGCGCGCGCTGGTCGGCCGCGGCCCAGATCAGGTCGCCGATCCGCTGGAAGCCGAACATCGAATAGTAGATATAGAACGGCAGCATCGGCAGATCGTGCACGCTGTACGACGTCGCCGCCGCGATCCACGACGACACCGCGCCCGCCTCCGAAATACCCTCTTCGAGAATCTGTCCTTTCGTGTCTTCGCGGTAATAGAGCATCGAGCCAAGATCCTCGGGCTCGTAGAGCTGTCCGAGCGGCGAGTAGATGCCGACCTGACGGAACATGTTCGCCATGCCGAACGTGCGCGCTTCGTCAGCGACGATCGGCACGACGCGTGGACCGAGCGCGCGGTCCTTCAGAAGCGCGGTCAGCATGCGCACGAGCGCCATCGTCGTCGAAATTTCGCGGTCGTTGGAGTCGAGCGCGAATTGGGCCCAGTCGGCGACGGGCGGCACCGGCAGCCCGTGCGTCGCCGTGCGGCGGCGGCGCGGCAGATAGCCGCCGAGCGACTCGCGGCGCGCGTGCAGGTACTGCATTTCGGGGCTGTCCGCGGCAGGCTTGTAGAACTTCAGCTGCTCGACATCGTCGTCGGAGAGCGGCAGGCGAAAGCGGTCGCGGAATGCCTTCAGTTCGTCGACGCCAAGCTTTTTCTGCTGATGCGTCGTCATGCGACCCTGTCCCGCTGCGCCCATGCCGAAGCCCTTCATGGTCTTCGCGAGTATCACGGTCGGCTGGCCGCGGTGGCGGCGCGCTTGTGCATACGCGGCGAACAGCTTGCGCGCGTCGTGGCCGCCGCGGCGCAGGCGGTCGATATCGTCGTCGCTCATCTGTTCGACGAGCGCTGCGAGCGCCGGATTCTGCCCGAAGAAATGCGCGCGGTTATAGGCGCCGTCGTTTGCGGAGAAGGTCTGGAACTGGCCGTCGACGGTATCCGCGAACGCGCGCAGCAACGCGCCCGTTTTGTCGCGTTCGAACAGCGCATCCCAGTCGGAGCCCCACAGCACCTTGATCACATTCCAGCCCGCGCCGTTGAACTGCGCTTCGAGTTCGTCGACGATGCGGCCGTTGCTGCGCACGGGCCCATCGAGCCGCTGCAGATTGCAGTTGATGACGAACACGAGGTTGTCGAGCCCTTCGCGCGCCGCGAGCGACAGCGCGCCGATCGATTCGGGCTCGTCCATCTCGCCGTCGCCGAAAAAGCCCCAGACAGTGCGCCCATCGGTTTGCGCGAGACCGCGGTTCTGCAGATAGCGCATGAAGCGCGCCTGGTAGATCGCGTTGATCGGGCCGATCCCCATCGAGCCGGTCGGAAACTGCCAGAAATCGGGCATCAGCCACGGATGTGGATACGAACACAGGCCCGGACCCGCGATTTCGCGGCGGTAATGGCGCAAGTGCTGTTCGTCGAGAAAGCCTTCGAGAAACGCGCGCGCGTAGACGCCTGGCGACGAATGCGGCTGAAAATAGACGAGGTCGCCGCCGCTGCCGGCTTGCTTGTCGACCTGCTTATCGGCCCGCGCGCCCGGCACGGACGCACGGAAGAAGTGATTGAAGCCGACTTCGAACAGATCGGCCGCGGACGCGTAGCTCGCAATATGGCCGCCCAGTTCGCCATACGCCTTGTTTGCGCGCACAACCATGGCGAGCGCATTCCAGCGCAACGCGGCCGCGAGCTTTTCCTCGAGTTCGACGTTGCCCGGATAACGGCCCTGCTGCGCAAGCGGAATCGTGTTTTCGTACGGCGTAACGCGCGTGCGAGCCGATTGCACGCCAAGCGAGCGCGCATGTTCGGCCAGGCGATCGAACAGGAACTGCGCGCGATCCTTGCCCGCGTGTTCGAGCACGCCCTCGAGCGCGTCGAGCCATTCGGCCGTTTCCTGCGGGTCGGCATCTTCGCTGAGCCGCAACAGTTGCTCATTGCCATTGGACAAGTCCGTCATCGCATACTCCAGATCCGGTTGCCGATTCAAGCTCCATCGGGATGAGGAATATGTTAGCGACGGGTGCGCAAAATGTGCATCTCATTTGCTTGCGCTTTTCGGCTCGCGTAGTGTATTTATTCTTAAGCTCGCACCATAACCGGAATATTCGCACTATGACCTCGCCCACCCGCCCTACCGTCACGTCCCGCCGCCTCGACCGCATCGACATCGGCATTCTCAACGAGTTGCAGCAGAACGCGCGCATCACGAATTCGGAGCTTGCGCGCGCGGTGAACCTGTCGCCCACGCCGTGCTTCAACCGCGTGCGCGCGCTCGACAAGCTTGGGCTGTTCAGGCAACAGGTCACGCTGCTGAACCCTGAAGTGCTCGGTTTGCAGATCAACGTGTTTATTCAGGTGAGTCTGGAAAAGCAGGTCGAAGACGGACTGCGGCGCTTCGAACAGGCGATCGACGAGCGCCCCGAGGTGATGGAGTGCTATCTGATGACGGGCGACGCCGACTATCTGCTGCGCGTCGTGATGCCGGACATTCACGCGCTCGAGCGCTTTATCGTCGACCACCTCACGAAAATTCCGGGCGTGTCGAACATCCGCTCGAGCTTTGCACTGAAGCAGGTGCGCTACAAGACCGCGCTGCCGCTGCCGGCGGGCGGTCTGACGCTGCATGGGCGCGAGGACGACGACCTCGCGTAGACGCGGCCACTCGCTCGCCGCGTACTTCGCGTGTCACGCTTTGTTTGACGCTCGCGTCAAGCGTCGACCCAGTCGGCGAACGTCGCTGCCTGACCGCGGTAGGTACCGTCGTGATCGACGAGATTCCACACGACAGCCTTCTCGATCCAGAAACGGCGTCCTGACTTCGCGATGCGCTGTCCGCGATAGTCGGCGGAGTAGCCTTTCGTGCGTACGTCGTCGAGCAGGCGCGCGCGTTCTTCGCGATTCGGCTGCTCGGCGGACAGGCGCGAATGAAGCGTGACGAATTCATCCCAGTCGTACTCGAAGCAACGTTGCGCAGTGCGGTTCGCGTACACGAAGCGCGGGTCCGCGCCGGTATTGTGCGAGACCACGACGAACGGCGCGTCTTCGTAAAGCCAGCGCGCGGCGTCGGCGGCGGGAATCTCCGCCGGCAGCAGCGGGCGGCCGACGAGGCGCCGATAGCTGTCGGTCAGTAAGGCGGCAAAAGCGGGATCGGTGGCAAGCGAAGTCATTGAAGGTGCAAGTGCATAACAGTTGAACAGGCAGGCGCAAGATCGCACGGCAACGCGCCCCCATAGCCTGCAAATACTAGCGTACGCTCACAGACCGTGCAGCGTGGATGCCAAGGCGGCTTCGATACCTGGCGAATTCAACCACCCCTGGTCGCCTCGCAAGCGACGCCCGCGCCAGCTAAACCTGTTTGCCAGCTAAAACCTGTTCGCCTGGTGAACCCGTTCACGTCAGCCGCAAAAATTCGCCTCGCATGCCTAACTAATCTGACGAGGCAAGCGCCGGCCCGCTGCGCCGCGCGCGAAGATGCTTCGCCCGACCCAATGCAGCGCACGCGGCGCAGCGCATCAGCGAAAGCGCGACAGTCCGCGCAACCCAGCGTGCGCGGAATCCGCACGCCCTCCCTGGAATAGAGCCAGAACGATGGATGTTTAAGAGGACAAGCCGCAGCACACGCAGGCACGCAGGCGGCGCCCACCATCGTCCCAAGGAGAACGATCATGCTCCAGCGTTTCCGTCCCGGCCCCTCTCTGCAGGAACAGGTCGAGCAACTCGGCCTGCTCGCCGACCTGAGTGGCCGCTGGTCCGGCCGCGGCTTCAATCTGATCTCGCTGCCCGACTTCGATTCGACGCCGCCGAGCACAGGGCCGAAGCCTTTTCGCGTGCTGCTCTCCGCCACACACGAAACATTGGAGCTGGAGCCGATCGGCGCCCATGTTCCAAACCGCGGTTCGGAATCGCAAGGCACCCCCACAACGGGTCAACCGGACATCACCATCTTCGGCCTGCGCTATCTGCAGCGGATCAACGACGTCGATTCGCACGAGCCATTGCATATCGAAAACGGCTTCTGGCTCAATGTGCCATCGAGCGCGATTCCGAAGGAAGACCCGTCGATCGTGCGGCAAGGCTCGATTCCGCACGGCTCGTCGATTCTCGTGCAAGGCAAGGCCTTCGAATCGCCGAACGGCAAGCCGCAATTCGCCACGCTCGACTCGACGCCGCATCGCAACCCGGCCGGCGCCGCCCTCTCGGGCGCCTACCTCGAACCGCTGACGAGCGCGACACTGCCCCCGCGCATCACGAACAAGGACGCGGTGAAAAACCCGAATGTCGTGCTTGCCGATGCGATCCAGCCCTTCATCGAGCATCTGACTGCCACGACGGTCCTCACCGTATCGAGCAAAACAGCAGGCGGCGTGCTGAACATACCGTTCCTGCAGAACGCGACAAATAACAACGCAGCGGCCACGGCCGTCGAGGCAACGTTCTGGATCGAGACAGTGCAGCCCGAGCGCGGGCATCCGTTTCAGGTTCTGCAGTATTCCCAGACTGTCACGCTGAATTTCCTCGGCATCGACTGGCCGCATATATCGGTGGCGACGTTGTATCGCCAATGAGCGGCAAATGAGCGGCATTCAGCGCCCATGACTCGCACGCGGCGCGGCATCGCTCGTCGCCCCAAGCATCGATCGATGCACGCGCCCGCTTCTTTCAGTCGTTCCTTTTTCTAGTCTTTCGCGTCGGCTGCCGGGTCGTGCGCCATCGGCGGCTTGAAGTCCGGATCGACCTTGTCCTGTCGTGCCGGCCCGCTCGAACGGTCGCGCGAGCCTTCCTCTCGCGCACGTTTCGCGGCCGCGCGTGCAATTTCTTCAGCGTCCAGTTCAGCCAGCGGCGCTTCCGGTCCGCCTGGCTCGTCCATCGTGTTCGCCGGCTCGTTGGGCCGGATGTCCGCGCCTTCGCTCGACTGTGCGCGCGATGGCCGGCTCGATGCTCGTGTCATGGCGTTGCTCCTCGATGAAAAACACATTTGAAGCGCGCTACTGCATTAGCGCGCACTGACGATTACACGCCACAACACGATGCAATACCCATTCCCGTAAGCGCGCGGCACATGACGTGCTACGTGCCGATGTTCGACACTCTCGAACCACCCGACCTTCACGTTCACGCCGGCCACCGGCGACGCGTATGCGAGCGCGTATATCCGGCCGCTTGCGCCGTCGCTCGTGCCGCCGCTCGCCGAAGGCGGCATTCCGATCGACCTGCTGTTGCGCATCGTCGCGCAATCGATCGGCGGCTTGCAGAACGGCTCTGCATCAGGCGGCGCGAACAGCGCCGGCACGCCGAAATTCTTCCAGATGCTGCAAGCGCCGCGGCGTCTGCAGCTTGCCGGCGAGCTCAACGTCGAATTGCGCAGCGGCGGCAACGGCAACGGCGCGACAAAGCCGACCGTGTCGCTCGTCGGCGGCGAGACGCGCCCGATTCGAAATACGCGTTCACGGTCGTGCAAAACCTGATGGCGCTCGCCGAAAGCGATACGAACAGCAAGGCGCCGATCGTGACGATTCCAGCCAACCGACGCGCGGCCGCCGTGCGGCAGCCGCTCGTTCACTGTCCTTGCCGCGTGCGCGCGATCGTATGCATGAGCTCGATCAGCGCATCGGGGCTCACGGGCTTCACGAGGTGATGGGCAAAGCCCGATGCGCGCGAGCGCGCGAAGTCTTCCGGCTGGCTGAAGCCCGTCAACGCGATCAGCACGGGACAGACGCGCTGCGATTGCGCCGCCAGATGCCGTGCAATCTCGTGGCCGCTCATGCCCGGCAATGCGATATCGAGCAGCGCGACGTCGGGGTCGTACTGCTCCGCAAGCGCAAGCGCCGACGGACCGTCGGCCGCCGTGCGCGTGTCGTGCATGTCGAGCACGAGCGCCAGCGACTCGGCCGCATCGCGATTGTCGTCGACGATCAGAATACGAAGGCGTCTTTTCGGCACGTCGGCATCACGGCGGCCCGCATAGTGCTCGCCCGCAAGCGGCGTATCGGCCGGCGACGCAGTGGCCGGCACCGGCACGCCGGCGAGTGGCAGCGTGATCGAAAATTCGCAACCCTTGCCAACCCCGTCGCTTGACACCGAGATCGTGCCGCCATGCATGTCGATCAGCTTGCGCGCGACGAACAGGCCGATTCCGAGACCATCGCGCGCGCGGCCTGCGGGCGGCGTCGCCTGCATAAACAGGTCGAACAGCGCCGGCAGCTCGGCCGCCGCGACGCCGATGCCGCTGTCCTTCACCGCGATGCGTGCGCGGCCGTTCACGACTTCCGCGCGGATATGGATCTCGCCGCCGTCGTCCGTGTATTTGATTGCGTTGTCGACGAGATTCGACAGGATCTGCGTGAGCCGCGTGCGGTCGCCATCGACCGGAATCGGCGTCGCGCGCGTGTTCAGAAAAATGCGATGGCGTCGTTGCTCGGCGGCCGGTCCGTTGATTTCCATCGCGCGGCCGATCGCATCGCGCAGATCGAGCACTTCGCGCTTCAGGTTGATGCGGCCCGTCGTGATGCGCGATACGTCGAGCAGATCGTCGATCAGATGCGACAGGTGGTGGCTTTGCCGCTCGAGCACCGCCTGCACCCAGCGGATTTTCGGCGGCAGGTCTTCGCTATCCTGCTTCAGCACATGCGCGGCGTTGCGGATCGGCGCGAGCGGATTGCGCAGTTCGTGCGCAAGCGTCGCGAGAAACACGTCCTTGCGCCGGTCCGCTTCCTTGAGCGCTTCCTGCGCGTTGGCTCGTGCGGTGATATCGGCGAGCGTGCCGACGAACGAATGCCGCACGCCGTGCGCGTCGTAGCGGAAGCGTCCGTGCATTTCGAGTACGCGCAGCGCCCGGTCGCCGATGCGAAATGCGCGAAACACGGTATGGAACGGCCGATGTGCCTGCTCGTCGGCGCGATAGCGCTCGACGAACGCGGCGGCGTCGTCCGGGTGAATGAAATCGCGCATGAAGGCTTCGTTCGTGAGCGGCCCGACGTCGATCGGCTGCCCCGTAATTTCAAACATCCGCGCGTTTTCCCACACGCCCGAGCGCGTCCCCGCATTCCATTCGAAGATGCCGAGGCCGGCCGCGCCTGCCGCGATGCGCAGCCGCTCGTCGCTTTCCTGACGCGCGGCCAGCGCGCGATCGCGCTCGCGCAGCGATGCGCCGATCCGCTGGTTCTGCTCGTCGAGCAACTGGCGGATCGCGCCGTGGATCGTCGCGCTAAAAAAGCTTTCGATCGTCTGATGCGCACCCGCCTGTTCGGCGCGCGGCGACAATGTGTCGGCGAAGTACTCGCGCACGACGTGCTGCACGCTGACTTGCAGCAGATCGAGCTCGCGATAGAGTTCGTCGAGCTGATAGCCGTGCATCCAGCGCTTGCGCGCGTACTGGCGCGCATCGAAATCGATCCGCGCATTGAGCGCGGAATTCGGCACCGCGGTCAGCGCGGAGCATATCTCGTCATAGAGCTGCGGAAGCAGATCGATCAGTTGCCGGTTCGTCAGCCGGTCGGCCGGCTCGATCGACGGGTCGGAGCGGACTGCGCGCAGCCAGCGGCGGGTAATGCGCCAGCGCTTGAAGCGAATGTGTAGCGCGAGATCCGCATACGGCCCGGCTTCGGGCGCAATTGTCGTGTTCAAGCGTGAGTCATGCGATGTTGCGTCGAGTTTCGGAACATATCACGCGGACGCAGTCGGAGCTTTGACGAATGCGAACCGTGTTTCCGGCAAACGACATATTAGCCAGGGTTTCGGTGTCGAATACCGCGCATGGCCCGGCTTTCCTGCCTGCCTTTGCCCCCACACCTGGCTGCGCGGTGCGATTGCATATAAGCGGTACGACCCTTGCTTGCAGAACTGGGATCGTCCCGGACGATTCGTCAGGCATCGGCCGCGCGCCGGCGTCCGTGCCGTCCCCAAACCTGCTTTCATGCGAGGCCCAACGCGCTCATGACCCTCGAAGCGACGTGGTATCTGATCATCGGCGGCCTGCTCATCGCAATGGCGCTGGCGCGCAAGCTGATTGCGCATCTGCCGATGACGGGCGCGATGGTCTATCTGGCAGTCGGCTTCGTGCTTGGTCCGGCGGGCACAGGGATGCTGACGTTCGACGTCGCGAGCGGCGCCTCGGTGCTGCGCATCGTGACCGAAGCGGGACTCGTCATCTCGCTCTTTGCAATCGGCATGCATCTGCGCGTGCCGCTGCGCGACCGCTTATGGTGGCTGCCGCTGCGCCTCGGCGTCGGCGCCATGCTGCTGACGATCGCGGCAATGACCGCGATCGGGTATTACGGGCTCGGCCTCGCGCCGGGTCTCGCGCTGATCGTCGCCGCGGCGCTCGCGCCGACCGATCCGGTGCTCGCCAACGAACTGCGTCCGCGTGCCGCCGGCGATTCGGAGCCGCTGCGCTTCGCCCTGTCCGGCGAAGGCGGCTGCAACGACGGCGCGGCATGGCCGTTCATGCTGCTCGGTCTCGCGCTTTGCGGCGTCGGTGCAAACGGCGGCGGCGCAGGCGGTACGATGGGGTCCATCGTCAGTTTCACCGGCTTCGCGGCGAGCGTCGCATGGGGCATCGCGAGCGCGCTTGCGATCGGCTGGGCGCTCGGCGCCGGCGTCGTCGCACTCGTTACGCGCTTGCGGCTGCGTTTCGATCTCGCACTCGGCGTCGAAGGCTTTCTTGCGCTCGGCCTGATGTCCGCGTGCTACGGCGCCGCGCAACTCGTGCATGGCTATGCGTTCGTGGCGGTCTTCGTCGCCGGTGTCGCGTTGCGCCACGAGGAACTGCGTGCGACCGGCAAGCATACGGCGCCGACGGCCGCGCTCGAAAAGGTCGAACACGGCGAGCGCGACAAAGCCGCGCGCACGCCGGAGCTCGCGCATGCATTCATAGCGGAATCGATGATGGCCTTCGCGGTCGAGGTCGAACAGACGGTCGAGCTCGTGCTGATGCTGCTGATCGGCAGCGTCGTGTCCGCGCATTGGCGCGAGCTGCTCGACTGGCGCGCCGTGTGGCCCGCGCTCGCATTGCTGTTCGTCGTGCGGCCGCTGTGCACGCTCGCGGCGCTGGCCGGTTCGAGTGCGACCTGGCCGCAGCGGATGCTCGCCGGATGGCTCGGCATACGCGGCGTCGGCGCGTTCTACTACCTGCTGTTTGCCATCGAGCGGCTGCACCGCGTCGCGCAAGATGCGGCGCTCGCGGTCGTCATGGCCGCAATCGTCGGGTCCGTGCTGCTGCATGGCGTGTCGGCGACGCTGCTGCTCGACCGCTATCTGCGTGCGCCGCGCGAGCCGTGAGGCGTCGACGCGATGCGCGAACCGCGCCGCAATACGCGTAGCGTCCCGTGCACCACGGTGCAACGGCTTGCGCGACGGCTCGACGCGCGCATACGGCTCGCGCGTACGACTCATGCGTACGACTCATGCGTACGCGCTAGGCCTCGGGATTCCGCAGATCGCCGGTCACCACGTTTTCGCCATAGCGCTGTGCCGCTTCGCGCGCTTCCCGGCCGCTGTCGAACGGGCCGATATCGGGCGCGCCGGCGAACGGAAACAGAAGCCGCCCGTCGGTCTTGCGCACGACTTTCAGCAGTCCGACGAATGCGCCTTCGGTCGTCCGGCGGTACGTTGCATAGATCTCATAGTCCGTTTTTGATTCGGCACGCGAAGTCGCGGAGTCTCGCGACTTGGGGAAAATCATTCGTGGCCTCGTCATGTTGCCGCTCCGGATCGATACGCACGCCGGCGTCCCCGCCGGCAGAAAGGGCTTTGCAAAGGAACCGCAAGCGATGTGCCCGTGCGGCATTCGCGGTGGACTTGCCGGCGCGACGACGCATCGGGAGCGCCGGATGCGCCGTATTCGGCACGCGCGGCGCGTGCCGCCCGCTCGTCGTTCAACGGAACGCGCAGCGCGCCGGCCGAGGGCTTGCGCAATGGCGCGAAAAGTTACACCGCTTGAGTATGTTTGCAACGCCACAGGCGGGCCGGTTGTTCGACGCGCGGTTCGATCGTGCGACGGGAGGGGCCGATCATAAGTCCACCTATGCGCGTGGCACACTGTCCGTACCGTCTATCACCGCAACGACGGGAGCCGAAACATCATGGAGCGTGCATTTACCGATCGCGCCGAGGCCGGCCACACGCTGGCGAACCTGCTCGACGCCTATGCGCATCGCAACGACGTCGTCGTGCTCGCGCTGCCGCGCGGCGGCGTGCCGGTCGCATTCGAAGTCGCGCGCACGCTCGGCGTGACGCTCGACCTGCTCGCGGTCCGCAAGCTCGGCGTGCCATGGCACGCCGAGCTTGCAATGGGCGCCGTCGCATCGGGCGGCGCGCTCTACGTCGACGAAGCGCTCGTGCGCGAGATCGGTTTGACGCAGGCCGCGTTCGATCGCGTCCTCGCGAACGAGCGCGCCGAACTCGCGCGGCGCGAGCAGTCGTACCGTGCTCAATACCAGGCGCCGTGCGAGATTCAAGGTCGCATCGCGATCGTCGTCGACGACGGCGTGGCCACGGGCGCGTCGATGAAAGCCGCGTTGCGCGCGTTGCGCGCGCGACGGCCCGCGAAAATCGTCGCTGCACTACCGGTCGCGCCGCCGGGCGCGGCAAGGCGGTTCGAAGAGGAGGTCGACGAATTCGTCTGCGCACTGACGCCGGCGAACTTCTACGCGGTCGGCCAGTTCTACGCCGACTTCAGCGAGACGACCGATGACGACGTGCGTGCGCTGCTCGCGCAGGCCGGCTCGCGCGGCACGATATGAAGCGCCGCCTGATTGGCGCCGCTTCATTGATGCGACTATTCAGCACAGGCAGCGCGCCCGGCCACGTTGCAGGGCAACGCGGCGCGGCGCGTTACAGGGCACGCATCGAGCGAAGCGCCGTGATTCAGAACGCGCGCGTGCGCGGCGTCAGCAACGACTTCGCCATGATCAGCAGGTGGAAATAAAACCGGCGGCTAAAGCCATAGTTGTACGCGGACAGATGCGAAAGCGCGAGCTTGAGGCTCTCGAGCGGCGCATGATTGCGTGCGTGGATCGACACGACGATCGGCACCATGCGCCGCAGCGCAAGCCGGCGCGCCGGTTCGAGTTGCGGCGGCAGCGCAAGCGCGCGCAGGAAGTTGTACGCGACGAGCGTCGAGGCGCTCGTCGAGGCGCGCGTCGTCGTCGTAATCGAGACCTCGGTCTGGCGGTTGTACGACACGTATTCGTTCAGGTAAACCACGCCTTTCGCCGCGAGGCAAATCTCGGTACCGAACACGTAATCGCAGGCGACGCCATTCTGTTCCCGGTAGCCGATGCGCTTGACGAGATCCGCGTCGGCCATCCAGCCGTTATTCGGGAACATCTGGACGAGCCCGGTTCGGCCCGGCTGCTTTTGCAATCCGGCCGCGTCGCGCGTGCGGTGGTAGGCGCGATTCAGATGCTCGCTCGCGGCGGGAAGCACGGTGCCGCGCGAGTCGGTCACGTACTGGTCGCCGAACGCGACCTGAACGTCCGGATACGTGCTCCACGCCGAAAGCATTCGCTCAACCGCGTTTTCGACAAGGAAATCGTCGTCGTGGATCAGCAGAATCTTGTCGCCCGTAGCGCGCGCGAAGAGACTCTCGACGTTGCGCGCCTGCCCGAGCGACGGTGTGTTCCTCGCATAGCGCACGCGCGGATCGGCCGCATATCGCGCTTCGATCAGCGACTGCGTGCGATCGTCTCTGGAGTCGTCGCCGATCAGCACCTCGATGTTCGCGTGCGTTTGCGACAGACATGAATCGAGACACTGCCCGATCAGTTCGGGACGCTGATAGGTCGGCAGGCAAATCGAGACCCTGGTTCGTGTTGTCATGAAGCGATCCCTCTGCTTTCATCATGCCATTGTCAACCGCTGCTTAATGTCGTCGCCATAAAAATCAGCGTGCCCGAGTATGATTCGGCGGCGCAAGCGCGTCAACGGAAGCAACAATTTGTTTATTTTTCGTTTATCGGCCGATTAATTTTCTTCATAGACTGGGCTTGGCGTGGCATTGCCGGAAGGCTCGCGTGGCATGCCCCGCCTGCTCCGGCGCGCGATCGATGCATTGCAGGCGCCGCGCCAACCGCGTCGCATTTTTACCCGGCGCGTCAATTGACTCACGGTAATTTCTCTATGGATACACACATGACTGGAGTACTGTCTATCCAGATGCGTGCAGTCGGTCATAAGACATACGCGAAGCTGATTCGCGACACGTCCGGTTATGAAACCGATCTCCACGTCGATTCGTTCTGGGTCGACGACGAGCGCTCCGTCATGACGAAGATCGTGCGGAAAATGGCCGAGTTCCGCGTGCCGAAGCTGAACCGACGCAATCTCGATTTCCGTCGTGCGCGTGCCGAGTGGGCCACGGGCGCCATGGGCTCGAAACTCGCGCATAGAAAAGCCGCCCTGAAGAACTACGACGTGCTGCACTTTCACACGCAAACCGCGGCGTTCGGCAGCGTGAGCCTCATGAAGTCGATTCCGACCGTCATCACGATCGATATGACCGCGTTCCAGCTGATGCGCGAGCACGGCTCCGGCCCCGAGTGGACCTATCGCCCGAACGTGCTGATGGAGCGCAACGTGTTCCGGCACGCGGCGCATATCGTCGCGTTCTCCGATTGGGCCCGCGATTCCGTGATCGACGAACACGGCATCGCCCCGGAGCGTGTGTCGGTCATCACCCCTGGCGTATTGAAGGAAGCATTCCATCAACCGCAATTCGAATCGGGCTCGGTCACGAAACCGAAGATCCTGTTTGTCGGCAATGAATTTCGCCGCAAAGGCGGCGACGATCTGATCGCCGTATTTTCAGAGCACTTTGCGCACAAGGCCGAACTCCATCTGATGACGAACGATCCGCACGTTCCGTCGGGCGAGTCCGTCTTCGTCCATCGCGGCGTCTCGTCTTACACGCCCGAATGGCACCGTCTCTATGAGGAAGCCGAAATCTTCGTCATGACGAGCCGCGCCGAGGCGCTCGGCATGGTGTTTCAGGAAGCGGCCGCGTCGGGCCTGGCATTGATCGGCACCCGCATCGGCGGCATTCCGGAAATGATCGACCATGAAGGCAACGGCTTTCTGATCGCGCCGGGCGATCGACGCGCGTTGCGTCAGTATCTGGGCGCGCTGATCGACAATCCGGCCATGCGCACGCGGATGCGCCACGCGAGCTACGAAAAAGCCGTACGGGAATTCAACGCGAGAATCAACACGAGACGCGTGTTCGAAGTGTTTCGATCGGTCGCCACACCCCACGACGCACAACAGGTGTTCGTCGGTTCGTAGGTCCGGACCTGCAGCGCGGCTGGGCGTAGCGCGTAGGCCGCCACCGCCCAACGCGCACTGCACCACTCGCGCTTCGACGACAGCGGGTCAGCGAAACGACGCGCGCCGACGCGCACGGTAGACGCGCATGCGCGCCTTGCGGCGCCGGCCGCGGAAGGCCCGGTGACCGACCCGACCGGGCACGGCCCCATGGCTGCGAAGCAACGGCAGCGGGGCCATCACTGATGGCCCCGCGTTCTTTGCATGCGGCAAGCGGCGCGCGGCTGACCGGTCACCTCAAGCGGCCGCGGCCGTGAGATGCGCGGGCAGATAGCTTTGCAGGTATTCCTCGAACTCGGCGCGCACTTCCGGGTGACGCAACGCGAATTCGACTGTCGCCTTGAGGTAGCCGAGCTTGCTGCCGCAATCGAAGCGCGTGCCGAAGTAGCGATAGGCGAGCACCTGCTCCTCGGTCAGCAGCGATTCGAGCGCGTCCGTCAGTTGCAGTTCGCCGCCCGCGCCCGGCTTGAGCGCGCGGATATGGCGGAAGATGGTCGGCATCAGCACATAGCGGCCCACCACGCCGAGGTTCGACGGCGCGACTTCGGGCGCCGGCTTTTCGACGATGCCCGACAGCTTGATCACGTCTTCTTCCCACTCGCGGCCTTCGACCACGCCGTACGAACGGCTGTCTTCGCGCGCGATCGTTTCGACGCCGACCACCGAGCTGTGATAGTGGTTGAACACGTTGACGAGCTGCTTCATCACGGGCTTTTCGCTGTGCAGCAAGTCGTCGGCGAGAATCACCGCGAACGGGCTATCGCCGACGAGCTTCTCGGCGCACAACACCGCGTGACCGAGGCCCAGCGCTTCCGCCTGGCGCACGTAAAAGCAGTCGACATTGGCCGGCTTGATGCCGCGTACCAGTTCGAGCAGCTTTTCCTTGCCGCGCGCTTCGAGTTCCGACTCGATCTCATACGACTTGTCGAAGTGATCTTCGATCGCGCGTTTGCTGCGGCCCGTCACGAAGATCATCTCGGTAATGCCGGCTTCGATCGCTTCTTCAACCGCGTACTGAATCAGCGGTTTATCGACGATCGGCAGCATTTCCTTCGGACTCGCCTTGGTGGCAGGCAAAAAGCGCGTGCCGAGACCCGCCACGGGAAAGACGGCTTTGGTGACTTTCAGCATGGTATGCATTCCCACTCGGTTGATGACGTTGGCAACCGCCGGTTTCCGGAGCGGGCGTCCACCCACGTCCGTGCAGACCCGGCGGCGAATCTGATGTGCAAGAAGCGTAGCGGAAAAATAATAGGACTTTCGTTAAAGAGCCGCTAATTTCCTCGAGTGGCTTTCGCAGATTTACCGCAGCCGTACTCTAAAACCGATAAAGCCGTTTTGCTTACCGCATAAACTGCCGCCGGCGGCCGGCAATTACGTAAATATTGCCGGCCGCCGACTATCCATCGGAAATTATTGAAGAGCGGACTCTTCGTTATCATCGAACTGCGGGAGTTTTCCCGGGTTCATGCGAAAACGGCCAATGGGCTCGTTGCGCAACGCTTCGCGGTACGCCGAGACTGCCACCAGCACGAGCAGCACGATGACTCCAGCCAGCACATGTATGCTCATTGACAACCCCCTCGTCAAGAATTTGGCCAGTCCAAGTTATCACAAAAAAAGTAGTGGATAACGCGAACAGTATTTACCCGCAATATTTAATCTTGACACTGCCGTGACAGTGACCGTTGTAGATCAAATGCGCATATTTTCCAGGACTTTTTTATCTCTTTTATTTCAAACACGATGCATTAGCATAGCGATGTGCGGTCTGCACGCGGCGGCCATTCGTCCGCGCCGGTGCCGCCGCACGATACCGGAGCCGATATCGCGCGCACCCGCTTTCATTCACCTGTCGCGCCACCGTGCCGGCATGCAGTAACGAGGACCGCATGAGCGACACCGCTCTGACCGCCACCACAGCTACTACAGCCGCTGCACGATCGCCGACCTTCTCCGCCGCGCCTGCCGACGCGCATGTGTCGAGCGCGGGCAAGGAGCAGGTGATCGACGCGATGCGCGGCTTCGCCGCCCTGCTCGTCGCTTACTTCCACTGCCGCCAGGTGGTGTGGGTCGGCATGCAGAGCTTTCACCACGCTGTCGGCACCTCGCTCGCGCCGGGTTCGCTCATTGCATATGCGACGTTTCCGATCGCGTGGGGTTCCGCAGGTGTGCCGATCTTTTTCGTGATCAGTGGCTACTGCATCCATCGCGGCGCCGCATTCAAGCTCGCCCAGGACCCGCATTACCGGCTCGATGCGGGCAATTTCTGGATGCGCCGCTTTGCGCGCATCTACCCGGTGCTGCTCGCCGCGCTGCTGCTCACGCTCGCACTCGATTCGGTCAGCCTGCAACTGCCGCCCGTCAACCACAAGATCCGCGAGATCGGCCTCTATCCGTTCCTCGTCAACCTGTTCTCGCTGCAAGGGGTCGCAGGCCATACGTACGGATCGAACGGCGCGCTCTGGACGCTGTCGCTCGAAGTGCAGTTCTACGCGATCTATCCGCTGCTGTTCGCCTTGCGCCGCCGTTTCGGCATCAATGCGATTCTCGTCGGGGTTGCGCTCGTCAATATCGTGTCGGCGATCGTGCTCGAGCGGCACGACATTCAGTTTTTCCCGTCATACTGGTTTTCGTGGATGCTCGGCGCGTGGATCGCCGAAGCGCAAGCCGGCGCGACGCGCGTGCGGCCGCCGCGCCCGGCGCGCCTCTGGTACGGGCTCGCGGCGCTCTTCACGCTCGCGGGCTGCGGCGCGTTCTATGTCGGCCAATACCTCGCGTTCCAGCTGTGGGCGATCGGATTCGCGTGCTACCTGTACAAAGCGCTCGAGACCCGCCGCGCGACGGCCGGCTCGGCGCCGATGCGGCTGCTGTCGCGGCTCGGCGATTTCAGCTTCTCGCTCTACCTGATCCACCTGCCGCTTTTCGTGCTGCTGTCGTCGGTGATCTACCGGTCCGAGCTGCAGATGTCGATCTGGCCGTCGCTCGGCTATATGTGCATCGCGATTCCGGTCGCGTATGCGTTCTACCGGCTCGTCGAATTGCCGGCGATGAAGTGGTCGGCAAATCTGAAGCCGAAGTCGCGCGCGAAGGTGGAAGGCGCGGGCGTGCGGGTTGCCTGAAGCGGAAAAGCGTAGCGGCCGGGGGCAGAAAAGCCCGCTGGCCCGAGCGCGCTTCGCGTGAGCCCCATGTAAGAGCTAACGCGGCCCGTTCAGGCGCACCCCGGCCCGCTTCGGTGACGTCGCTTGGGTCACGTCGCTTGGGTCACGTCGCTTGGGTCACGTCGCTTGGGTCACGTCGCTTGGGTCACGTCGCTTCGGTGACGTCGCTTCGGTGACGTCGCTTCGGTTGCAAAGCTAAGGTAACGTCGCTTGGCTTGCCCCGCGCAACTAGCGCCCATCGAATCGCGTCGCTCAGGCGGCCTTGTTCTGCTGTGCCTGCCCGCGCCGGTCACGCGGCGCCACGGCCGCCACCCGCTTCAGAATCCGCTCGACCCCGTCGACATACGCCACCGTGCCGAACGAATCGACCGCAGTCCGGTAGCCATGCATCACGAGCCGGTCGCGCAGCGTCCGGTTAGCGTGCAATCCGGCGAGCGCGGCGGCAAGCGCACGGGCGTCGCCCGGTTCGCAGAGCATGCCGTTCTCGCCGTCGCGCACGATCTCCGTCACGCCGCCCGCACGCGCCGCGACGACCGGCCGCCGCGCGAGCATGCCTTCGACGATCACGCGCCCGAACGGCTCCGGCGTGATCGACGTATGCGCCACGACGTCCATCGCGCCCATGCAAGCCGCGATATCGTGCTGGAAGCCCAGAAAATGCACGCGCCCGGTGAGCCCGTGCTGCGCGACGAATGCGCGCAGTTCCGCCTCGTACGCATCCTCGCCGAACAGCGCGGAGCCGACGAAGACCACGTGCATCTGCGGATTCAGACCGGCGCCGCCCTGCGTCATCGCCTCGAGCAGGACGTGCTGTCCCTTCCAGCGCGCGAGGCGGCTGAACGAACCGACCAGAAACGCGTCGCGCGGCAGGTTCAGACGCGCGCGCAGCGCCGCTTGCGGCATGTCGCGCAGCGCGTCGAACGGCGCGCTTGCGATACCGTTGAACACGACGTCGACCTTGTCGTCGTCGAATTTCGTCAACTGCATGAACGCGCGCGCGGAAGCGCCCGAGTTCGCAATAACATGCGCAAGCCCGAAGCGCGCGCACCATTTGATGACCGCAAGCTGCCGCCGGCCGAAGTGCTCGGCGCTGACGATGTCGCGCAAATGCCAGACCACCGGCTTGCGCGCGAGCTTGCCGGCCAGCACGCCGACCACCATCGAGCGCTGCGTATTCGCATAGATCACGTCGTTGTCGCGCGCCCGCGCAGCGGTCGCGCGCACCAGCGACCAGACGCTTTTGAGCGCGCGGCCAAGCGGCGGTGACGCGCCCTGCTTGCGCATGTCGCGCGTCGCGCCCGCGTCGAGCACGGTAACCGGCACGCCGGCCCGGTCGAGCGCCGCGCGAAACGGGCCGTCGTCGAACAGCACCACATCCATGCGCGCGCGCAGCGCCTTGACGATTTCGAGCAGCGACAACTCCGCGCCGCCGAGCACGCCGCTCTGGTCGACCGCGAGCACGCGCAGCGACGCAGCCGCGTTCGCCGCCGCGCCTCTCGGCGGCGGATCGTAGGGCGGCAGCTTCGCGCCCTGCAGGGCGGGCACGTGTGCGCACACGTGCGCGAAGAAACGCTCGCGAAACAAGGCCGCCGAAAAGCGTTCGGCGCTCGCGCGGCAGTGCGCGGGCGCGAAACGGCCGTGGACCGTACCTTGGCATGGACCTTCGCGCGCACCTTCACCGGCGCCTTCACCCGCACCTTGGACCGAATCCTGCCCCGTCCCGAGCCCCGGCGCCGACTGCGCCTCGAAGCTTTCGACGGCGGCAACGATCGCCTCGGCGGTCTGCTCGTCGAAGAACAGGCCGGTCGGCTGCGGGTGCGACAGATCGCGCACGGTTTCGAGCGCGCCGCCCTTGCCGTAGGCGATCACCGGCGTGCCGCAGGCCTGCGCTTCGACCACCGAAATGCCGAAGTCCTCTTCGGCGGCGAACACGAAGGCGCGCGCGCGGCGCATGCGGTCGCGCAGCACCGCGAACGGCTGATAGCCCATGATCTCGACGTTCGGCGCCGCTTTTGCGCGAATCTTCTGCATCTCGGGCCCGTCGCCGATGACGACGAGGCGCCGCTGCGGCATCTTCGCAAACGCTTCGACGATCAGATCGATCTTCTTGTACGGCACCATGCGCGACGCGGTCAGATAGAAGTCTTCCTTCTGCTCGAGCACCGAGAACGCTTCCACGTCGACGGGCGGATTGATCACGTCGGCATCGCGCTGATAGACCTTCTTGATACGCCGCGCGATAAAGTCCGAATTCGACACGAACGAATCGACCGAATTGGCCGTGCGCACATCCCAGTTGCGGATGTAATGCAGGATCAGACGCGCGAGCGCCGACTTCGGGCCGGCCGTGAGCCGCGATTCGTTCAGGTATTGATGCTGCAGATCCCACGCATAGCGGATCGGCGAATGCACATAGCTCACGTGCACCTGGTCGGGACCGGTCAGCACGCCCTTCGCCACCGCATGGCTGCTCGAAATCACGAGGTCGTACGCGGACAGGTCGAGCTGCTCGATCGCGAGCGGCATGAGCGGCAGATATGAGCGGTACTTCGTCTTCGCTTTCGGCAGCCTCTGGATGAACGATGTCGTGACCGGCTTGCCGCGAATGAAGCTGCGGTCCTCGAGGAAGTCGACGAGCGCGAACAGGTCCGCGTCGGGGAAGCACGCGATGATCTGCTCGAGCACGCGCTCGGCGCCCGCATAGGTGACGAGCCAGTCGTGCACGATCGCGACGCGTACGCGTTGCGCGGCGAACGGCGGATGCGGCGTCATGCGCCGCGGCGGGACCGTCGCCGGCCTGTCGAACGCGGCGTGGCCCGCGGGCGCCAACGGTACCGGCGAGGCAGCGGAATGCGCGAGCGTGCGCGTCGGATTCGGCAGCCGCGTGTCTTCAGCGATATCGTGGTTCATGATGCGCTGTTCCTTGAATACAGTCTCGAGAGCCTGCCCAGCACGGAGCGCGCCAGATCGCGCAGCGCCGGTGTCATCGTCAGCGACCAGGCGACGTTCGCGGCGGTCATCAGCACGACAGCCACGGCCGCGAGCGGAATGGTCGTCGCGATCGTGGCAATCCACAGTGCCGCCACGAGAAAGGCGAGGTGCGGCACCATGTCCATCACGATCGGCCGCGCATGCACGCGCGACAGTCTGAGCAGGACGAAATAATCGAAGAAGCCGCGCGCGGCCACCGCGATCGCCGCGCCGGTCAGCCCGAAGTAATGCACGCCGGCCCAGATCGCGCCCGCGAACAGCGGCGTTTCGATGATGCTCACGCGCGCCGCGACGGCCGGATGCACTTGCGCCTGGATCATGATGCGCGCGAGGTTCGACTGCCCCGTGAGCCACACGAAGATGATCAGAATGCGGCCCACCGGCGCGCCCGCGCTCGCGACTTCGTTGCCGACCCACAGATGCAGAAACGGTTCGAGCACGAGCATCGCGACGAGCATGACCGGCGTGAATACGCCGTTCAGAAATTCGATCGACTGCCGCAGCACGAGGTCCGCATTCTCGCGGTTGAGTGCGGACAGACGCGGAAACAGCGTGCGCATCATCGCGCTCGGTATGACGCCGAGACGCCAGACGAGGTTTTGCGGCACCGAGTAATAGGTCACGAAACGCGCGCCGAGCGCCGAGCCGACCAGCACGCGGTCCATCGAATCGCCCATCAGTTGCAGCGTCGACGTGACGAGCATCCAGCCGCCGAAGCTGAACAGCCCCTTCGCGACGCCGAACTGCGGCGGCAGGATCTTGCGGATCTCGAGCACCTTCAGCGCGGAGCGGCCGAGCATCAGCGCCGCGATGATGCGCGCCGCCACGGCAGCGGCGAGCACATTCGGCAAGGTCGGCGCGATCCACCACGCGGCGAACAGCGGCAGCAACTGGAACAGGAACGTGCCGATCGTCTGGTTCGTGTTGTAGCTGCCGAACTTCTCGGCGCCGCTGATCGCGCCGGCAAACACCCACGACACATTCGCGATCGGTATCGCGAGCGCGAGCCACGGCAACGCGCCGATCACTTCGTGATGCAGTTCGGGCGGCACCTTCGAGAAATACGCGGTGTAGATGAACGTGCCGAAATAGATGAGCAGCCCGCCGATCGCGCCGGTGCCCAGGTTGAGCCAGGTGGCGCTCCAGAATACGCGCGCGCATTCTTCCTTGTCCGCGGACGCACGCGCCTTCGAGATCTGGTTCTGCGCGGCCATGCTCATGCCGAGATCGAGAATGCCGAAGTAGCCGATCAGCACCCAGACGAGACTGACCACGCCGTACCGTTCGACGCCGAGCGCCTTGATGTACGCCGGTACGGTCACGAGCGAGACGAACGTGGGCAGTATCAGGCCGATGAAATTGATCCCTACGTTCCTCAGGATGCTTTTGTCCATCCGGTACCCTTCACGTCAGTCGTCGACGCAGATCGACGCATGTAAAAAGACGGCGCCGCACGTCCCGTGCAGCGCGAAAGAAAACGCCGCGTGCGTGGTGCGAATACAGGTCGCATCGCACGCTCATGACGGCTTCCAGCGATACATCATGACCTTGCCGCGCGCATCTTCCTCGACGAAGATCAGGTACTCGCCGTCGCTGCGCCGCGCCGCGCTCACACCGTTCGCGACGTCGACCCAGCCCGAGGCGCGCCCCACTTCGGGCCCCGGCCGGATCACGCCGATTTCCTTGCCGCGGTCGTTGTCGTACACGTGCACGACGCCGGCAGGCTCGACCGCGAAGATGTATTTCCCTTCCACGGTGAGGCCGATGATCGTGAAAATCGGCTTCGCATCGGTGTCCCACGGCAGCTTCAACGTATAACGCGCGACCGGCTTGCCGCTCGACCACTTGTCGTAGCGCACGAGCACGCGGCCGACTTCCTTCCATTGCTGCTTGCGCGGCGGCGCATCGTCGGTGTAGCCCGTCACGTACAGCGAATCGGTCGACGCGTCGTAGATCGCGCGTTGTGCCTGCGTAAACGGCGCCGGCACGTCGTACGCCTGCATGTTGTCGTACGAGTAGATCGGATTGCCGGACTTGTCGAGGCCGCCGAAACGGAAGCGATAGATGCCGTGCGAATCGACTGTGCGCCAGACGTCGCCGGCCGTGTCGACCCACCAGCCCCAGCCGCCGACGAGCCGTTTGCCGGTTGTGTTGCGCGCGAATTCGCCGTCGTCGAACCGGCCGTTGCTGTTCGCATCGCGCCAGATCCAGTCGCCGCCCGCCGGCGCGTTCGGAATCGACTTCGGATCGCGTAGCCCTCGCCCGCCGAAAAAGCCGGACGGTATCGCCGTTTCGCCTTCGCGCGCCGCGTCGAAGCGATAGATCTTCAGGTGATCGGCGTACATGTCGGTCAGGTAGAGGAACGTGTGGCCTTTCACTTGCCGCGCGATCGGCAGGCCCGGCCACTGGTCCGTATGGAAGACCGGATCCTCCGGATATCTGAAGCGGTTCGACAGGAAGCCGACGTAGGTCCACTGCTGGCCGGCAGGCTTCGACAGATCGAGTTCGAAGCGCTTGTTGCCGGTATAGACGCTGTTCGGACGCGCGGGATCGATCCATGCGCCGTCGACGAAGAGCAGCCCCTGAACCTGCCATAGCCGCTTGCCGTCCGGCGCATAGCTCTCGAGTGTCGCGCCCAGTCCCGCGCCGAGCGCGGCGCCGAATCCGGAACCCGGCGGCGAGAAGTTCGGGCCGATACCATTGGTCGACACATAGATGTTGCCGCTCTGATCGACGCCGACGCCGGTCAGGCCGTTGAAGCGTTGCGGACCGGGACGCCCCGCCACGCCCGAGAAGATGCCGCCGCGCTCGCCGAGCGAACCCGATGCCGCGTAGCGGCCGTTCTGCCTGCTGAAGAACAGCACCTGCTGGCGCGGACCGTTGTCCGCGACCAGCACGCGCCCTTTCGCATCGACCGTGACGTCGGCCGGCACACTGTCCGACGGCAGCGGCAAGGTGTCGTCGAGTTTGTCGCCGCTCGCCGAATAATGGACGATCTGCGATTTACCCGATAGCGTATCGGTCAGCACCCAGAGCGAGCCGTCCGGTGCGACGGCGAGATGGCCCGGTTCGTGTGCCTTGAACGAACCTTTGCGCATCATCGAATCGGGATCGTAGATATCGACGCGATCGAGCGCCGCGGTCGCGACGTAGAGCACCTTGTCGTTCGCGGCGAGGCCCGTGACTTCGTTATGGACGTTCCATGCGACGTCGCTGACGATCGCGAGGCTCGCCGCGAGCCGCGCACGCGGATCGGTCGCGTTCGCGACCGGCTGGAACGGCGCCGTGCGCTGCGGGTCGCCGATCTCGCGCCGCGAGACGCCATACCAGATGTGTCCCTTCTGCGGCCACACGCCCTTGCCGACCAGGTGATCTCTTTCAGTGTTGACGCTGACCGCGATAAACGCGTAGCGACGGTTGACCGCGACGGCGTTGCCGCCGCCGTTGCCCCAACCATGCGTACCGTTCGCGTAGCCCAGCATTTTGCCGTCCTGATAGATCCCCGACTCGGCGCCGCTTTCATCCCACGGCGCGTCCGTATAGACCTTGCCGTCGGGCGAGACCGCGATCGCGGTCACATTGATCTGCGTCCAGGTTCCGTTGCCGTAGCCGAAGGTGTTGCCGATCCATGACGTTTGTGCGTCGAGCGTCGCGGCAGCGCCTGGCGACTCCTGCGCGGAGTCGCGCCCGCGGTCTTGTCCGCGGTCTTGTGCGCACACGCCTGATACGGCGATCAGCGATGCAAAAGCGCAAAGCGCTCCGGCAAACAGGGCTCGGATCAAAGGCACTTCTCCACAGTCGGAACCCGGGACTGACGAACCTTGCGGCGGCCGCCGCGCCGGGTTGCTTGATGAATGAAAGATATTGCGTTCGAGGACCGCTCTGAACGATGCAGCGCAGAACGAACGAAACTCGAACGAAACTGCGGAAACTGCGACGACAGCAACTGCGCAGCAACTGCGACGACACAGCGTATGAAATCCCGCGAGCAGCGCACGACGGCGCAGGTGGCCGCAGGGAAGCCCGGATCTGAGATTAAGCGGAAAGGGTGCGCGCGAAATAAATCCAAAAAATTCAAAATAATTCAGCGCAAAATCGAACCGGCATTAAACGGTATATTGCGGCCATAGATTTTTAACTTGCGGGCGAAAATGCGCGTGCCAGGTTTTTCGTAATCCGCAGCTTTTGCCAGATGAATACGCGTCTGTAGAACTTACCTACCGCAAAATCGTTATCCCATTGCACGGCCCGTGTGCCTGCCGTGCGTGCATCGGGCACCGCGCCACGCGCTCTGCTGCGAGCCGGCGCCGCTCACCTTCGCGGGATCGATGATTAATCGTTTTCGTTCGAGTTTTTTCATCGATTTTCTCTTTCTAGAATGAGTGACCACTTATGTCGGTCGCTTCGGCCACTGCGGCATGGACCGCGAGGCCCGGCTGATTTTGCGGCCGGCGCGGCGCTGCACATACCCGCGCCTATACCGCGCACGCACCGGATCACAGGCAACGAGAAAGGCAAACGATGACAACTCAACGCAAAGCCATCATTACCGGCGTATCCGGCCAGGACGGCGCCTACCTGACCAAGCTGCTGCTCGGCAAGGGCTATCAGGTGACCGGCACGTATCGGCGCACGAGTTCGGTGAACTTCTGGCGCATGGAAGAGCTCGGCGTGCTCGACCATCCGAATCTGAGGCTCGTCGAACACGATCTGACCGATCTCGGTTCGACGCTGCGCCTGCTCGAATCGGCGCAGGCCGACGAGGTGTACAACCTCGCCGCGCAGAGCTTCGTCGGCGTATCGTTCGACCAGCCGGCGACCACCGCGCAGGTGACGGGCGTCGGCGCGCTGAATCTGCTCGAAGGCATTCGCGCCGTGAACCCGAAGATGCGCTACTACCAGGCGTCGACTTCCGAGATGTTCGGCATGGTGCAAGCGATACCGCAGCGCGAGGACACGCCGTTCTATCCGCGCAGCCCGTACGGGGTCGCCAAGCTGTTCGCGCACTGGACCACGGTCAACTATCGCGAGTCCTACGGGATCTTCGCAACGAGCGGCATTCTGTTCAATCACGAATCGCCGTTGCGCGGACGCGAATTCGTCACGCGCAAGATCACCGATACGGTCGCGAAAATTCATCTCGGCAAGGCGGAGGTGCTCGAGCTCGGCAATCTCGACGCGAAGCGCGACTGGGGCTTCGCGCTCGAATATGTCGACGGCATGCATCGCATGCTGCAGGTCGACGAACCGGACACGTTCGTGCTCGCGACCAATCGTACCGAGACCGTGCGCGACTTCGTGAAGATGGCCTTCGCCGCGGCCGGCACGCAGCTCGAGTGGTCGGGCAAAAACCAGGGCGAGACGGGCATCGAGGTTGCGACGGGCCGCACGCTCGTGCGCATCAACCCGAAGTTCTACCGTCCCGCCGAGGTCGATCTGCTGATCGGCTGCGCGGATAAAGCGAAGGCGAAGCTCGGCTGGGAACCGCAAACCACGCTCGAGCAGTTGTGCCAGATGATGGTCAACGCCGATATCGCGCGCAACCGGATTCACGAAACGTTCTGACGGGCCGGGCCGTTCCCGTTCGCAGCTCTTCCAGCCTCCCTCCTGATGCGTGGGCGTTGCCGGCGGCAACGCCCAGCGCGCCCTCGTTCCTCTCTCCCCGCTGTCGCATTGCGGCGCCGTAGTGCGTGCGCACGACCCTGCACGACGCCGCTCAGCCGAAGATCGCAGGACGTCAGCGGCATGCGTACCGCACAACCCGAACGGAGAAAGGAATTGGATGTCCCGATAGCCACCCGGCAGTACCCGGATCGACCATACGGCGTCGCCGCCTCGAGCGAAGCCGCCAACGAAGCGCGGTCCGGCGATGCAAAAGCCGGCGCGATGTCCGGCGCGATCTCCGGCGCACGCGCAGCGTCCGTCGCGCGAGCGCGACCGGGCAATCCCGATGAACCGCATGGAACACATGGAGCGCATGGAACGAATCGCGGACCCTCCTGCGCCCTCACCGCGACCGAACTCGATCGGCTGTTTCACGACTATGCGGAGCAACGCCAGCCCGGTAGCGGGACCGACGTGCCGACGCTCGCCAACGACACGCGCAACGGACGGACGCTCGCGGACGGCGCGGCGCGGGACCTGACCGGCTACCCGCGCGAGATTGCCCGCTTCGAACAGCGCCATGCGGGTTTGCTCGATCAGCTCGCGGCGCTCCCGCCAAGCCAGTCCCGATTCTATGCAGCCGGCGCCGCGACCTTCGCCTCGGCCTACCGGATGGCGACGCCCGACGGGCGCGCGGACGTCGACCGCGAATTCGGACAGCTCGAAAACGCGGTTCGCGACGAATACAACCGCGCCGTCAACGATCCGCTCGAGCGCGTGCTCGGTGTCTTCAATACGCCGGTCGGTGCGGGATATCTCGACCGTGCGGGCCAGAGCAGGGTCGGCCAGCTGTCGCGCATGCGCAGACGGTTCCTCGCGGCCGCGACGCCGGAGCAACGCGCAAGCGTCTACCGGTCTGCGCTGTCGTTCAAAAAGAATCTGCAGTCGCAGATATCGGGAGCAATCGATGCGTATGGCCGCCGGCAGGCGGCGGACTGGAAGGCAGCCAACGACGACGTCGACCGGATGCTCGGCGAAGCCGGGCGCGTCGACGACGATCCGGGCAAGCGCTACGAGCTCATTGCGCGCCAGCTCCACACGTCGAACCCGGGCAGCGGCGAAGATCCGTTCGAGGACAAACGCATTCTCGCGTTCACCGAACGGATGCAGGACGACCCCGCGGTGCGCGACAAGCTCGCGCAATGGGGCTTCGATGCGGGAAAGAAACTGAACAGCTTTGGCGTGGGCGGTCCGAAACGCTACGCGGACATCGTGAACGATCCGCCCACGGCGGGCCCCGAATACGTACGCGACCTCGCCGACCGCTACGACGCCGTGCTGCGCGACGCCACCACGAAGGACCAGTCGATCGCGCCGCAGGAACGCGCGAAGCATGTGGCCGCGCAGATCCTCGAGGGAAGCGCGCGTTTCGTGCTCGGCATGACGCCGTTCGCACCGCTTTCCACGGTGTTCGACGCCCATTCGTCGTTGCCGCCGAACGCGCGCATCGGCGTCGATGTCGCGGCAAATGTGCTCGGCACGTTGCTCGATCCGGCAAGCGCCGCAAGCGGCGCCATCGCGGAGTCGAAGGCGTTCGCCGACGCGATCGCGGCCATCGACGCGGCGGCCGATCTCGGACATGACGCCGCAACCGTCCCGGCTGCGGCGTCGGCGAGGCGGCCGCTCGCGCCCGCTTCGGCAGTCGGATATGCCGGCTCGCCGGACCGCATACCGGCACATCCGCCTACCGTCCCCGCCGCATACGCATCCGATGCGCCGCTTGATTCGTTGAAAGCGTCCGCCGAGGCAAGCGCGATCCTGGAGAACGCGAGCGGGCAGAACTTCGTCGCGATCGGCGGCCGTGCGTACCCGGCCCGCTATGACAAAAGCAGCGGGACAGCGCGCGTCTACGACGCGGACAATCTATGGAATCCGAGCTATTCCGCCCGGCTGAATTCGAAGCACGAATGGGAAATCGTCGACGTCGGACCCATGCGGCTCAGAGGCGGCGGCGGCGTGGCCGAAGCCGGGCCGTCGAGCTCGCCGCCGATGTCGCAGGAGCTGAAGACTGCGCTGCAAGCCGAGGACTGGCAGTCGCCGGCGAACGCGTACCTCGACGATCCAGCCTATCGGCAAAGCTACCAGGCCGCGTTCGACAACCTGAGCGCCGACCAGAAAACGGCGCTCAGACGATGGACCGCGCTCGACGAAAGTGCCTCGAACGACAGCGACAGCGGCAGCGGCAGCGGCAGCGGCAGCGGCAGCGGCAGCGATAGCAACCACAGCAGCGATACCGATGGCGGCAGCATCGGCAGCCGCAGCACATCGGGGCTCAACTTCGACCTGAACCACGACTTGCGCGCGGGCAATCCTTCCGCTGCGATGATCAAGGCGCGCGACGATCTCGCAAGCGCGCTCGAGCGCCTGCCGGCCCCCGCAAAACAGGATGTCCGCCTGCTTCGCATAGCCGACGTTCCCGCCGACTACGCAAGCCGGTTCAAGCCCGGCGATCTCGTCACGGATAAAGGCTTTATGGCCGCATCGAGCGACCGGCAGTACGCGCTCGACTCGATTGCGGACGATGGTGCCGTCGGCGGCTCGGAACAGCCGGCAATGGCCTTTTACGCGATCCAGTCGCGCTCCGCGAAGCCCTTTATTGCGGGCATCGACACCGATGCGTCGAACGAGAGCGAGTGGCTGATGCGCCCCGGCACCGTATTCAGGGTCGACGAAATCGCCACGCTCGTTCCTGCCGACACCGAACTCAAGCCGCGCATCGGACTGCGCCTGACCGAAGTGCCGGTGACGGCGCCCGTCGACGCCAAAGACATCTACAGCGGACAGTCTGTGCACGTTTCGCCGGGCGGGCGGATTACCGACGAACCGCCTGCCGGTCCTCCCGCGAAAAAGCAGAAAACCGGCTCGCCCCGACCGCGCTAGCGGCCGGTTCAGTGCACCGAAGCGTCGGAGATCGCTTCGCTGTACACGGCCGCGACGCGCTTCGCGATCACCGGATTGTCGAAGTGCGCGCGCGCGTATGCACGGCATGCGTCGGCATCGGGCAATCTGAGCGTCCCGTCGAGCGCCTTCGACACGCCTTCCGCGATCGCGTCGGCGCCGGTCGACGGCAGCACGAGATCCGGCGACAGTCCCGCGACCGCTTCCGGCAGGCCGCCGACCGGCGTCACGAGCACGGGCGTGCCCGACGCCAGCGATTCGACCGTGATCAGCCCGAAACCTTCGAGTGCCACGGTCGGCACGACGCTAAGCGTCGCCGCGCGGTACAGCGTCGCCAGATGCTGGTCGGGCACGAAGCCGAGCAGCTTCACGTTGTCGGTCAGGCCGGCTTCGTCGATGCGCGCCTGCAGTTCGCCCTGCAGACGCCCCCTGCCGGCGATCAGCAGCAGCACATCGGGGGCGCGGCGCTTGACGATCTTCACCGAGTCGATCAGATCCTCGAGGCCCATGCGGCGCACGAGACGCCGCACCGCGAGCACGATCGGCCGGCCGAGCGGCAGTTGCATCTTCAGGCGCGCTTCGTTCTGCGTGAGCGGCAGATCGAACTGGTCGACGTTCACGCAGCCCGGCACCACGCGGATACGCTCGGGCGAAATGCCGAAGCGCGACGTGAGGATCTTGCCGAACGCGTCGGACAGCACGATGAGCCGCGACGAGCGCGCATAGACGGTCTGCTCGAGATAGCGCTTCGCACGCTGGCCGAGCGAGTCGGCCCCTTCCACATGACTTTCGTCGGCCCACGGCCCCTGGAAATGCGACACCTGCGGAATGCCGCGCGTGACGTCGAGCCCCGGAAACGTATAGAGCGCGAAGTGCGACGAGATCACGTCGGGGCGCTGCGCGCGGATTTCGCGGCGCAGCGCGCGGCGCGCGGCCATCAGGCGCAGCGGCAGCGATTGCGCGGCCGGCCCGAAGCCCTGGATCGCGCCGTTCGTGTCGGCCGCGACGCGCGGCGAGCCGGCCACCACGCCGCGCACCTCGACGCCGGCACCGGGCAGCGCGCCGATCAGCGAGTAGTACATCCGGTCGAGGCCGCCCGCGCGCTCGGGAAACCAGTGCATGCCGATCTGCAGAGATTTGATCGAAGAGTGAGTCATGGCCATTCCTGTTGGTGTTCGTCGTGTTGTGCCGGATTCATTTGCCGGTGTGCCGCTCATGCGCGATCCACGCCGCGCGGCGCGCCGGCGAGCAGCCCCGGCGTCGTCATGTCGGCCGCGATGTCGGCATCGCGGCTCGCGCCGTTGCGGCTGCGGTCCTCGCGCGGCCCGGCGATCTGCCGGTACAGCGCGATGTACTGTTCGGCCATGCGCGCCCAGCCGAAACCGACCGCGAGCTCACCGGCCGCGGCGCCCATCGCGCGGCGCAGGTCGTCGTCGTCGGCAAGCCGTCCGATCGCGTCGGCGAGCGCGCGCGGATCGTCGGGATCGTCGAGCACGATGCCGCACTCGGGCGTGATGATTTCGGCGCCGCCCGCGGTGCGCGCGGTCACGACAGGCAGTCCCGCCGCCATCGCCTCGAGCAGCGACAGGCTCATCGCCTCGTAGCGCGACGGAAACACGAACGCGTCGACCGAATGCATGAGCACCGGCATGTCCTTGACGAGCCCGAGAAAATGCACGCGATCGGCAATGCCGAGCGCACGCGCTTCGTCGGGATACGGGCTGCCCGGCAGATAACCGGCCACCGCGATCTGCACGTGATGCGGCAGATGCTGCAACGCGCGCAGCACGGTGCCGAGGTTCTTGCGCGGCGTGCGCAGGTCGCCGACGAACAGCAGCAGAAACGCATGCGCGGGCAGCCTGAACTTCGCGCGATCGCCGCTCGCCGCGGCGAAACCGCGCGTATCGACGCCGTTGTAGATCACGTCGAGCCGGTTGCGCGGCGTGAGGCCGATTGCGCGGATCTCGGCAGCGACCTTTTGCGACACCGCGGTGATCACGCGCGAGCGCCGGTACGCCCAGCGTTCGAGCATCGCGTTCACGCGCGTGTACACGTACTGGTATGCGGACCACACGCCGCCGGTGATGCCGAACGGGTAGTACTTGCTCGCGAACCAGCCGCTGTGCACGAAGTGCGCGGTGTTCACATCGGCGGCCGTCCACGAGATAAAGCCGTTCACATGCAGCACGTCGTATTCGCTGCGATGCGCACGCAGCCATTGCGCGCTCTTCAGCGCGAACACCTGCTGGCGCAGCAGATTGGTCGGCCACCAGCGGCCGATCTTCATCGGCACCCAGCGCACGAGCGGATGTTCGAGCAGTTCCGGCGCCACATGCGACGCGACGAGCGTGACCGAAATGCCCGCTTCGAGCGCGGCGCGCGCGATCTCGTGGTTGACGCGGCCCTGTCCATCGTTATGACGCACGACATGCGTGACAATCGCGACTCTCAATCGGTAACTCCGTGAAGAACGACCCTCGCCCTGCGGTGCTGCTTCTCGTAATGCGCCGCGGAGAGAATCGAAAACAGACTCATGAAAAGCAGTGCCCCGCCGGTGCCGACGAGCGTGTTCGTGAACACGATCATTGCCAGAATGGCCAGCGACAGCGACAGGCATGACGCGACGAACTTGTCGTCGCCGAGCTTGAACGTGGCGAACACCGCGCGCATCACGAGCCACGCGATACCCATCACATACAGCAGCGTGCCGGGCCAGCCGAGCACGAACGGAACGTTCATCACGCCGCTGTCGAAGCTGCCGTACTGGCCCTGCTGGCCGTCGTTGCCGGACGCGAGCTTGGTCGACGTGCCGGTGGCGCCCATGCCTTCGCCGGCCACATCGGTAAACGCGGTTTTCGCGAAGGTCGCGTAGAACTGGTTACGCGCCTGATAGCTCGGGTCGCTGTCGAGGTCCGTGAGGGTCTGCAGACGCGTCTGCATGCGGTCGGCAACCGGCCCGATCGCGAGCAGCGGCACGCCGAGCCCGATCAGCAGCACGCCGCTCGCAATGATGCGAAAGCGCACCTTGTTGTTCGATTTGACGAGCAGCATCGCGAGCGCGATGACCCAGCCGCCCCACGTCGAACGCACGAGCGAGAGCGCGAACGAGATAAAGCCGAACGCGCCCGCGATCCAGCGCACCTTGTGCTGCGCCGCGAGCACGAACACCATCGCGCCGAGCATCGCGAGCGCGAACGGGCCCGACGAGTTCATCGTGCTGAACACGCGCACGCCCTGCGGCACCGGGTCGCCCTGCGAACTCATCTGCGAGCCGAGCATCCACAGCACGTCCCACGCCGGCATGATGAAGAACTGCACCACGCCGTAGACGCCCATCACGAGCATGCCCCAGATAAACGTGTTGACGATCGTCTCGCGAAACTTCGGGTAGTCGCGCGTGTTCACCATGATGTGAAAGCCGATCAGGATCGGATACAGCCAGTTTGCGAGGTCGTACACGGCGGCGAGCGGCCCCGCGGACACGATGCCGATCAGCAGCCCATAGGCGAGGCCGAACAGGATCAGCAGCACCGGCAGGCCGCGCCGCTGCGCGAGGATCGGGTAATAGCGCAGCAGCGACAGCCCGCAGATCATCGTAACCGCGAGCGGCGCGATCTGGATCAGGCTCGTCGGCGTGTACGAACCCTTCGACCAGTCCGCAAGGCGCCGCACCTCGGGGCTCAGGAACCACTGCCACCAGACGAAGCCGATGTAGCGCGCCGGACTCCTGAAATAGAGCCAGGCGCCGACCAGCACCGAGAGCAGCGGAAAGCCGTAGGTCAGCGCGGTGCCCTGGTGGCCGACGATCAGCACGGCCGTGACCAGCCACAGCAGCGCCGGCGGCATCCATTCGGAGCGATCGCCGCTGACGAGACCGCGTGCGCTCGTCGCGCCGGCATGCAGGAGCGAGGCCATCGCCTACGCGCCTCCGCGATTGCCGCGTGCGGCGACGCGCGGCGCCGCCGCGCTATCGACACCACTGCCGACACCACTGCCGACACCACTGCCGACGCCGCTTGCCGACACGCCACTGCCGGAGACACCGGCGGCGCGCATGCGACGCTGCAGCAGATCGCGCGTGATCTTCACATGCTGCCGCGCGAACTGCTGCGTCGTGAAATCGCGCGACAGCAATTCGGCGGCGGCCGCGCGCGCCTGGCGCAGCGCGGCGTCCGGCGACGCGGCGAGGCGATCGGCGGCCGCGCGCAGCGCCTCTGGATCGAACGGCGGCACGTAGCTCGCCGCCTGGGCCGAAAAATACTCCTTCAATCCGCCGACGTCCGTCACGATCATCGGCTTGCCGACGGCGGCGGCCTCGAGCGTCACCGTCAGACCCGAGACATGCGAGTTATGCCGCAACGGCACCACGATCACGTCCGCCCACGCGTACAGATCGCGCTGTTTCGCGATGCCCGATGCCGATGCGATCTCGACGTTCGGCGCGTGCAGCGATGGCGGAATGCGCCGCCGCGTCGCGAGCTTCACTTCATAGCGGGCGTCGTTGCCGAAGGCCTCGATCAGCGTGCGCCAGTCGCGGTCGCGATCGTTGCCGATCGCGGCGACCCGCAGCGGCGTATGCGGCTGCCACGCGTCGGGCTGGCGGACCGGGAAATCGCTCGTGTTCAGGCCATAGAACACCTGCGTCGCATCGCGCTGCAGATAGCGGCGGCACAGCGCGGCATTGACGCTCGAGTGCGTCGTCAGCACGTCCGCGCGCGCGACGAGCTTGCGGTAGAACCAGCGCCGCAAGATGCCGTAGCCGGGCCATTTGTCGAGCAGCCAGATGCTTTGCGCGAGCAGCAGCGGCGCCGCGCGGCGGCGAAAGCGGTGGCCATGCAGCATCAGCAGCAAGGCGACGGCGAGATGCTCGTGCTCGGTGTGGGTCCAGACGACGTCGGCGTTAAGGATCTGCTCGCGGTTGCGCCACGTGTGGATCATGTCGAACCCGGCCAGCGCTTTCAACGCGCGGCGCACAAGCCTGACGGGTTTGCTTTCGCGCGCGTCTTCGGAGTACGTGAGGCGGAACTCGTCGGATTCGGCATGGTGATAGCCATACAGGCAGCCGATGTTGTCGCCCTTGCGATAAGTGCGCGGGTCTGCGCCGTAAAACAGATGGACGTTGACATTGATGCTCATGCAGGCACTCCTGTCTGCGTGTTCAGGGCACATTGCGGGACATCGTCATGATCGGCGCAACGGCGCAACGAACATGCGGGGTGGAACGCAATGCAGGAATACGAAACGGCGCGAAACGGCGCGAAACAGCGCTGAAGCGGCGGCGCCGTTACGGCAGCGCGCGGCGCGCTTCACGCGCGCCGCTGCGCACCGCTTTCCAGCGCGACAGTTGCGCGCGCTTGCGCGAGACCATCGCGAGCACCGCATGCACGAAGCCCGGATAGGCGCGCGTGCCGACCAGCGTGTACCACCACCATGCCGTCTCGCGGTGCAACGGCGGCAGGTGCGCGCGCAGGATCAGATGCAGGTTGTAGGCGGCGTTGCCGATCGCGGCCATCGTCTGCGCGTCGCGCCGGTCGTCGTCGTGACGCTCCGCGGGGAAATGATCGACCGCGACGTGCGGGTCGTAGACGAGCTTCCAGCCCGCGCGCTTCACGCTCATGCTGAACGCCATGTCGTTGTGCACCTGCGCGCCCGCGCCGCGCAGACGCGTATCGAACCGGATCGTGCGGATCGCCGCGCGCCGGTAACTCATGTTCGCGCCCTTCAGCATGTCGACTTCGCGCGCGTCGCCGACGCCAAGATGGTGATTGCCGATCAGCTTGCCCGAGCGCGTCAGCTTGCCGACCATTGCGCGCGAACCGTTCAGCACGCTGCCCTTCTCGTGCACCCAGTCGCGCCCGCCGAGCGCGCCGAGCTTCGGGTCGGCGGCGAAATGCGCTTCGATGCGCGCGACCCAGTCGGCGTGCGGCGCGGCGTCGTCATCGGTAATCGCGATCACGTCGCCCGTCGCGGCGTCGAGGCCGCGATTGAGCGCGGCCACCTGCCCCGGCGCCTCGACCGGCGCGATGACGAGCGGCAGCCGCTTCCTGGCCACATGCGCGTCGAGGCACGCATGCGTCTCATGGTCGTCGGGACGCGCGACCACCACGACTTCATCGGGCGCGCGGTGCTGCCGCTCGAGCGCGGCAAGACAGCGCGTCAGGTCGTCCGGACGGCGAAAGGTCGGAACCAGCACCGTAATTTTCATCCTCTCCTCCGTACAGGCTCAGCCAGGCTCGATCACGTGCTCAGGTATTCCTGAACGGCCGCGTAGCTGCGGTCGTAGCCGCCGCGCGCGCGTGCCGGCATCGCGTTGAAGATCGCACCCTGCACGTGCACGCCCGCCACGCTGAGGCGCTTGAGCGAATCGCTGATCTCGTTCTCGGTATGCATGCCCGAGCGCACGACGAAGAACGTCGAGCCGACATAGCCGCCGATGATCGACGCATCGGTCACCGCGAGCACCGGCGGCGTATCGATAAGCACGACGTCGTAGCGCTTTTGCAGCGCGTCGAGGTACTGCGGCAGGCGCGGCGACATCAGCAGCTCCGACGGGTTCGGCGGACGCACGCCGCACGAGATGAACATGAGGCCCGGCGTGTCGGTCGGGCGGATCGCTTCTTCGAGCGAGATCTGCCCGGACAGCAGTTCCGACAGGCCGTTCGCCTGCGTGCCGCCGAGGTGCCGCTCGAGCGAGCCGCGCCGCATGTCGCCGTCGATCATCAGCACGCGCTTGCCCGAGTGCGCGAGCAGCACCGCGAGGTTCACGGTCAGGAAGCTCTTGCCGACGGCCGGCATCGGGCCGGTCAGCATGATGATGCGATTGCGCGCATCCATCAGCGTGAACTGGATCGACGTGCGCAGGCTGCGCAGCGCTTCGACGCAAACGTCCTTCGGCTTCGCGTTGGCGAGCACCTGGCGCTCGCGCGCCGCGCCGCGCGAAACCTGGTTCTCGAGCACGGCCTGCTCGGCCGACAGCGGCACGAGACCGTACACCGGCAGATGGAAGATGCGCTCGACGTGCTCGGGATCGTCGATGCCCTTGAACATGTTGCGGCGGACCAGCACGAAGCCGATGCCTGCGATCAGGCCGAGAATCGTCGCGGCCGACAGGATCAGGAATTTCTTCGGCTTGACGGGCTCGCCCGGACGCAGCGCCGCGTCGACGATATGCACGTTGCCGCCCGTCCCGGCGCGCTGCACCGAGAGCTCCTGCACGCGGTTCAGCAGCAGCACGTAGATGTCTTCCGCGACCTTCGCATCGCGTTGCAGCTGCACGGCGCGCACTTCGGTTGCCGGCAGATCGCGAAAGCGCGCCGAATACCGCGCTTCCTGCGCCTGCAGTTCGGCCATCTGCTCGCGCGCGGCCTTCAGGATCGGGTGATCGTTCGCGTAGGTCTGCTGCAGCGACGCGATCTGCATCTTCAGCGAGGCGATCTGCTTCTGGTAGTCGACGGCGCCGTTCAGGTAGATCGTCGCTTCATCGGATGCATTGATCGAACCGGATTTGCTCTGATACTCGGTCAGCGCCGCTTCGGCATTCTCGAGTTCGGACTTCAGGCGCGGCTCTTCGCTCTTCAGGAAGTCGAGCATGCGGCTCGCGTCGGCCTGCTTGGTCTGGATGTGCTCGCGCAGGTACGACTGCGCGACGGCGTTCGCGATCGCCGCGGCCTGATCCGGGTCGCCGCTTTCGAGCGAGATCTGGATCACGCCGGTCTGCTTGCCCTGCTCGGCCACCTTGATCGCCCCCTGGAAACCGGCGATCGCGTCGAGATCGTTCGCGCGCACCACGGTGAACTGCGTGCCCGGCCGCGCCACGAGCTTGTCGACGACGATCGTCACGCCGCCGCCCTGAGCGGTTTCGCCGACCTGGCCGCGCAACAGCAGCTGGCCGTTCGGCGCGCGCAACTCGTACTGGTTGCCTTCGAGCGCGGTCATCGTCAGCTCTTTGCCTTCGAGTTCGGGCGTCACTTCGACCGAATCGACGACGGCCTGCTCGCCGCCCCATGCATAGCTCTTCAGACCGAACCACGGTTTCCCGAGCCCATCCGAATGATGCAGGCGCGCCGCGAGCCGGCCGAGGAACGGAAACGTCTTCGGCGTCACCGAGAAGTTCAGTTTCAGCTGCTGCACGACAGGGCCGAGCACGCCGCGGCTCTTGATGATTTCGATCTCGGCGTCGGTCGGCAGCGATGACGCGCCGCCGCCGGTCGTGATGGCCGCGCCGGTCTGGTTTTGCGTCAGCGCCTGCGACGTGTTGTCCTGCGGTTCGACGCGCACATGCGCATCGGCCGAGTAAGTCGGATCGTAGCCATGTCGTTCTGTGAGCCAAGGAGTTGGTAGAATGTTTTGTCTTCCTAAGACCGCTTGGCCTCCGACTTCGTCGATGATCGTCTGGATCAGCTGGCCGAGGACGACGTCCTCTTCCTCGGTTCGGCCCTGAATGGCCAGATGCGTGTTGACTTGAGTACTCACGGTTCAATCCCCGGGTTAATCCCCGCTCGGTTCGAGGCTTACTGCGGTTTCGGGTGCGGCCGGCCTGCGCACGGCAGGACCGGGCCGCCGGCGATCGCATTGCGCGTGCCCGTTGCTTTCGCATCGGACAGCCGCCGGGGCCGGTTCGGCCTCAGGCGGCGCAACCACGGTCGCAAGGGGCGATCAGTTCGTCAGCTCCTTGATGAAGAACACGGACTGCAGGGCCGGCAGGATCTGCTGGATCATGCGGTTGAACGTCGCGCCCGCCGCTGTGCCGACATAGACCACGTCGAGCGGCTTCAGCTGAAATTGCGAACTCAGCATCACCGCGTCGGGTTGCGTCATGTCGAGCCGGAAAATCTCCGGCGAGGTCGGGTTGTCGCGCATGCCGCGCATCACGAAGATCTGCCGCGGGTTGGCGTCGGTGTCGAGAATGCCGCCCGCGCCGGTCAGCGCGTCGGCGATCGTGAAGCGGCCCTTCAGCATGCTGAGCGTGGCGGGGCTCTTCACCTCGCCCATCACGAAGATGCGGCTGTCGGTGCGGTCCGGCACGTTGAGCACGTCGCCGGGCTGCAGCAGCACGTCTTGCGACGTGTCGCCGCGATCGAGCATCGCGTCGGCGTTCAGGATGTAGAGCTTCTGGTTGCGCGTGAGGCGCACGCGCTGCAAATCGGCATCGGGATTCGTGCCGCCCGAGCGCGTGATCGCGTCGACGAGCTTCAACGGCACGTCGCTGATCGCGAGCGGTCCCGGTGTTTTCACTTCGCCGGTCACCTCGACGCGCTGGCTGCGGAACGCGAGCACGCGCACGTCGACCTGCGGATCCTTGATGAACGGCCTGAGACCGATCGAGAGCTCGTCGCGAATCTGCGTGGTGGTTTTGCCCGCCGCGCGAATCCGCCCGACGAACGGGAAGAAGATCGTGCCGTCGGGGCTCACGGTCTGGCCGAACGGATCCGCCTGGCCCGGCAGCGCGGTCGTGTACGGCTGCTGCAGCACGCTCGAGATGGTTTGCGTCGTGTTGCCGCCGGTCGACAGCGACGTGCCGCTTTGCGTCGTCAGCTCCGGGTGATTCCATACGGTGACGCCGAGAATGTCCTGCGGCTCGACGTGATAGACGTAGTTCTGCAAAGTGTATTGCGACGGCGGCAGCGGCGCCGGCGCCATCGCGGCGGCGAATTTCGCCTGCTCGACGACGAGCTGCGCGTCGATCACCTTCACGTCGTAGGTCGGAGCGGGGCCGCTCGGCGGCTGTTCGTTCAGGCGCGACGTGTCGAGGTGGTTACCGGGTGCAACCGAGCACGCCGACAGAAAGATCGTCAGCGCAAACAGAAAAAGACAGGTGATATTTCGCTTTAGCATATTTTGTTGAGCCATCCCATGACCAGATGTTCGATGAGGACGAGGCTTTCGCGGTATTCGCGTTCTTCGCCTCCGTGCGGGTCGACGACGTCGGACCCCTCCCATTTGCCGAGCGCGTGGACCTTGCCGCGTGCGGCCGGGTCCAGCGCTTCGACGTCCTTGACCTGGCGCTGCTCGGTCACGAGCACGAGGTCCGCATCGCGCACCATCCGTTTGTTCAGGCGCCGCGCATGGTGTTCTCCGGCTACGATGCCGCGCTCGGCGAGCAGGCGCTGCATGACGGGATCCATGCTGTCGCCGTCCACCGCGCGGATGCCGGCGGAGTGGAACGCAATTGGCGCGCCCGATTGTCGGTACTGGCCCGCCTTGAACAGCATTTCGGCCGCGGGCGACCGGCAGACGTTGGCGTGGCACACGATCAGGACATTGGCGAACATGTCAGTATCCCTGGATGTCTTGCGGGTTGAACGGTTTTTTGTCCGATAGTGGTCAAAAGTTCTCAAGCGGTTTGTCAAAAAAACCTGGTCGCGGCCTTGCGTACGTGAAAGCTTGCAAGGCCGCAGCGCACGGCGCCGATGCCTAGAGCGTGGTCGCGGGCGTGGCCGCCGCCAGCGCTTTCGATCCATCGCGCACGGCCGCATCCTGCTGCGCGTGCTGGCGGCCGATCGCGTGATACTCGATACCGAGCTCGCGCATCGAATCGGGCTCGTACAGATTGCGGCCGTCGAAAATCAACGGTGTCTTCAGATTCGCCTTCAGGCTGTCGAAGTCGGGGCTCTTGAAGACTTTCCATTCGGTCAGGATCACGAGCGCGTCGGCGCCGTGCAGCGCATCCATTTCCTCGTCGACGAACGAGAGACGCGCGTGGCGCTGCGGCATCGATTCGAGATCGAGCGCGAGCACGCGCTTCGCTTCATCGATCGCGACCGGGTCGTAGGCCTTGACCCTGGCGCCGCGCGCAAGCAGCTCGGCGATCAGCGGACGGCTCGGCGCTTCGCGCATATCGTCGGTATTCGGCTTGAACGCGAGGCCCCAGACGGCGAACGTGCGGCCCGACAGATCGCCGCCTAGACGCTCGACGATCTTGTTCGCGAGAACCTTCTTCTGCGCGTCGTTGACCGCTTCGACGGCTTCGAGAATCTGCAGGCCTTCGCCGTGCTCGCTGGCGGTGCGGATCAGCGCCTGCACGTCCTTCGGAAAGCACGAGCCGCCGTAGCCGCATCCCGCATACAGGAAGTCGTAGCCGATGCGCGGGTCCGAGCCGATGCCGCGGCGCACGGCCTCGATATCGGCGCCGACGCGGTCCGCGAGGTTCGCGAGTTCGTTCATGAAAGAGATGCGCGTCGCAAGCATCGCGTTGGCCGCGTACTTCGTGAATTCGGCCGAACCGACGTCCATATACAGCGTGCGCTCGCGGTTGCGATTGAACGGCGCATAGAGCCGCTTCATCATGTCGCGCGCCTTCTCGCCGGGTACGTCTTCGTCGCAGCCGATCACGATGCGGTCCGGCCGCGTAAAGTCTTCGACGGCCGCGCCTTCCTTCAGGAACTCGGGGTTCGACACGACCGAGAACATCTGCTTCGAGCCGCGCGCGGCGAGCTCTTCGGAAACCGCCGCGGCGACGCGGCGTGCGGTGCCGACCGGCACCGTCGACTTGTCGACGATCACCTTGAAGCCGTCCATATGCTTGCCGATGTTGCGCGCGGCGGCGAGCACGTATTGCAGGTCCGCGGAGCCGTCTTCGTCGGGCGGCGTGCCGACCGCGATGAACTGGATGTCGCCGTGCGCGACCGACGCCGCCACGTCGGTCGAGAACGTGAGGCGTCCCGCCTTGCGGTTGCGCGCAATGATCTCGAGAAGACCGGGCTCATGGATCGGCACGCCGCCGTTGTTCAGCACATCGATCTTGCGCTGATCGACGTCGAGACAGAACACGTCGTTGCCGATGTCGGCGAGACAGGCGCCTGTCACGAGGCCTACATAGCCGGTTCCAATGATCGTCACGTTCATGAATCACACCTCAAATAGTGAGTAGTCCACCGTGGACACGAATGACACAACCGAATAACGAATGAGTCGCGGCGCCGCATCGATGCGAAAGCGCGACGCAACCCATGCTTGCATGCGTGGGTTGCGCAAGCCGTCCGCCGCTTTCAATATGCGTTGCTGCCGACGAAACCTTTCCAGAAAGTCAGCACGACGATCTTCATGTCGAGCCAGAAGGTCCAGTGCTGCATGTAGTACAGATCGAGCTTCACGCGGCCCATCATCTTTTCGATGCGGTCCGTTTCGCCGCGATAGCCGTTGATCTGCGCCCAGCCGGTAATGCCCGGCTTGATCCGGTAACGGTGCATATAGCCGCGCACCAGGTCCTTGTAGATGTCGTCGTGCTCGAGCGCGTGCGGGCGCGGGCCGACCACCGACATTTCGCCCCTCAGCACGTTGATGAACTGCGGCAGCTCATCGAGGCTCGTACGGCGCAGGAAAGCGCCGACCGGCGTGATGCGCGGATCGCGCCGCGTGGCCTGCGTCACCTTGCCGGCCTGCTCCTTGTGCACCTTCATCGAGCGAAACTTGTAGATCTCGAACTCGTTGCCGTCGATGCCCTTGCGCTTCTGCCTGAAAAACACGGGCCCCGGCGACGACAGCTTGACGAGCACCGCGATCACGAGCATCACCGGCGACAGCGCGGTCAGCGCGGCGAGCGCGAACAGGCGATCGAACACGCGCTTGGGCAGTACGCGCAGATCGGTAATCGGCGACGCCGCGAGGTTGATGGCCGGCACCCCGAGCAGATCGACCATCGGCTGATTGAACAGCGTGAGGCTGCGCACGTCCGGAATAAAACGGATGTTCACGAAGTCGTTGCGGAACTCGGTGACGAAGCGATGGATCGTGCGCTCCTTCGACATCGGCAGCGCCATCCACAGCTCGCGCACCGCGCCACGCCGCACCATCTGCACGAGGTTCTCGTAGTCGCGCACGACCGGCACGCCTTCGATATCGGGCGGCCCGAACTCGCTCGCACCGGGATCGTCGAGCGGATCGTTCTCGCGGCGGTTGTGCGCGCCGTCCTCCGTATAGAAGACGACCGGCGCGAAGCCCGCCTCGGGGCGGCTTCTCATCTGCTCGATCAGAAACTTGCCGTACGGCACGCTGCCGACGATCGCCACCGCCTTCTGATTGAAGCCTTCGCGGCGCAAGCCCTTCAGCACGGTATGCACGAGCGCCTTCGTGACGATCAGCAGCACGACGCTCGCCACGGCCCAGTAACCGAGCCACAGTCGCGACAGAAGTTCCGCGCGATGCAGGCTGAAGCTCATCAGGATGCCCGTCACTTCGACCAGCAGCCAGCCGCACGACACACGCCACATCAGGTCGTACAGCGATTTGCCGCGCCACGACTGGTAGATGCCGAGCGCCGGAAAGAACAGCACGATCAGCAGACAGTCGAAGGTCAACGAAATGCTTTGCATATCGTCGAGCCACACGAAATGCCCGCGGTGCACCGCGGCCGCGATCATGGCGCCCAGGGCGACCATCGCAATGTCGATGATTCTCGATAGCACGCTCAACATACTGCTGCACCTCGTTGATCAACACGGTCCGGATCACGGCCGCAACCCATGCAGGACACCTCTGAAGGCAATCCGGCTGGTCCGTTTATTCGCGCGGGGATGCACTGGCGAATTGGTGAATACCCTCGTACTAGTATGAATAAAGAGGCATTAAAATTCGCGCCGCAAGTTTCTAAAAAAAACAATTTGTATCGGAAACTATTTCGCGATTTTTTTCTGATTTCTGCGGCAACAATTACCTCTTTTCTACCGGTGGGAATGCGTTTCGAGCGCCATCCGGCCGTGCTTCCCGATATTTTTTACATTTCTTTCCTGCAACTGTTGTATTCATGCATGCGCGATTCCGCCGGAACAGCGCCAGGGATATTTCGCTAATTCTCATATTTATGTGAATTTTTTGGGTCGCTCTGACTTAAATCTATCGCAATTCCGGGCGGGAAGTTTTCTGGAAAAATTCGCTTTGAATTAAGCTTTCTTTTATTGACCAATTACTACGTGTTAAAACTCCGAGAACTCATTCCAGCTCGAGGAGTCAACCATGAGTGCTCTCGGCACGGCGTCCACTGCCGTCCAATCCCGCTCCGCGTCCACCGCGCCGCTTTCCGTCAAGCTCAAGGTTCAACCGGTGATTCTGGCCGGCGGCTCAGGTACGCGCCTATGGCCGATGTCGCGCGAGCAGCATCCCAAGCAACTGATCGGCCTGCTTGGCGAGGACTCGCTGCTGCAATCGACGACGCGCCGTCTCGACGCGCTCGACGCCGGTTACGCGGTGGCCGACCAGCTCGTCGTGGTGTGCAACGAAGAGCATCGCTTTACGACGGCCGAACAGTTGCGCGTGGCCGGCAAGGCGAGCCGGCTCATGCTCGAGCCGGTCGGCCGCGACACGGCGCCCGCGCTGACGGCGGCCGCGCTGTCGGTGGCGGCGCAGGACGACGATGCAATCATGGTCGTGATGCCCGCCGACCACGCGATTGCCGACCTCGCCGGCTTCCAGGCGGCCGTGGCCGCGGGTGTCCAGTACGCGGCGGCCGGCCATGTCGTGACGATGGGCATCGTGCCGACGCGCGCGGAAACGGGCTACGGCTATATCCGCCTCGGCGCGCCGATGCCGGCGACGGCGGGCGAAAGCGGCGAAAGCGCGCCGGCAGGCGGCGCGCGGCACCTCGACCGCTTCGTCGAGAAGCCGCATTTCGAACTCGCGCAGCGCTATGTCGAATCGCAGGATTACTGGTGGAACAGCGGCATTTTCATCATGCGCGCATCGACGTGGCTAAAGGCGATCCGCCACTTCCACCCGGCGATTTACGATGCGGCCGCCGCCGCTTACACGGGCGGCACCGCGGACGGCGACTTCTTCCGCCTGCAGCGCGAGGCGTTCGCCAGCTGTCCGTCGAACTCGATCGACTACGCGGTGATGGAGAAGCTCGGTGGCGACGCGTCGGTGGCAAGCGGTGTCGTCGTGCCGCTCGCGGCCGGCTGGTCCGACGTCGGTTCGTGGGATGCGATCTGGCAGATCTCGCCGAAGGACGACGCGGCGAACGTGAGCCGTGGCCGCGTGATTTTCGAAGGCGCCGAATCGACGTTCGCGCATTCGGAAGGACGGCTGATCGCTTGCGTCGGCACGCAGGATCTCGTGGTCGTCGAAACCGACGATGCGATTCTCGTCGCCGATAAATCGCATGTGCAGGATGTGAAGAAGGTGGTGGGCCGGATTCGCAGCGAGCGCGGTACCGAAGCGACGAACCATCGCAAGGTGCATCGCCCCTGGGGCCACTACGATTCGGTCGACACGGGCGAGCGCTTCCAGGTGAAGCGCATCGTCGTCAAACCGGGCGCGCAGCTGTCGCTGCAGATGCACCATCATCGCGCCGAACACTGGATCGTCGTGCGCGGCACGGCGCTCGTCACGCGTGGCGAAGAGCGATTCATCGTGTCGGAAAACGAATCGGCCTATATTCCGCTCGGCGTCACGCACCGGCTCGAGAATCCGGGCAAGATGCCGCTCGAAATCATCGAGGTGCAGTCGGGCTCGTATCTCGGCGAGGACGATATCGTCCGGTTCGACGATACGTACGGGCGGCGGTAAAGGGGCGGCCAACGGGGGCGGCGCGAGGGGTCGTGCGCGCCATTCCTTCGCTTCGCGCTACTGTGCTTTCGCGTGCTTTGCTCCGCCGCCATAGCGATAAGGCAACGGCTCGCTTCGAAAACTGCATTGGCCCGTAGGCCAATGCTTGAAACGCCAATGCTTCAAACGATCGCGCCGCGGACCTCGAAAGGTTCGCGGCGCGATCGTGTTTGCAAAATGAAAACGCCGGCGTGTGGCCAACGTACGACGTGATGAGACCGTCCGCCTAGCGGACGTGCGAAAGGATCTTGCGCGTCGGCGGGAAGCGGTCCGTCGTTTTCTCGGCGGGCGCACCACTGCCGTTGCCTTCACTCGGATACCGCCGCAATTGCACGCGGTGTGCATTCGCATGCTGCGGATAGGCGCCCGACGCAGTCGCCGAACCATTGCCGGCGTTGCCGGCGCTTGCGCTGCCGCCACTGCCGTTGCGGTTCGCGCCGGCCGGCAACGCATTCTTCACCGCGGCCGACTCCGGCATCGCACGCGCCACCGGCGCTGTCGCAGGCGTGGCCTGCTCCGGCGTACGCGCAGTCAGCGCGACCACGCTCTGCTGCGCGCTCACCGTCTTGACGTTGACCGACGCATAGCTCGGCATCTGCTCATGTCCGGCCGCCGCCGCGCCGTCATCGCCGTACGCGTGCGCGCCGGTCTCGCCACCCGTCTCGCCACATTCGCGATCGATCCATTCGGTCGCCCATTCGAGCGCGAAACGGCGCGCCGCTTCTTCGTCCTCGAAACGCGGGCCGATCAGCCCGGACCGCTCGATGCGACGGCCATCTCTCAAGATTTCGGCCCACGCGCGATACATCGAACTGGCGACCTGCTCGGCAACGACGTAAATCACATAGCCGCGATCGTCGTCGAACTGCGCGCCGCCCGGCATCGCGAGATTCATCCACAGCGGCGCGTGATAGTTCGCAAGATCGTGCTGACGGCTGTGGCCCCAGTCGTCGTCCGACGCGCCATCGGCTTGCGTATGGCCCGCGTACGCCCGCTCGTATTGATCCTCGTGACCGCCGTCGAACCGGCGGCCGTCGGCGCGCCCGTCGAAGGCATAACCGCCGGCGCCCTCCGGGTGATCGTCGAACTGGCGAGTGCCGTTCGGCAGATCGTTGAATCGCGAACCGTCGAACTGCTCCTCGTCGGGCGGCGCCCGGTCCGATGCAGCGTCGTATGCCGCGCCATATCGCGTGTCGCGTTCGACATGTGCGTCAAGCATCTCACGCGACGCACGCGCGTGCGCCGCATGCGCAGCGGTGATCTCGCGCGTCACGTCTTCGTCGGGCGAACTCGACGCGCCGGCGCCCGATGCATCGGTGTGAGCCGGCGGCGCGACGTCGTCCGCGAAAGTTTGCTCATCGACCGCGCCCGCGAGCTGGCGCGTGATATCGGCCATTGCGCCAAGCGGACGCCAGCCGTTCGCGACGCCGGTGGCGGAGCCGCCGGTTTGCCAGGACTCCGGGCTCTTCCAGTAGACGCCGCGCACGGTGTCGTCGCGCGGCTTCGGCTGCTCGACTTCAGGCGCCGGCTTCGCCACGGCGGGCGGAGTCGGTTCGGGGATATACGCGAACGTGCGGCCCGTCTCGGAAAGGAGACGAACCATTTCGATCAGGGTTCCATTGGCCTGCCATTCTTCGAAACGGCGGCGGCAGGTCGGGCCGGACGGATAACGCCCGGGCAGCTTCGACCAGGGTTCGCCGGTTGTCAGAATCCACAACACAGCGTTGGCGACGATGCGTGGTTCGGCTCGCGGCCGTCCACGGCGATTTAACCGGACGGCTGGCTCATCGGAAACGAGCGCGGATAGCCGAGCCCATTCGTCATTGCTTAGCTCATCGAAAAACATGCATTTCTCCACGCGGGCCAGGCCAGGCCGCGGCTTTGGGCCGTCACGAACTTCTACGGTTCGTGTAAGCGCCCCCGGTTGCACAATATGTTTTTCCGTTCCGGCTGCATTGCGAAGAAAGCGCATGGCGCACGGCGCCAGTGCGTGTTTTCCCAATTAACGCGCACGAAACGTGGTCTCACTCATGCATGGGAGAATTTGTGCACGAAGCATACCATTACCAGGGTAAGCGTGAATGGCCTGCGGGCAAGTGTTACGGATAGAAACAATCTTGTCCTGTTTGCCCGGCTGTTTTGAATGCGTTTGTCACGCAAACGTCGTGCATTGTGTTGCAGCGAACGCGCGCTTCGCGGCAAGCATCGGCTGCTTATGCGCTTCTTCGTTTAACTTATTCAAACGATCGCGCCAACCGCCGCACAACCCACTTTGCAAGCGATTCGAACGGCATGCGTTGCGTGATTCATACGCTTCGTCACGCGTCGCTGTTGCGCCACTGTTGCGCCTCGCTTACGCGAATCTAACCGGCGAGATGCTTTCGATGTGCACGCATTCGCCTGGCGGGTTCGCAAATCGCGAGTGCCGCTCGCGTCCACGCATTCTGCAGCGCGACTTCGATCGCCGGTGACGCTTGCCGATATGCCGCAATCGCGCGTTTATCCTGCTCGTCATCACGGTCGTGATCGCGGTTGGAGAATGACGAAGCGCAGGCTGCACGGATTCGTCTCAACGCACGGGCGTTGCCGCGTCCTCGCCGACGACCGTTGTCCATGGACGCACGCGCCAGCGCTTGACGAGTCCGGAACGTACATATGGATCGGCTTTCGCAAAGTTTTCGGCGACCACCGGCGACTCGCCGCTGAAGAGCAGCACTGCAAGGTCGACGGGTTCGCCGACCGCGCCACCGAGTTGCAGCTCGCCGCGGCCGGCCGCTTCCCATGCAAGCTTCAGATGCTCGGCGCGAAATTCGCCGCGCCGTTCGAGGTAGTCGTCGACGAGGTCGTACATCAACAGGTAATGCATTGCGAGTCTCCTTCATTGCGAAAAGCGGGTGGACGAAACGGCAACGCTATTGCGCGAATCGCGCATCGGCGCAAGCCCCGTTACCCCGGATATCCGGATACCAGGGAAACACCTGCCCTGCCCGCGCGTATAAGCGTCAACCGGTGCACCCGTTTGCCCGTTCTGACATTTACCATTCAATACGATGGTGCAGTCAACGGGCCGGACGTCTTTGCCCCGGATCGAATAACGACGAATAACCGATAACCGATGGAGTCTCCCATGAAGATCCAATCCGCAATCGCCGCGCTCGTACTCGGCGCAGTCCTCGCAACGCCCGCCTTCGCCGAAAACAGCCAGCAGAACAAGATGACGATGTGCAACAAGCAGGCCGGCGACAAGAAAGGCGATGAACGCAAGGCGTTCATGAAGAACTGCCTGTCGGCATCGTCGGCGATGGCGGCTTCCGCGCCAATGACGCAGCAGGAAAAGATGAAGGCGTGCAACGCGCAGGCCGGCGACAAGAAAGGCGACGAGCGCAAGGCATTCATGAAGAGCTGCCTCAGCAACAAGGGGTAAGCGCGGGTTCGCCGCCGATACGCTGCGGCGAGGCGGCACGCCTCGCCTGAACCGGCGCGTTCGCGCGACGCGCCGGCCAGTCGTTGCACCCGCAAGCATCGACACCTCCCGAACGACGGCAAGTTACGCCGGGGCCGTTTTCTTCTATGATGGCGGCACAAACGGCCCACAATACGCAATAGAAAAGACAGCCGACACACCAGAAAGGGCCGCCCGCTTGGTCGTATGCCAAAGCGCATGCACGGAGGCAACAATGGTTGGGAGACACAAGAATCGATGGCTGCGCCGCTGGCTCGTCACGATCATCTTCTGGTCGGTGCCGGTGGGGATCGTGGCAGTGCGCGAAATTCAGGAGGAGATGGCCTATAACCGGGTCGACCTGAACAACGCGCTGACGAGCTGGCAATTCACCGATGCGCAGCGCGCCGCCGGCGCGCCAGCTCATTGCCGCGGCACGCCCGATGTCGCACGCGACGCCGGCTGTCCGGCCGACGTGCTCGCCGCGAACGCGCCACGCCAGCAGGAAGCGATCGACGAATACAACCTGCGGCGGCGCACGCTCGCGTCCTACCTGTGGCATGCGTTCGTCGGCTACTGGGTCGTGCCGGCGGCGACGCTGTTCGTGATCGGCGCGCTGATCGGCGGCATCCGGCGCGCGCTGCGCCGGCCGCCTGCCGATCATGTCGCGAGCCACATCGTGCCGGGCACGGCTCCCGGTGCCGCGCAGCATCCTTCGAAGGGCACGGCGAATCGTTAGGCCCCAGTCAGTGATGCGCAGCCGCAACACTTTCAGGAACATTTCAGTGGGCGCGGCAGCCACGCGAATCGAGTAAAAACAACCCGTTTTTGCGACCTTGCCCGGCCTGCCAATCATCAGCCAAAAGCCGCGGCCGCAAGAGCCGCGCACCGTGCGAATCTGCCGTGCGCGCCTATGCGGTACAGGTCACGGGCGAGGTCAGATTTACCCGAAGTTTTGCCCATACGGCCGGAAACGCCCATCACACAAGGCGTTGCGGGCGGCCCCCAAAAGGCACTCTTTACTCATCTGTGTGTTATAACTAAACGGCAACCCGCGTGAACTGAGGCTGCATCCCCGGAACCACGATGGAGAAAAACGATGCAAAGACGAAACTTCATTCTAAAAAGTAGCGCTGCGCTCGCTTTCGGAAGTCTTGCACTGGCAGGCTGCACCACCACCGGGAAGTCTGGAGAATCGGCCGCGACAGACATGTCGAAGCGCCAGTCGATCGACGCGAGCGTCGACGGCACGATGTCTCGGCTCTATTCCACGGTCACCGGTTCGCGCGAACTGGTCGCGAAGTCGCGCGGCGTACTCGTGTTCCCGTCCGTGCTCCAGGTCGGCTTCATCGTCGGCGGACAATACGGCGAAGGCGCGTTGCGCGTAGGCGGCAGTTCGGTTGGGTACTACAGCACCGTGTCGGGCTCGTTCGGTCTGCAAGCAGGCGCGCAATCGAAAGCGATCATTTTCTGCTTCATGACCCAGGATGCGCTCGATCGATTCCGCAGCGCGGATGGCTGGTCGGTCGGCGCCGATGCATCGGTTGCGCTCGTGAAGGTCGGCGCAAACGGCGCGGTCGACTCGACGACGGCAACTGCGCCCGTCGAGGTATTCATCCTGACGAATGCCGGCTTGATGGCCGATGTGTCGCTGGCCGGCACGAAGGTGACAAGGCTCAAGATCTAGCCGGCAGCCGATCCGCCATCGGCATCCGGGGAACTCGCGCGGCACTCCCGCCCGGGAATCCGCGTGCGGCACCGACGGACATCGGCAGGAAAGTTGGCCCCACGTCTGCTTACCGGGACGTGGGGTTTTGTTTTGCGCACGGTATCCCCGCATTGCCTCGTCGAGCGGCTCGCTGAACAGAATAGGACGTGTCGTCGCCGTCGAACGACACGTCGAATGCCCGGCCCGCGTCACCCGCGTCACCCGCGTCACCCGCGTCACCCGCGTCAACCGCGTCAGGGCCGCGCAACCGCCAACTTCTTCTTTTGCAGGAAGGTAACGATGAAAATCACGAATCAGCAGCAACCGTTTGCCGCCATGCAGGCTGACACGTCGGCGTCTCCGGTAACAGCCGGACTTAACGGTCCGCGCATCACGCCCTTGCCGACCGTCGATCGGGACGCGGCCAACGACTTCGCCAATGGGGGCTGGGAGCGGCGCTCGTCCCTGCCGCCGATGCTCTCGAGCAAGCCATGGCAGCCCACCACGGACCACCATGCCGATTGCCGCTGCGAATCGATGACGAAGGTGAAGTCGTCGGAGCCGAAGGGCAAGCACCTTTCCGAGCCGCCCGTGACGTTCCTCGCCCGCGATTCGCTGTTTGGGCTCGCGCGCGAGACCCGCAACGACGCGGCGTAAAAGCGCTGTGCAACGCACGCTTGCGTGCCGCCCGCACGCCTCGCACGCGGTGCAACGCAGGCGTGTCGGCGTCACACGTTCGTCGACGACGCGTCGATAACCTTGAATCGCGAACGCTTCTGCGCGCGGATCACCGACTGATAGGCGTCGACGTACTGCTGGGCCATCCGGTGCGACGTGAAGCGCTCTTCGAAGCGTTGACGCACGCCCTTGCGCGGCACCTTGTGCAACCGGTTCAGCGCCGCCACCGCGCCGATCTCGTCTTCGACGATAAAGCCCGATATGCCGTCATCGACCACTTCCGGCACCGCGCCTCGATTGAACGCAACCACCGGTGTCCCGCAGGCCATCGCCTCGATCATCACGAGGCCGAACGGCTCGGGCCAGTCGATCGGAAACAGCAGCGCGTGCGCACCCGACAGGAACTGGGCCTTCTGCTCGTCGGCGATCTCGCCGATGTACTCCACGTACGGCAAATCGAACAGCGGCTTGATATCGCGTTCGAAGTACTCGCGGTCGGCCGCGTCGACTTTTGCCGCGATGCGGATCGGCATGCCGCAGCGGCCCGCGATGCGAATCGCCGTATCGACGCGTTTCTCCGGCGAAATGCGGCCGAGAAACGCGAGGTACTTCTGCTCGACCGGCTGCGGCGTATAGAGCGTTTCGGGCAGCCCGTGGTAGACGGTCGTGAGCCAGCGCGCCTGCGGCAGCGGCTGGCGCTGCGAATTCGAAATGGAGATGACGGGCGCGGTGTTGAAGGTGTCGAACACCGGCTGCTGTTCGGGCAGATCGAGACGGCCGTGCAAGGTCGTGACGAACGGCGTCTCCTGGCGCTTGAACACCGAAAACGAGTAGTAATCCATATGAAAATGCAGCACGTCGAACTGACTGGCCTGGCGGCGCACCAGTTCCATCAGCAGCATGTGCGGCGCGACGCGGTCGCGAATGCCGGGGTCGAGGCGCAGCGCGCGCGGCCAGACCGCTTCGAGCTTCGCGTTCGTCACCGAATCGCCGCTTGCAAACAGCGTCACGTCGTGGCCGAGGTCGACCAGCGCCTCGGTGATGTACGACACGACGCGCTCGGTGCCGCCGTACAGCTTCGGCGGGACCGATTCGGTCAAGGGGGCGATCTGTGCAATTCTCATGGCGTCTCCGTAGTGGCGAGCGACTGTGCCATTGCGGCGGGCCTGCGGGCAAGCGGAGCGAACCGCGGGGTTCGACGATGCGTCGACCGCGCGATCCGCTCCGCATGCACGCCCTCCCATGCACGATGGCTTGTTGCCTTGTCTGCTTGTGTCCTGCTTTTGTCGTTTTAGCCGGCCCGTTTTTGCCTGGCCGTTCATTTTGCTTACATGTGTCGATTATTGCCTGGCTCGCCGAAAAAAACTGCGTCTATTTCACTTGAAGAGCGCTGTTACAGTCGGGAAACATTCGCTCACGAATCGCCATGCGCGGCAATCAGGCGCGACGCGCCGCTGCGCATCGCGTGCCGCACGGCTTAACGCGCCGGCCATTTCCACGCCGGGATGTCGAGCTCGTCGCTGCCCATGATGCGCGTCGCGCCGAGTTCCTTTTCCAGCACGAGCGACTGGCTGCCGCTTTCGCGTTCGAGGGCCGCGATCAGGCGCGCCGCATGCGAGACGACGAGCACCTGCGAATGCGCCGATGCTTGCACGATCAACCGTCCGAGCGCGGGCAACAGGTCCGGATGCAGGCTCGTCTCCGGTTCGTTCAGCACGAGCAGCGCGGGCGGCCGCGGCGTCAGCAGAGCCGCGATCAGCAGCAGGTAGCGCAGCGTGCCGTCCGACAGCTCGGCGGCCTTCAACGGCCGCAGCAGCCCATGCTGGCGCATCGTCACCTCGAAGCGTCCGTCGAGGTTCGCGATGTCGATGCGCGAGCCCGGAAACGCATCGGCGACTGCGTCGTCGAGGGCCTGCGGCGAACCGATCTCGCGGATCGTCTGCAGCGCGGCGGCAAGGTCGGCGCCGTCGTCGGCGAGCACCGGCGTATGCGTGCCGATTTGCGGCAGCCGCGCGGGCGCGGTCGCGTCGGTGCGGAAGTAGTCGTAGAAGCGCCACGAGCGGATCTGCTCGCGCACCGCGAGCATTTCCGGCGCGCCGCGCGGATCGGCGAACTCGGTCATCATGCTGTCGAAGCTCGCCACGCTTTGCGGCACGGTTTGCCATTCGCCGTCGTCGGCGCGCGTGCGCAGCGAAGCGCCGTGGCGGTCGACGAGCAACGCCGACGGACGCAAGACGGGCCCGCTCCAGATGCATTCGCGCTTGATCACGGGGTCGAGGCCGAACTGCGTGGGTCCCGGAACCGGCAGGCCGAGGTCGATCGCGTAGCCGAAGTCGTCGCCGGCAAAGCCCAAGCGCAGATTCACGGGCTCGTGGCGGCGCGTGCCCTGCACCGGCTGCTCGCCTTCGCGCATCGCGCGCGAGAAACGTTCAGGGCCCGCCCACAGCGTCGATTGCAAGCCGCCTTCGCGCGCAAGCGACGGAATCACGCCGCCGCGCGCGGTTGCCGCAAGCAGCCGCAATGCGCGATAGACGTTCGATTTGCCGCTGCCGTTCGGGCCCGTCACGACATTGAGCCGGCCAAGCGGCACGATCATGTCGCGCAGCGAGCGGTAATGGGCGATCGCGAGTGTGGTCAGCACGCGGATGTCGGGTTGCCGGTTGAATGCGCGGCGCTCAGGACGACGCCGCCCCGCGCGCGTTGCCCGACGCGCCCGCGGTTTTGCCATCGGGCCTCGCCTTGGCGAGCGGCACGGCGCGCAGATCGCGCAGATACGTATCGCGCCACACGCCGAGATCGTTCTTGCGCAGCGCGGCCATATTCGTTTCATAGCGGCGCTTGCGCTCGTCGAGCGGCATCGACAGCGCGCGCTGCAATGCCTCGCACATGCCGACCGAATCGTGCGGGTTCACGATCAGCGAGCCGGTCAGCTCGGCCGCGGCGCCGGCGAACATCGACAGCACGAGCACGCCCGGGTCGTCCGGGTTCTGCGCGGCCACGTATTCCTTCGCGACAAGGTTCATGCCGTCGTGCAGCGGCGTGACGAAGCCGATCTGCGATTCGCGGAACAGCGACATCAGTTTCCAGCGGTCGTAGCGCTGGTTCAGATAACGGATCGGCGTGTAGTCGAGGCCCGAGTAGCGGCCGTTGATGCGCCCTGCTTCATATTCGAGGTCCTGACGGATGTGCTGGTACGTCGAAACGTCGGCGCGCGTCGGCGGCGCGATCTGCACGAGCGTCACGTTGCCGCGCCACTCGGGCGAGCGCTCGAGCAACTGCTCGAAGGCGCGGAAGCGCTCGACGAGCCCTTTCGAATAATCGAGCCGGTCGACGCTCATGATCAGCTTGCGCCCTTCGAGGCTCTGCTTCAGATCCATCACATGCTGCCGGCTTTCGTAGCGCTTGGCCTGCTCGGCGATTTCGTCCGGGAACACGCCGATGCGATAAACGCCGGTGCGCAGCTTGCGGCCGAACGCTTCGACGTAGCCGCCCGGCTTCACGGTGCCGCGTGCGTGGCGCTCGATATAGTCGTGAAACGCGAGCTGATCGGTCTCGGTCTGAAAGCCGATCAGGTCGTAGCAGCACAACGATTTCACGAGCTCTTCGTGCGGCGGAATGTTGATCAGAATCTGCGGCGACGGAAACGGAATATGCAGAAAGAAGCCGATCCGGTTCGTGACGCCCTCGGCGCGCAGCGCTTCGGCAAACGGAAGCAGATGGTAGTCGTGCGCCCAGATGATGTCGTCGGGCTGCAGCAGCTTGACGAGCTTGTGCGCAAGCCATGCGTTGACGCGCCGGTAGCCCGCGTATTCGTCGCGCTCATAGCGCGCGAGGTCGTTGCGGTAGTGAAATACCGGCCACAGCGTCGCGTTCGAAAAACCGCGGTAGTACTGGTCGTAGTCCTTGCGGGTCAGTCCGACGGTCGCGAACGTGACCGCCCCGTCCTGCTCGAGCGTCGGGCCCGCGTTCGCAACCGTCTCGCTGACGACGTCGCCGCTCCATCCGAACCAGACGCCGCCCGTGTCCTTCAGCGCGCCGAACACGCCGACCGCGAGTCCGCCGGCGGAGCCTTTGGTTTCAGTGGGCGTCGCCACACGATTCGATACGACAATCAGTCGGCCCATGCTGTAGTCCTCCTTATCCCGTTCAGGTTCGATCAGGCCGAGCCCTGTGTCTGGTTCGACCGGCGTGACGCCGGCCCCGTTGCACAATCATCCGCTTGCGCGGCGGCGAAGCGCTTCGGCTCGGCGCTGCGTCTGCGCTACGTGCGCGCTGCGTGCGCGGCTACGTCGTGCGATCGGGTATGCGCGTGCGGCCCGCTGACGCGCGCGGCCCGTCGGACGGCTCATTGGACCGATCGCGCTCGCCACGTGCGCCTCGTTTCGCCACCGGGTCGGCCGCGGTGTCGGCCGCGGTGCTCGATGCCGGCGAGGGCGTCGCCTTCGGCATCCAGTCTAGCTCGCCCGTCTGCGCACCGGGGCCGGTCCGGTCCGCGGCGCCCCCCTTCGTTACGTGTTCCAGATCGCCGGAAGCCGTGCCCCAGTTCGCCGCGAGATCGGCGCGTGCGCGCGGCAAATACTGAGGATAGTGCCGCTGCACGAAGCTCACGAGCCCTTCGCGCACGCGGCAGCGCAAATCCCAGTTGAGCCCCGAGTCGTTCGAGCTGACGAGCACGCGCAATTGCATCGCACGCTCGGTCGCGTCGGTCACCTGCAGCACCTGCACGCGGCCGTCCCACTCGGGCGCCGCCTCCACGATGCGCGCGAGCTCATCGCGCAGCGGCACGAGCGGCATCCGGTAATCGACGAACATGAACACGCTGCCGATGATCTGCGCATCGTTGCGCGTCCAGTTCTGGAACGGGTTTTCGATGAACCATTGCAGCGGCACGATCAGGCGCCGCTGGTCCCACAGGCGCACCGAGACGTATGTACCGGTGATTTCCTCGATGCGCCCCCACTCGCCTTCGATCACGACCACGTCGTCGAGGCGAATCGGCTGGGACAAGGCGATCTGCAGGCCCGCGATCAGATTGCCGAGCACCGGCCGCGCCGCAATACCGGCGACGAGACCGGCGACACCGGCCGACGCGAGCAGGCTCGCGCCGATCTGCCGCACGTTCGGGAAAGTCATCAGCGCGGCGCCGATCCCGATGATGACGATTACCACCATCACCGAGCGCGCGAGCACGCGCGCCTGCGTATGGATGCGGCGCGCCTGCAGATTGTCGGCGGTATCGAGCGGATGCGCGGCGACGATCGCTTCGCCGATCGACGCCGCGATGCGCACCGTGAGCCACGTGATGGCCGCAATCAAGGCGAAGGCCGCGGCATCGCGCAAGCCGCCGATCAGCAGCAGCGTATCGGGCGCTTCCCACCAGACGATCTCGAGCGCGACGATCGCCATCACGAACTGCGTCGGCCGGCCGATATGGCGCACCACGACGCTCATCAGCGGATAAGGTCGCACAATGCGCATCAGCACGCGCTGCCCGACCCAATGCAGACCGATCGAGCAGGCGACGAGGCACACGGACACGATCAGCGTGCCGAACCACGAATGGAGCGGTGCCGCGGCGATGCGGCTGAAGTCGTCGAACGTCACCATCAACGCAATGATTCCTCGTCAAGGTTTCGGAGCAAAGGTCCGGCGCGAGTCCGGCGCAAAGCCGGGAACCCGCGGGCCGGTGCGGTCCGCGCGGTTCATGTCGACATGCAGTCGACATGCAGTCGACGCACGGCGAACTGCGCGCGCACGTTGCGCGCGAGATATCGTCCAGAGCGCCGCCCCATGGGTTCACCGCTGGGTTTACTGCTGCGTTCACCGCTGCGTTCAGCGATGTGCACGCTGCGGTGCGCATCGCAGGCAGGCCGAGCGGAGAAGCAGCGCTCGTGCCTGTGTCCGACGGCGCGGAGCCGATCGAGGCAGCAACGCCGCGCAACGCGCGGCCATCGGCCTGGCGGTACAACCGGTACTGCAAGTGATCAGGCGCGGTGGTCACGCAACGACCCGCATCAGCGTGACGGGGTCGCACGGTACGCCCGCGTACGCCCGGGTACGCCTGGACGCACGCCCTGGTTCGTCCGTCAGTTGGACGACCCTTTGCATGGAAATGCCTTGCCAAGCCCGAGCGAGACGGCCGTGCTCGCGTTGAAACTCGCCGCGCCCGGATTTTCCGCGATGTATTTGCGTACTGCATCGGTCAGCTGTTGCGAGCGCGCCTCGGGCGGCAGGCAGAAGTACTGCCCGACGCGCGGCCCGGTCGTGCCGCCGATCGCATCGATCGTATTGAATACCCCGTCGGCCGCGCCTTCGATATACGCGCCGCATGCACTTCGCGAAGCGATATCGGTCTTCGTGCACAGCTTGTTGAGGTCGGCCCCCGTAAACGCATTCGCTGTCAGCGGCACGGCGAGCACGCTGGCGCAAATCAGAACCCGCAGCATGTTGATCCTTCAAGGTATAAGCGGAGCAGATTTTTTCCGGCCACTCCGTGCTTCGGCCGGTCCGCTATTTTGCACTGTTTTGCGAGGCCGGCGCAGTGGCGCCGGCGGGCGTCTGCTGCTGGGTCTGCCGCAGCCGCGCCGTCAGCCCGTCGACGACGTCGGGCTCCTTGTACTGCTTCGCGAAGTCGAGCGCCGTCAGACCCAGCTGGTTCTTCACGTTCAGGTCCGCGCCGCTATCGAGCAGCAGCTTCACCGTCGACACATGGCCGCCGCGCGCGGCCATCATCAGCGGCGTCGTGCCGTTCGGCGAACCGGCGTCGATATAGGCGGAGTGGTCGAGCAGCACCTTGACGACGTCGTCGTGGCCATTGGTGGCCGCATAGTGCAGCGGCGTCCAGCCCTTCTTGTTGACCTCGGCGTCCTTCGAGATCAGCAGATTCACAAGCGCGACGTCGCCGTTCAGCGCCGCCATCATCATCGCGTTTTCGCCAGCCTTGTCGACGATCTCGATGTTCGTCTTCGGATTGTCGAGCAGCAGCGCCGCGACGTTATCCGACTTTTCGCGCGCGGCCAGCACGAGCAGCGGGTAGCCGTACGAGTCGGCCATGTTCGGGTCCATGCCGTTGGCGAGCTGCTTCTTCACTTCGCTCACGTCGTCGAACTTGACGGCTTTGATCATCGTGTCCGCGGGCGCCGCCACCGCCGGCTGCGAGACGAGCGCGGCGAATGCCGCGCAGACGAGCGTGCCGGCCGCGACCGCGCGAGCGGCGGCGCGTGCGATGCCGGCGCGCGCTTGCGACGGCCCACGCAGTTCACGAATACGGAGATCGGTGAAATAGTTTCGCATATTTAACTTTAATAATATTCGGTATCTTATTGATATCAAGGAATAAAGACTTTGGACCCGAACGCCGTGCGGCGTTACGCGCCGGCCGGCGCCTGAAGGGCGAACAGCCGGAAGAAGTTGCGCGTCGTCGCGGCGGCCAGTGCCTCGTCCGGCATCTCGCGCTGCTGCGCGATGAAGCGTCCGACATAACTTACGTACGCAGGTTCATTAGGCTTGCCGCGATACGGCACCGGCGCGAGATACGGCGAGTCCGTTTCGATGAGCAAACGATCGAGCGGCACGCGACGCGCGACGTCCTGCACGTCGACCGCGCTCTTGAACGTCACGATCCCGGACAGCGAAATATGGAAGTTCTGCTCGAGCGCCCGCTCGGCGACCGGCCACGGTTCGGTGAAGCAATGCATGACGCCGCCGGTGTCGCCCGCGCGCTCTTCGGCCATGATGCGCAGCGTGTCGTCGGCCGACGCGCGCGTATGGATGATGAGCGGCTTTTTCGTCGCGTGCGCGGCACGGATGTGCGTGCGGAACCGCTCGCGCTGCCATTCCATATCGTCGATCGTGCGGCCTTCGAGGCGGTAGTAATCGAGGCCCGTCTCGCCGATCGCAATCACCTTCGGGTGCTGCGCCAGTTCGACGAGCTCGGCGACGCTCGGCTCGCGCGCATCTTCGTGATCCGGATGCACGCCGACCGACGCGTAGATGTTGTCGTGCCGCGTGGCGATATCGAGCACCGACGGCAGCGTTTCGAGATCGACCGAGACGCACAGCGCATGCGTGACCGCATGCTCGCGCATCCGGTCGAGCACCTGCGGCAGGCGGTCGGCGAGTCCTTCGAAATTGATATGGCAGTGTGAATCGACAAACATGGCAGGTCCTGGTCAAGCGTTAATCCGGCGTCCAATGTCGGGCCGCATTCGACGCCGCCGTCGAGCACGGTCCCCTGATCCACATGCGCTACGCAAACAGGTCGCGGTATCCGAGAAATAGCTCTTCAAATACAAGTCGCGCATTGAGGGGATGGTTTTCGACAGCCCGCTGCCGCGTGACGGTTCTCATGAAACGCGCGAACGCGCCGGCATCGGCGGCCTGCGCGCAGCGCGCAAGCGCGGCCGTTGCGTCCGGGAAATAACGCGGCGCGCCGGCCGTGCGCTGCGCGAGCAGATCGTAGAGCCAGCGCTGCAGCCAGCCGAGCACGAGCGGCACCGGCAGCTTCTGCAGCGTTTCGCCGCACGCGAACGCATCGCACTCCGGGCCGGCCGCGAGCTGTTGCAACGTCCAGTCGCGCAGCGCACGGTTTTCGTCGTGCGCAAGCGCAAGCGCCGCGAGCGGCGCGCCGCCCGCTTCGGCGAGCAGTGCGCGGGCGTCTTCGATATCTTGCGCGGCAAGCCACGCGGCGGCCGCGTCGGGCGCCGGCGTCGGCATCGGCCACTGGCGGCAGCGGCTGATGATGGTCGGCAACAGCCGGTCGATACGCGCCGACACCATCAGGAACACGACGCCCGCGGGCGGTTCTTCGAGCGTTTTCAGCAATGCATTGGCGGCCGCGACGTTGAGTGCCTCGGCCGGATACAGCACGACGACGCGCAGACCGCCGCGATGCGAGCCTACGCCGCAGAAGTCGAGCAGCGCGCGCACCTGTTCGATGCGGATTTCCTTGCTCGGCGCGCGGGTCTTCTTGCCGTCGTCAGCGTCGGCTTTGTCTGCCGCCTTATCGGCCTTCTCGTCGCCGTTCGCCGCGACGAAACCCGCTTCGGCCGCCAGCGCTTCGGGCAGCACGATGCGGTAGTCGGGATGATTGCCTTGCACGAACCAGTTGCATGCCGCGCATTGGCCGCATGGCTGCCCGTCGGCTTGCGGCGCCTCGCATAGCAGACCCTGCGCGACATGCTGTGCGAAATGCAGCTTGCCGATGCCCGCCTGGCCGTGCAACAGCAGCGCGTGCGGCCACGCCGCGCGCAATTGCTGCAGGCGGTTCCATTCGTCGGTTTGCCAGGGATAGATCATTCTTTTTAAATTCAGATATTTGTGATCAATTCTTCAAGTTGTCTCTGAATAAACGGCATACTCAGCGTCGAATCGATAATGGCGAACCGGTACGGTGCCTCTTCGGCGCGCCGCAGGTATTCGGCGCGCGTACGCGCGAAAAACGCGTCAGATTCCCCCTCAAAACGGTCCGGCGCGCGCACGGCGCCGCGGCGCGCGCTGGCGGTGTCGGGCGGTACGTCGAACAGCACGGTCAGATCCGGCTGGAAACCGCCCTGCACCCAGCGCTCGAGCGCTTCGAGCTTGTCGCGCGGCAAGCCGCGCCCGCCGCCCTGGTAGGCGAAGGTCGCGTCGGTGAAGCGGTCGGACAGCACCCAGTCGCCGCGCGCGAGCGCCGGCTCGATGACCTGCGCGAGATGTTCGCGGCGCGCCGCGAACATCAGCAGGGCTTCGGTTTCGAGGTCCATCGGCTGGTGCAGCAGGATGTCGCGCAACGTCTCGCCAAGCGGCGTACCGCCCGGCTCGCGCGTGACGACGACCGACCGGCCGCTGCCCGCCACCTTCGCCTCGAGCCGTTCCCGGAACCAGCCGAGGTGCGTGGTCTTGCCCGCGCCGTCGATGCCCTCGAATGTGATGAATTTGCCGCGCGCCATCATTGCCCTCGAATGTATTTGTCGACGGCCTTGTTATGATCGCCGAGTGAGTCTGAAAAAATGCTGCTGCCGTCGCCGCGCGACACGAAATACAGTGCGCTCGTCTGCGCCGGGTTCAGCGCCGCCTGCAACGAAGCGACGCCCGGCAGCGAGATCGGCGTCGGCGGTAAGCCGAGGCGCGTGTAGGTATTGTAAGGAGTGTCCGTCTGCAGGTCCCGCTTGTGCAGATGGCCCGTATAGCTTGCGCCCATGCCGTAGATCACGCTCGGGTCCGTTTGCAGCGGCATGCCCACCTTGAGCCGGTTCGCGAACACGCCGGCCACCATCGGCCGGTCCGACGCCTTGCCCGTTTCCTTCTCGATGATCGACGCCATCGTCAGCGCTTCATACGGCGTGCGGTACGGCAGATCGGCCGCGCGCGTCGTCCAGGCTTCGTCGATACGCAGTTGCATGAGCCGGTACGCGCGGCGATAGACGTCGAGGTCGCTCGTATTCTTGTCGAATAGATAGGTGTCCGGGAAAAACAGGCCTTCCGCGTTGCCGGTCGGCGTTGGCGGCGCGCCGATCGCCTTCAGCAGATCGGCATCGCTGAGGCCCGCGGAATCGTGCCGCAACGCCGGGTTCGCATCGAGTTCCGCGCGCATCCGTTTGAGCGTCCAGCCTTCGATTACCGTCGCAACGTATTCGTTCACGTCGCCGCGCGCGATTTTCTGCAACACGTCGTACGGCGTGATGCCCTGCTTGAACTCGTAGTTGCCCGACTTCAGCTCCGCCTGCAAGCCGAGCGCGCGCGCCATCAGGACGAACAGTTCGGGCGCGACCGGCACGCCGCCGCGATTCAGCTGCGCGGTCACGCCGCGCAGCGTGCTGTGCGGCTTGATCGTGACGTCCAGTTGGGGGGTGGCCAGATTGACCGGCGTGGTGGCCCAGTGATAACCGCCGGCGACAGCCGCCGCGGCCAGCACGACGAGCGCCGCGCAGGCCAGGAGACATTTCTTCAAAAGGGTCATGCGGAACAGGGCTCAGGTGAAGACCCATATAATAACTGGTCGCCTTACCCCGAGTCATGGCCTACCCTGGTTTCCTCCTCCATGAACGCATCGCACGATTCCACCTCCGCCGCCGGCGTCGCTTCCGGTTCCGTCCCCACCGCCGGCGCTACCGCGCGTGCGCCGCTTGCCGCGGCCGCGCCCGTGCCGCCGCTCGCGCCGCTGCCGCGGCCGGCGCGCGACGAGTTCGACGCCGTGCTCGCGCGCGGCGCGTATATCCCGCTCACGCAATTCGGCGTGATCGACGTGACCGGCGACGACGCCGCGACGTTCCTGCACAGCCAGTTGACCAACGATACGCAGCATCTCGACGCCGCCAGCGCGCGTCTGGCCGGCTACTGCACCGCGAAGGGACGCCTGCTGGCGTCGTTTCTCGCGTGGCGCGCCGGCGATGCGATCCGTCTGCTGGTCGCGCAGGATGTCCAGGCGGCCGTGCAAAAGCGCCTGTCGATGTTCGTGCTGCGCGCGAAGGCGAAGCTTGCCGACGCGAGCGGCACGCTCGCCGCGGTCGGTTTTGCCGGCGACGTGCGCAATGCGTTGTCGACTGTGTTCGATGCGTTGCCCGACGGCGTGCACGTGAAGGTCGACGGTCCGCATGGGTCGCTGATGCGCGTGCCCGATGCGGCCGGGCGTCCGCGCTACCTGTGGGTCGGTCCGAAGGCCGACGTCGAAGCGCGCCTGCCTGCGCTCGACGCGAAACTCACGCGCGCGTCCGCCGCGGTGTGGGACTGGCTCGACATCCGCGCGGGCGAACCGCGCATCACGCAGCGCGTCGTCGAGCAATTCGTGCCGCAGATGGTCAACTACGACGTGCTCGGCGGCGTCAACTTCCGCAAGGGATGCTATCCGGGCCAGGAAATCGTCGCGCGCAGCCAGTATCGCGGCACGATCAAGCGGCGCACCGCGCTCGCGAACGTCGCGGGCGAACCCGAGACGGTACTGCCCGGCACCGAGCTTTTTCATGCGGACGATGCGGGCCAGCCATGCGGGATGGTCGTCAATGCGGCCGCGGCGCCGGACGGCGGCGTCGACATGCTCGTCGAGATGAAGCTCGCAGCGCTCGAAGCAGGGACGGTTCGTCTGGGGTCGGCGCACGGGCCCGAACTGACCTTCATGCCTTTGCCGTACGCGCTGTCCGTCGACGACGCCTGAGCGCATCAGGTCTGTTCGCTGCAGTTCGCACCGGGGCGCGGCTACGGACGTCCCCGCGGCCGGCATCGGCCCGGATATCGAATTCCTGCCATCATTGTCGCTTTAGGGGCCAGGCGTCGTTGCACGCCTGCCCGAGTTCATGCCTTATAAAAGCGACTTCAAACGATGTGCCTGATTGTCTTCGACTGGCGGCCCGCCACGGCCCATGGGCCGCTCTTCACGCTCGCCGCGAACCGCGACGAGTTCCTGCGCCGCACAGCCGAACCGATGCATTGGTGGCAGGATGCCCCGGCGCTGCTCGCCGGCCGCGATCTCGCAGGCGGCGGTACATGGCTCGGCATGACGCGCGACGGGCGTTTCGCCGCGCTCACGAACTATCGCGCGCCGCAGTCGACGCGCCCCGATGCGCCGACGCGCGGCACGCTGGTAAGCAACTGGCTCACGCGCGCAAGAGGCGCGACGCCGCTCGACTATCTTGACGAAGTCGCGCAAAGCGGCGACATGTACAACGGCTTCAATCTGCTGGTCGGCGACTGGATGCGGCGCGAACTCGCGTGGTACTGCAACCGCTCGCCACAGGCGCCCGCGCTGCTCGCCGAAGGCACGCACGGCATTTCGAACGCGGTGCTCGATACGCCGTGGCCGAAGCTCGTCAATCAGCGCGCGGCGCTCGCCGATGCACTGGCCGGCAATCCGCTCGTGCCGCTCGATCAGCTGATCGACCTGATGCGCGACACGCGCGTCGCTCGCGACGACGAATTGCCGGCGACCGGCGTGACGCTCGAATTCGAACGCGCCCTGTCGGCACCGTTTATCGAAATGCCCGACTACGGCACGCGCGGGACGACTGCCTTGCGCGTGTGCGTGCTGGCGAAGGACCGCGACGAACGCGAGCGCCTGACCGTGCAGACCGTCGAACGCAGCGACGACAACGGCTCGCACATCGTCAGGCGGCCCGGCGATTACGAACGCAGGTTCGAATTCGATATCGAGGCGTGAGCTGCGCCGCGTGCGGGGATCTGATTTCGAAGCGCAGTTTCCGGGCCCAGCTTCGAACCGCGGCTTCACTCGATACCGAACGCCGCGCGCAGCGCAGCGGCCGCATCGGCATGCGCTTGCGCAACTTCGGGTACATAGCCGCCCATCTTGAAGAATTCGTGGATCATCCCGTCGTAGCGTGTGAGCGTGACCGCATTGCCGGCCGCGCGCAGCTTTTCCGCGTAGGCAGCGCCTTCGTCGCTTAGCGGGTCGTATTCGGCGATCGCGATCCACGCGGGCGCAATGCCGCTGAAACCAGGCGCGCCGAGCGTGCCGTCGAGCGGCGCGAAGCGCCAGTCGACGCGGTCCTCGGCACGGCGCAGATACTGCGAGAAAAACCACTGGATCGTCGTGCCCGCCAACAGGTAACCGTTCGCGAGCCGTGCGTGCGAATCGGTTTGCTGATGGCTCGACGTACCCGGATAGATGAGTAACTGCAAAACGATCGGAATACCGGCGTCGCGTGCAAGCACCGCATTGACGGTCGCGAGCGTACCGCCCGCGCTGTCGCCGCCGAGCGCGATACGCGACGCGTCAATCCCGTAAGCTGCGGCGTTTTCATGCAGCCAGCGCAGTGCGTCGAACGCGTCGTTCACGGCAACCGGGAATTTGTGCTCGGGCGCGAGCCGATAGTCGACCGACAGCACCGCGCATTGCGCATCGCGCGCGAACATCCGGCATATCGCATCGTGCGTCGCGACGCTGCCGACCGTGAAGCCGCCTCCATGAAAATAGACGAGCGCAGGCGCAGGCTGCGCCCAGTGCGGCTCGACCGCGTGATAAAGGCGCGCGCGGATCGTCGTGCCCGTCGTGCCCGTCGTTCCTGTCGTGCCATTCGGCCCTGTCACGCCGTCCTGCACGGGCACTGCGAGGTCTTCGACCGAAAACATCGGCGCACTGGCGATCTCGAGAATCGGCGCGCTCTTTTCATACGACGCGCGTGCCTGTTGCGGTGTCAGTTCGTGAAGCGGCGGGCGCTTCGCGCGCCCGACCATGTCGATGATCTGTTCGATCCTGGGGTTCAGCGGCATCGTGCTTCGGGTGGCGCGGCGGCGCCCGTACGGAGGTGGCGAAGCGGGCAATGATGCCACGAAGCGTTCCGAACGGCAGGCGGCGCGCGCCGTCCCCTCTCGGCTTCCGGAGGGGAAAGACGCGCCAATCGCGAATGCTCGTGCAGCGCTCGCCACGTGCTGCGTGTGGCGCGCGTCCCGCAGCAAGCATCATCCTTCGCGCTTCGCCTCGCGCCGCAACGACATCGGATCGGTCGGCGCGCGTCCTTCCTCGATATCGGCGTGACGCAGCTTCACCGCTGCGAGAATCGACGGATGCGTAAGCACATAAAAGCGCCCTTCGCGCACCGCATCGAACGTGAGCTTCGCGATATCGGCGGCGCTTTTTCTGCCCGACTGCACCGCGCGCAGCAGTTGCCGGTCCGCGGCGAGACGCGACGCGCTCGGCGGCGCATCGTCGCGCAGTTCAGCGGGACGCGCGCGCGCGGAATCCGCGATGCCGGTCGGCACATACGCGGGACACAGCAACGAACAGCCAACCGACGCTCCCGCATTTCGCAGATCGTGATAGAGCGTTTCCGTCAGCGACACGACCGCGTGCTTCGACGCGTTGTAAATCCCCATCGCCGGCGCCGACACGAGCCCCGCCACCGACGCCGTGTTGACGATATGCGCCGGCTCGTTCTGCCGCAGCATGATCGGCGTGAAGACGCGCACGCCATGCGCGACGCCCAGCACGTTGACGCCGAACACCCACGCCCAGTCGTTTGCCGAGCATTCCCACAGATGGCCGAGCGCGCCGACGCCCGCGTTGTTGAACAGCAGATGCACACGGCCGAACGCGTCGAGCGCCGCCTGCGCGAGCGCTTCGACTTCGTCGCCGCGCGATACGTCGGTGCGCACGCCGATCGCCTTGACGTGCGCCGCGCGCAACTCGTCGACGGCGCGCGCAAGCGCCGCCTCGTCGACATCGGCGAGCACGAGCTTCATGCCGAGCGCGGCGCCATGGTCGGCAAACGCGCGGCCGAAGCCGCTTGCCGCGCCCGTGATGACGGCCACCTTTCCTGCGAAATCGTTGAACATCGAATCGTCCTTTCAGACTGCGAGACACCGCGCGAAAGAGTCGAAGTATGCCGCGAAAGTCCGCTGCTATCCCCCGAAGGAGCCGTTACCTCGCGTCGTGAAGGATCCCTGCGCGTGCTCGATCTCGCGATAGCTGAAACTTCGCGGCGAGTTTCTCATGTCCTCCAGCTTTCCTCTCGATGCCACGACGCGCACTGTCACCCTGCCGTCCATGGCTTTCGTGATGACGGCTTTCGCGTTTCCGACCTCGCCAACGTTCCGGTCCGGAGCCAGATAATTAAAGTTCAGCATGCTCCATAACTTTCCTTGCGAATTCAGCCCTGCGTCGACCGGAGGACCGTACTTCGGGTGAGGCTGAGTGCCCGACGCATTGTCATAGCTGTACACGACTGCCGAGAACGGACTCCCCGTGGCCGCACGAAGCAGGCTGTCGAAACCGCTGCGCGGCGCTTTCGAGGTCGATACGGGCGCACCGCTTGCGCCGAAGCGTTCCGCAGCCGTGGCGATGCTGCTCGCCGCCGCGTCCGATGCCTTCGCACTCGACCTTTTCGGCACCTGCGCATGATAGGCGTACAGACTGCCTTCGTCCGCCGTGAATAGCATCGTGCTGCCGCGCATCGGCCCGCCCGTCACGATCGTCGTGGTACCGGGCTCGAGATCGGCGAAGTTGACATTGATCGCCGCCACACCGTTCCTGCCGCTACCGAGCTTGATTACGCTGGCTTTTGCGAGATCGGCGCTCACGCTTATCGGCGCGCTGCGGTTCAGGTCGGCCCCCATCCCGGAGTCGTACGACGTGAGGTCCTTGCCTGTGCCGACCGACAGCACGCCAAGCCGTTCCTGATATCCCGTGGCATGGATGACCGCGGGAAAATCCGATGTCGCCTGCTTGTCACGCCTGTAGAACGTCACGGGAGCAGCGAACGCGTCGATCCTTCGTCGATCCTCCGCCCGGTTGAGCGCAGGCGCGAGATTGAGCGGTCCGAACTTCGCGAGCTCCTTCGTTTGCGAAACCGACGCCTGCTCAGCCGAAGATGGCGCGCTCGCAGCGCCGCCATCTCGGCGGTCGCTTCCAGCCGCTATCGGCCCCGCGCCCGAATTCGCGGGCCGCGTTTTGGCGCCCGGAATAACGACATCCACCATCGCTGCCCCGTCGGCCAGATCTTCAATCAGCTCTTCCCGCGTCGGCATCTTGCCGTTGGCAGCGCTGTTGATCCGATTGAGCATTTTCCCAACCGTCTGCATGCTGCCGGCGGCCGGCACGATGCCCGCGGCGGTATCGAAGTGTTCAGTGATGCTTCGAATCGCGTCCTTCTGTTGTTGTGTCGCCGGCCGCCCGTCGATAAGCAGCGAGCCCGCGTTCGCCGTGCACTCGAGAAACGCCGTGAACGGCTTTGCAAGCGCATCGCCCGCAATCTGCAACACTTCCTTCGCCGTATAGGATGTCTTGATCCCGACGCCCTGGATTCGTAACGCGCTTACCCAATTGTCCTTCCCGGCACCGCGCTTGCCGGCGGGCACCGATGCGCCGGTTCCCGTGATGGAGGAACGCGGCGGCGGCGCCGCGCTGCGTGCAGTTCGCTGCAGCGTCGCCGCGTCCTTCCCGGGTTCCTGAGTTGACGGGTTATCGGTCTTGCCGGCATCACCCTGCGTTACATCGGAACCTCGTTGAACCTCGCCTGTTTTCATTTGATAAGCCCTCGCATTGATAAGCATGCCGAAATAATCGAATGATTGTCTCAACGCTCGGAAATCGAGCGAGCTCCGGACATGCGAGGCTTATTTTCGAGTTCAAGAATCTGACTCGCGCAATAACTGCTCACAGCAACATACTTTTTACATCTCAGGTACGGATTTTCACCGCGCGAGTGCATTGCGCACTGCGCGAGTGCGTCGGCGGCAACACCGCAATACCGTCAGTGCGGCACGCCGGCCCTCGCACGGCATGCGTGCGTCCCTGCGATGACCGGCTCTTACAATCGCCTGCGCCCTAGCTGTCGCTCGGGCCGGGTCTTGCAGATGGATCCGTACGCTGGCGCTGCTGCACGACGTCGCGGCCGACGGCGAGACGCCGCATGTACTTGAACGTGCCGAGCGCCTTGGCGACGAAATGGCCTTCTTCGTCGCGAATTTCGCCCTCGCAATAGGCCATCGTGGTCGAACGGTGCAGCACGCGGCCCGTCGCGCGCAACTCGCCGCGCCCGGGCTGCATGAAATTCACCTTCATCTCCACCGTGACGACGCCCACGCCGTCCGCAGCGAGACTGCGTGCCGCCATGGCAAGCGCGACATCGGACAGCGTCATCGTGACGCCGCCGTGCGCGACGTTCCATGTGTTCAGGTGGTCGGGGGCGAGCGGCAGCACGACTTCGCTCGCGCCGTCGGCAGCGCTCACGACGCGCACGCCGAGATGTTCGACGAACGGGCTTTCGATGACCAGCGACAGCGCATGGTTGAGCGGCGCGGCACGATCTTGCGGCGCCGCGTTTTGCGATTCATTCATCTGGAAATCACACTTCGTAATCGACGCATTCGCGCGACTCGCGCACCTTGCCGACAAATGCCTTCAGCGCTTCGTGCGTCGGATGGATCTGATAAGCGTCGAGCGCGGCCTTGTCGGCGAAATCGGAGACCAGCACGACGTCGTACGTGGATTCGAGGCCCGGCTTTGCGAGCCCGGCTTCGAGATGCACAATGCCGGGCACGATCGAGCGGCAACCTTCGAGCTTTTCCTTCAGTTTCAGCGCATTTTCCGCGCGCGTCGCGCCTTCGGCGTGTTCCTTCAGTTTCCACATCACGATGTGACGAATCATATTTTCCACAGCGATCCACGCCGCTCCATGAAATGAGTTGAAATCCTTGCTGCTCTTGGGGTTCCGGCCATTCTGACATCCACACCCATCTACACAACGATACCCACATCTAATGAAAAAGCGGGTACGAAAGTGGGTATCGCCCCAGAGAAAGCGGGTATCATCATCCAACCTCTTACCCGATACCCCGTTCCTATCATGCCCCTTACCGACGTAAAGATCCGGCAGGCAAAGGCAGATGTTAAGCCTCTCAAGCTGACCGACGCAAACGGTCTCTATCTTGAGGTTAAGCCGAACGGTTCAAAGCTTTGGCGGTATCGATTCCGGCTCGGAGAAAAGGAAAATCTGTTCGCGATCGGCGAGTACCCGACGATGACCCTCGCCGACGCGCGCAAAGAACGCGATGCGGCTCGCGAGTTGGTGAGGCAAGGAATCAATCCCGCGCACGAACGCCGGAAGCAGCGACTCGAAAACCTCGCCGCCGGCCAACTGACGTTCAAAGCGACTGCCGAGGAATGGCTCGAAAAGAAAGCACGACGCGCGACCGCGAAGCACATTCGCGAACTGCGCCGGATGTTCGAAATGTACGTCTATCCGCACATGGGCGCGCTGCCGCTTGGTGCGATCAAGCCGCAACTCGTTCTAACTGTCATCCGCAAGATCGAGGCGGCCGGCTCGCCGTCCATCGCAATTAAGGCTCGAACATATATCTCGAATGTGTTCGCCTTTGCTATCGTCGAGCAGCGTTGCGAATTTGACCCAGCCTCGCCGCTGCGCGCGGTCACCATCGAGAAGCCGCCAATCGAGCACGCGCGTCCACTCTCACGCGAGGAACTGAAAGCGATCTTCCGCGCCGCTGCCATCTACAAGAACCGGCGCACGGCAATCGCGATGAAACTCCTACTCATGCTTTTCCCGCGGACCATCGAGCTCGTACGCGCGGAGAATCATGAAATCAGCCTGAAGGCATCCGAGTGGCGCGTGCCGCCCGAAAAGATCAAGAGCCGGCGCCTGCATATCGTCCCGCTGCCGCGACAGGCGAAAACCCTGATCGAGGAATTGCATAGCCTGTACAACGCCAAGGGCTATTTGCTACCCGTCTTGCATAGCAACGCGAAGCGCCCGCACATGAGTCGCGCGACGATCAATGCCGCCCTCGAGTACATGCTCCCGAACTCGCCGCTACCGATCACGGGTCACGATTTCCGCGCGACGGCATCAACGCAGCTTCACGAAATGGGATGGCCTACCGAAGTCGTCGAGATGCAGCTCAGCCACCTGGATAAGGACAAGACGCGCGCTACGTACAACCACGCGAAGTACTTGCCGCAGCGCCGCGAAATGATGCAGCAATGGGCAGACTGGCTTGATGCGGTAGAGGCAGAGGCTCTCGCCGAAAACCAAGAGACCCGTGTGGCATAGGGAAGCCGACCTTACCGGTGCGTGCTGACCGCTCCTATCAGCTCGCGGGCGTACTCCACATCCCGCTTCAATGGCGCTGCTTCGCTCTCTGCCGATACCTGAGACATCGCCGCCGCCACTCTTCCCAGAACATCATCGGCGCGATCTAGCGCGGTTCTCATGACTGCGATCTGCCGCGTCAACCCGTCGATGATCGCCTCATCGCGTCGCCGTATCTCGTTGATGATCGCCTCCGCGTGATCCGCCCGGGGGTCACGCTGCAACCTCAGAATCATTTCGGCGTTGATTGTCAATCCGGCGGCGTCAGCCACCCGCTCCAGTTCGGCGTGCAGTGGCTTGGGCAGGCGCAGCGAAGTTTTGATCGTGTCATTGGTCGGCATGCGGCGGATTCTAGCGACGCGCAATGTTGACCGCCACAAACCGCAATTTAGGCGTCGAATTGCCACCCAAACAGGCACCTTTTCGAAGCCTACGGGATACTCAACGATCATTAAGATGTCATGGACCGGGTCGATGCCGCGGCGCATTGTGGCCGGAGGAGTTGCGGCCGTGACGTGCGGAATTACCTTTCTATACCCTTTCCGAGTAATTTGTCCCTTGCGGTTCTCTTCGTCTTAGGATAGCCTTATTAGGCTATTATTAGTCGACTTGATGAATCACAAAAATCTCGCCCTAACCCTTGGGCGGATCGCAGCACCGCAGTGAGAGCCCGCGTTTCACAGTGCGCACCGGGGCACTGGAGATGTGAATGAGATCAGATGAGTGAGACCCACGAACCATGAAGAAGACGATACGCGGCGTCATAGCCGATAACGTGAAGCAGTACATGACAGACCACACCCCCGCTACACTGGCCGCCCACTCGGGGATTCCAAAAACGAAAATCAATCGCATTCTCGCAGGTACGGTCGATTGCGATATCGATACGATCAGTGCACTCGCGAGCAGCCTCGGCGTCAAGTCGGGCGCACTGCTTGATGACGCCCTCGACGAAGGCGCCGCAGCCTTCCGAAGCAAACTCCTCTCCCTTCCGCCCGAAGCGCGAGCAAAGATCAGTCAGTTTCTCGACACGATGACCGGCGCGCACGTTGAGCAACGCGCTTCCAATGTAGTCAATACGCATATCGCGGTAGCGGTCTAAGCCTTCGCATTCAGGAAAAAGAACTCGCCGGTGCGCTGCCCCAAAGCAACCGGCTAATTTTTCTTGACCTTATAGCCATATATGCATAATATCATCCACGAATCAACGTTGTAGTTGGTCCCCCTCCCTGCCAGCAGTTTTCCTGCGGCGAACACTTTGGAGAAATCTGTGCGTCTTTCAACTCTCCTGAAACTCATGCTGGCGGCGGCTCTCCCGCTGTTCGCGACCGATGACGACACCGCGGCGGCTCCTGCTGCAGAACCGCCGGCTGGCGATGCCGTGCCCAACGACGCTGCTGCTCAACCGGCCGCCGCGAGCGAAGTCGCCCCCCTCGACGCGCCGGTATCGGAAACGACCGCGACTACCGATGCCCCGTCGACTGCTGCCCCGGTCCAGACGCCGACTCCCGTCGCGCAATCGGGCAGCGCCGGCGATCCGGTTCTCGAAACCGTGAAGACGCCGGCGCATAACGTCGCGGATGAAATCCAGGCCGCGATCGAAAAGATCGAGGAACTGCCAGAAGAAGTCGCGGCATGGTTCAAGTCGAAGTTCGTCGAACTGGCCTCGCATATCAAGGCGCTCCTCTAAGCAACCCGGATGCACCCCGAGAGGGCCGCGCTGCAGCAGTACGCAGCAATCCGAGTGGCGCGCGAGCGCTGAACGCCATGAGGTAGGTCCGCCACGAATGCCAGTCGTTGAGCCTCTGATGACTGGCATCCGCCTGTGGATTGCGCAGGACACCCGGCTCAAGATGGCTCCGCCGCAGGAGCATGACGAGTCTGTCGGACGAGGGTAACCGGCCTCGAACACCCGTGAGCGGCAGTACCCTAGGGGCAGCGGACTTAGCGCGTAAGACCCCGGGACGCCCGCCACGTCGCCATCCCCGTAAGGGATGACCTTCAGGTGTGACCGCGGGCAAGTGTGGGTGGGCGCCGCACCGATCCCCGACGCTGTGGACCGCTTTAACAAACGCTGCCAGATGCGAATGTTCGCGGTCACGCCTGAACGTACACGTCAAAGGACATGCAATGCTTCGCGATATCCGCACTCACGAAACCGACTCCCTGAACAAAAATATCTCGATCCTTGTGCTCGATGATCCTGATCCGATGACGCGAGCGAGTCACACTTATTCGGTCGCCGTCCCCGGACAGAAGTCGACGCTTATTCGTTTTCAGCACGGCAACCCTACCGTCGAGGTCAACGGTCTCACGAATGAAGTGCTCTTCGCGATCATGGCTGACCGCTTGGCGGCCTTCCAGACCGGCCCGTTCGCGTGCCAAGAAAACGCGGAAATGCTCGCTCATATCGAGGGCGCACTCTCGGCATGTCGCGCTCGCGCGCAACGCATGAGCGGCAAATCGAACTGACTTACCCCGGACTTCCCCGTAACTGGAGCGGGCCCATCACGGGTAAATGATGGGGCTTCCGACGGTAACCGATCGACCGCATCCAGCAAGATCGTGGCACCCATCTGTGCGCAAGCATAAGGCCAAAGGTGGGGATTCGGTGCAGCACAAAGGGCGCGGCCTCCAAGGCGCGCCCTTTTCTATTCCTGGCGCTCAACGGAAAACGCGCGCCTTCTTCCCTAGCCGCTAACCCCACACTAGCCACGTAGACATATCTGTTGCCGCATGCCGGGTTGAGCGGTGCTGCGCTTAGGCGCAGGGGAAACGAGTGTCGCACTCGCATTACTCAACGAGAGTGCTTCCGCAGCAGCCAGCGCGCAGCGAGCTTCAGGCGCGTAGTCGGATGGCTGCGCTTTCTCTTTTCGAGGGCATATGGAAATCAAAGACGTGCTGGAAGCGATTCAAATCGAAGGCGCCGCAAGTGGCGACGTCGTGTTCATCTCGTTTCCGCCGGAAACAACCCGCGCGGATTTTGAGAGGTTCGGAAAAGAGCTTGGCTCCAATGTCGCGCAGTTGCGCGCGGGTGGTGACTACTTCCCGCGTTGCATTATCGTGCCGCCGGGTGTGACGGTCGATATCGCGCGTGCGCAGGTTCAGGATCGAATTGAGATTGTTGCCAACAGCGTATCTATTGCGGGCGGCATTCAGGGGAGTTCCGACTCTGCGCGAGCGCTCGATTGATTGCTTTGCCTGACCAGGAGCCACAGATGGAAATGAGCATCCCGCAAAGACGAGCCGTTGATGGCGAAGAAATCGTTCGGTGCGATATCGCCAAGGTTAAGGGCTATAAGCATTCGTTTCTCGTGCCTGAGCGCACCATATCGCACGCCGAGGCCGACGAAGTCAATGCAATCCTGCGGCGCAATGGCATTAACGATTTGACTGCGTTGCGTGAGCCGCTTCCGAAGCGTCGAGGATTTCTGAGCAGACTGTTCGGTCAATGAGTCCCATCCAGTGTTTCGCGCGCAACACGGTCGGCCGTGACGTTGCCATCGGTGATATCCACGGGTGTTTCACGAAGGCGCGCGCAGCGCTTCGGGCCATCCGCTTCAACCCGGCCGTCGATCGTCTGTTCAGCGTTGGTGATCTCGTCGACCGCGGGCCCGAGAATGAGGAAGTGCTCGACTGGCTCCGCGAGCCTTGGTTCCACGCGGTACGCGGCAACCACGAGGAGATGGCGATTGAATTCGCGCGCGGCCGCTTGCCGGCAGAGTACTACATGCGAAATGGCGGCGGCTGGAACATCTCGAACCCGGCGCCCGCGCGCCGCGAGATTGCCGATGCATTCGAATCGCTCCCGATCGCAATTGAGGTCGAAACGTCGAACGGTCTCGTCGGCATAGTCCATGCTGACTGTCCCCTTCAGCGCTGGCAAGACGTCGAGGCAACTCTGGCCGGACCGAACGGTGAGGCTTTCCAGGAGGCCGTGCAGTGGAGCAGAGACCGTTTTGACCGTGAAAATCGTGAGAACGTAGACGGGGTGCGTGCCGTCATCGTGGGTCATACGCCGATGCAACGATGCTCGAGCCTCGGCAACACGATCTACATTGACACCGGCGCATGGATCGCGCGCGAGAATCGCCAGTTCACGATCCTTGATCTTTCGACGTTGCAGCCGGTTCACCAGCCATCCGTGCAGCTTTGGGATGAGCGGTAGCAGCCGGCGCCAAGAGCCGCCGCAGCAGCCTGATCAGTCCTTTCAAGACTGGCTCGTCGAATGCGCCACTCGGTATGCGCGCTCAGACGATGCACCAGAGTTCTTTTCGTTCGACGACGACATAGACGACTGGCTCATGCTGCACGGTTGCGGCCTGACGCCGGCTGAAGCGTTGCTCCGGATGTTCGGCGCGCTGCATTAGAAAACACGGAGGCGATCGTCTTCGCGCGCGCATGACAATGAGCTATGGCACAGACCGTATCCTTCTCTCCCGCCGATATTGAAGCGCAGATCCAGCATTGGCTGTCGACAGAGGTCGATGGCTATCTGGGCTCAACGTACGGAAGCCCGATACGTGAACTTCTACAGAATCCGTTTAGCGCCGGGCTCGCGGACGCTTTCCTCGCGAAGCTCCGTGCGGACGTGCCGCTGCTCACGTTGTTACCCGCGAATGCTGTCGATCTGAACTACGTGAACACCGGGCCGGACAAGCAGCAGATCTTCATTTCGGTGATGGGCCGCTCGATCAGGATCAACTAAATGTACTCGAAAAGCGACTTCGATACGGCCGTCGAAAACACCATCGACAACTACCCGACGGTGGCGGCGCGCTACAAGACGGGCGATCCGACAGTCACAGCGCTTATCGGCTCGGTGACCCAGATTGCGGCCATGCTGTCGCAACAGATCGAAATCGAGGGCATCGAGGCCTTTGAAAAGGTGCGCGACGCGACGATTCTTGCCGACGCCGCGGTGCGCGGGCTCGTGCCACAAGGCATTCCGACACGCGTCAGCGTGAATGTGGCAAACAGCGACGTCAATCCGTACACGCTCGCGGCTGGCCGCACACTGAGCGACGCCGGCGGCAATGACTATGTGGTCGACACGCCGGTGACGGTGGCAGCCGGCGAATCCGGCACAGCGCAGTGTCTTCAGCAGACGACTCGCAACATCACTCACACGGTCACCACGTCGCAGCCGTTCTACATGATCCCGGTGCCGCCGGCGGCCGACGGCTCTTTCATTGCTGGTATTTCGGTTGCCGACTCCGCTGGTAATGAGTTCACCTACGCCCCCGGCTTCACGAACATCAGCAATGGCCAACAGGTCTACACGGTCGAGGTCGACGAGTACCAGAACATCTTCGTGAAGTTCGGCTATGGCGGTGTCGTGGGCTACCAGCCCGCTGCCGGCGAGGTATTCAATGTCACGATCGTCGACACTGCAGGCGATATCACCATCGCAACGGGAAGCCCATTCTCGCTCGATAACATCGAAACGCCGCAGGATTCGCTCGTCAAACTGACGCTCGCGACAGTCCTCATTCAGGGGCAAGACCCGATGGACATCGCCACGCTGCGCGAGCTGTGCAAGTATCCCGCTGCTTACGATTCGAATGCGGTCTACCTGGGTGAATTCGACTATCTGATCCGGCGTAATGTGCCGGGGCTGCTGTTCCTGTCTGTGTGGAATGAACAGGTCGAAGAGGCGGTGCGTGAGGCGAGCGAAGACAACATCAACAAACTGTTCATCTCGTTCGTTCCGCCCGTCGGCGGCGACCAGGCGGCGTACGAGGCGCAAATCACCGCCCTCATTCAAGGTGCGGACGATTCGTACAAGATTGGCTTCGTGGCAGCGAACGTCGTGAAAATCGTTGCGAGCGTGGATGCGACGATTGCGCGCGTGTACGACCAGACTGCGGTGACGCAACAGATCGTCGACGTGGTTCTGGCTCAGTACGGTCAAACTGCGCCGGCCGTCACATTCGGCCAATTCACCGTCCAGAACAAGGTCATCAATCAACTGCTGCGCGCGAACGTGCCAGCGTTGCAGGATAGCGCGTCGGACTACTCCGTCACTCTCGCTCCGGTTACCGATCAAAAGCCTGAGGACTACCGGTACATGGATGCGACCAGCCTCACCGTCACGGTAACGCTGTCGAAGTATACGGCCGGCAGTTGGGGCGTGTGATGATCACCCCGCCGACACTAGGACCACTGGTCAACAGCGCCGAATACAACGAGATCGAGAGCGAGCTCAAGCAGATCTTTCTCGACCTGTTTTCGACGTACCTGCGCGCGAGCGAGCGGGACCTGAATGTCTATGGCGTGGCGCACCTTGGCTCCCTTGATCTGCTGACGAAGCGCATCAAGGAAGATGGCCTCGCGGTCTTCGGCGACGATGTCAATGCCGTGGAATACCTGTATCGCGCATGGAATTTCCGCAATCCGAAGCGCGGCATGATCTTCCTGCGGACCTATCTGCAACTGCTCTGGCCAAATAGCTTCGTCATCGACCAATTGTGGCAGCAGAAAGGCGCCCCCTATCCGACGGCGCTCGTCACGCGCGCGCAGATCACCGATGCAAATCCGGAGACGAACTACTACCTGACAAGCCGGCTGAGGGTGTCGATCGATGATGCGAGCGAGAGCGGTGTCAGCGCGACGCGTGTCTTGCCCGCGTTGCTCGCAGTACTCGCGGCGCGGTTCCTGATCGAACTCCAAGTGTTGAAGCGCTTCGCCGATTCCATCGGCCTCGCGGACGGCATGTATGCGGAGAATGTCGCTTTTTTCGAGGGCACTCTCGCGCTGCCGTTTGCGACAAGCGACAGCATCGGCAGTGCGGCCGGGATGTATGGCGAGAACATCGGCTTCTTCTCTGGCTCGTGCAAACTGCCGGGCACCTGACAAGAAAATCCAAAAGGATGAACCACGCGCGCAAGAACAGAATCGTTCCATCAGATTCCCGTAAAGCGCCATGAAGACCGACATCATCCGTTACAACCTGACCGAGCGCGGCCGAACGTATCGCGGGAAGCCGCGCAACTTCGATATCCCGAGCATCGTGGCCGCTATCAACAGCGGCCCCTGTCAGGAAAAGGTCAAGCACCGCGACATGCTGGGCTACTACGGTCACTGGCCGCGCGTGAAGTTCGGCATGAATCCGGCGGAAGGTGGCGTTGTCGATGGCAAAGCCGTGCGCGTCGAGCCGGCGATCGTCACGACCTACCTCAAAGCGCTCGATGACGGCACGATTGAACACCAGGAAGAATTCCTGGACAACGATGCCGGGCGGCTCGCCTACAACCTCTACAAGTCAAAGGCTGGCGGCTTCTCATCGGCAATCGACGAGTACAAGCGCAATGGTCCGGAGTTTTACGGCTTCGACTATGTGCTCGAGCCGAACTACAGCACCAACCGCGGCTACGACATCGCACTGGATAGCGCGTTGACGCTTGACGCCGTCGAGGCGATCGAAGCTTATCAGGAGCACATCGGCGGAATGGCCCGATTGCTCGATTCGGTGATGTCAGACCGGAACAATGTCGATGCAGCATACCGGGACGCACTTAAGGCCTTGGCCACAGTATCCGCTGAGAACGAGACATACATTTCGCTGCTCACCCGCAACAAGACGCTCGACAGTGTTGCGTCGCTCGAAAGCGTGGGCTCGCCTCTTTTGGTTGATCGCTCCGGACTGAGTGCACTCGAGCGCAACATCAAATCGTTTAAGACCGCGGATCTGGGCCGCTTCGAGCCACTCGACGATGAGGCCAAGCCGACGGACAAGACCGTCTCCAACGTACTCGACAGTATCACGCGCCGATGAAAGAACTTCAGACCGCCCTTGGCGGGTACCTCGAGCGCTGGCACAAGCACCTGGTGCCGACAACGCCGGCCATGACCGAATACGCGGCGCGTGCCTTTGCTACGAGCGTTGCGTGGGCTCCCGGCCGTATGGTTGACGCAGCCAATGAGATGCTCGCAGCGTGGCGTCGCAACGACAACATCGGCAAGACGAGCGGCGCGTTGTTGCCAATCGCGCTTGTCGCACTAGCCAAAGACTACACACCGGTTTCGGGAGACGAGTCGCGGCAGATTGCGAACGAAATCGAAATCATCATCCCGAGCGATCCGAAAGAGCGCATCTTCAAGTTGCGGACGATTCAAGGCCTGCGCCGGGGCCAAATCCTCGTCGCAGCATCCGAGGAAGAGACCGCGCGCAACATCATGCAGCAGCTCATTTTGCACATGACTCGCGTCGAGAACCGCTATTTTCAGGCGACGTACCGGTTCGCGGGCATTGATCAGCCGTGGCCTATCACAATCCAGACGACGGACATCCCGGCCGAGGTGGCGCCCGATGGCGAGGAGAAGAACCTAACGCTTCTCGTCATCGACGTGCATTTCCTCGAATTGATTCCGCTATTCAAGGCGCCCACGCAATCGGAACCGAACGACGGTCAGGGAGACGGCTCGCCGGACAACCCGAGCGGCTATCCAAAGGTCAACGTCATCACATTTCACGACATGAACAACGGCATGCAGGCGCAGCAGCGTTCCGACCATGCCGGGCCGATCTTCGGTGAAAGCAACTTCCCGCCCGACGACCAATGAATATTCAGGCGATTTTCAAGGGTTACGCCGGCGACGCCGTTACCGTCTATTCGAAGTGGACGAACGGCATTCTCGTCGTGAGCAAAATCACAGCCTATCGGGAAGAACGCTTCAAGGACTGCCTTATCATCGCTGACGCCGATGTGCCTGCTCGAGAGTCTTTCTTCACCGACGAGCACATCAGCGACGCGATCGCGGCATACATGCACATGAAGGCCTGCGGCGAGCTCGACATTAGCGATGCAGCCGCTCGCAGCAACCCGGAGCATTCCGTGCAGGACGCAGACACGAATAATGGCCTGCGCCGCTTCATGGTCAAGCCTCAAGTCGATAACGCGGTCGTGGCCGTGCTGGCCACCTGTTGGCAGGTGAAGCGCTCGAAGACTGTCGCCAAAAGCCTGTCAATGATGGACGCACTCCTCACGCAGCGAGGCACGATCCAAACGATCTAGGCGGAAAACACGCGGCGAGGCGTCGGTACTCGCAACGAAAAATGGGCAATCCATAGGAGTTCGGAATGCCCACTTCAGTACCCGTAACACCGACCATCACGACGGCCGGTCTCGCAGCCGTTTTCAATGACCAGGACACCGGGGTCGAGTTTGCGTTATCGCACATAGCGTTCGGAACGGGGCAATACAATCCGAACGGTACTGAAACCGGCCTTCAGGCGGAAAAGGTACGCGTACCGATCGCTGGAGGCGGTCGCATTAGCGCCACGCAAATCCAGATCTATGCCGTGGCCATGGCGGCGGCCGGTGATCCGTTTTTCGTCGGCGAAGTGGGCTTCTTCGGCGATGACGGCGACACCCTTCTGGCGGTCTACAGCAGCACCAATCCACCGAGCTTGTTCCTGTCCGACACTGTAGCAACATCTGTGTCGTATGGGCTTGGGCTCGAAGCTCTGCCCGCCAACTCGGTCACCGTCACCATCGACCCGAGCGCATCGGCTGCGCTACTGATCATCGGACAACACGTCGCCTCGGCCGATCCCCATCCGCAGTACGTCGAGAAGGTCAACGGCATTGCCTTCTACGACCCAAATATCACCTTTGTGAACGGCGCGCAGGTCATTGGCGACGACCTTCTGGTCTATCAGTCTATCCAGGCGAACAACATCGGGCATCCGCCCTCCTCGTCGCCGACGTGGTGGGTACCGCTTTACAACTACGGTGATTCGGCTGTCGGCGGTCTCGCGGCCGCAAATGTCACGCTAACGTCGACGCAAGCCGCACGAGCTCATATCACGCTGAGCGGCAACCTGACCGCGAACGTCAATGTGATCTTCCCCAATTGGGTAAAAGAATGGACCGTCGTCAATGAGACGACCGGTGCATTCACATTGACAGCAAAGACGGCGGCAGGAACCGGCGTCGCGATCCCGCAAAACGGCGCACCAACAGAAATCTACGGCGACGGCACGAATATCACGCAGCCGCCGAAGAACATCGCCCCCGCTACTGCAAGCAATCAGGCGGTGACGTTGGGGCAGGTAGTAGGTGTGATCGGCGATAGCCGAAATCTCGTCGGCACCGGCACAAACACCGCGATCGCGTTTACGGCCGATCAGATCGTCGTCGGGACTGCAATTGGTGGATTGCTGGACCTCATCAGCAATTTCAACGCGACGTTCACACTAACTGCGTCTGGCCTGAATGGCATGGACAATGGCACCGCTCCGAGCAGTGGCTATGTCGGTATCTACGCGATCAAGAACCCGACGACCGGCGCAAGCGGAACGCTCGGTACTGCGGTCGCGGCTGGCGTCGTCGCTCCGCAGATATATTCCGGTTCGAATCCTGTTTCTGGGTATACGAGATCGGCGTTGATTGGCGTGGTGCGCATTGTTGCGGCCGGTGCGATGATTGAAACCCACATACGAGGGCGAGCTCATGTGATCGGAGGCGCGGCCGTCTTTGGCTCTACGACTATTAGCGCAACGCCAACACAATCGTCTCTCGCGCCAACAATCATTCCTGCCAATGCGAAGCGATTTCGCGGCAACGTGTCTATACAGTTTGCGTCCGCGGGAATTACCGCCAATCTCACAGTTTTTGGGACGGGGACTCAGGCGGGGGGGAAAGTGGCATCCGACACGTCCAGCGTGAATTCACAAACAAGCTCATGGCCGATTGACTTCATCATCCTCGTGCCTGGCAGCGTGTGGTACACACTATCAGCGTCTTCCGGTGTGGTGAACAGCGCACTTTCATGCAGCGAATACGACATCTAAGAGCGAGAAATGACAACGAACATTTTTATCTCCACGAACGAAGCAGGAGACACGATGACAGCCTATTTCGGGCCTGCACCGGCACCGCTGCCCGATCCGATTGCATATCCAAATGACTCGGCAGTTTGGCCGCATCAGAAAGTCGTGGCTAGCACGGACCCGCTTTACGAGACCTACTATAATTTGTGGGATGGGGCACTTCTTGGTATGGTCGCACCGGGGTCATGACTTAAGCGATTCCCGCTGGCCGCCTGACGATCCAATGAGAGAATAGAAGGTCTGAGGACGAAGCGACTCAGTATTTCTGCTGCTACGTAGGAGCCAACTATCCCCATGAGCGTCGCTAGCGGGAGGTATGGAACCTGGACAAATGAGCCAATCAATGCCAGGACGAATGGATGCAAGCAGTAAAGCGAGAGCGATTGCCGCGAGGCATATCGTATAAAAAATGGGGCCTCTCGCTTGATCGCAAGACATAGAGAAAGTATTGCGATTGACTCAAAAAGGACGGACACCCTGCCGTATTCAGGAAAACCGATAGATCCAACCAGTGGCGCATCCGTATTGACATGAACCAAAGTGCCCCACTCGACTGCTGAAGCGATTGCGCATAGAACCAACATTACGCCAACGAACGATGCGATATTCTTCCTTAGTTGGTCCTGGTAACGTATGAGAAGCGTGATCGCAGGCGGAAATGAGAGGTAGTTGAACGGCGACCAGAAAGCCTGCAAGTCGATGTTATGTCCAGCAACGGCCGACCAGTTGAACGCGGCAGTCGCGAACATGCCGACCACGAGTGATAGAACAACCACGGCGGTCTTCATTCGAAGGACAATTTCGCAGACTGCCAGCGTCACCGATAACGCGAAGAAAAAGTAATAGATCGATCCGAAGCCTTGTGCGGTGAAAATGAATGGCGACGCCTGGATTGCCGCCCAACCCCTAGAAATTCCGGCTATCGATTCGAAAAACACCAAATTGGCCAAGCCCCAGAACAGCATAAGCCCGACGAGCCGCTTGATCCTTCTTGATAGTAAGTCGATTCCACCGCCTCTGGAAATGTACAGATAGCATGAAATCGCTATGAAGACAGGCACAGCCTGAAGCAACAGGTAGTAATTTGCGATGTCGGTAAATGACGGACGATATTTGGCCGCGTCACTTATTGACCACACGGATGGAGCCGGAAAAGCATGTGTATGCCAAATGACAACAAATGCAGAAAACAGGGCCCGCGCATAGTCTAAGCCATGGATGTGCTTGCTACTCTTCATGCGGCTTCGAAATGGTTGTCGTGGATGCGGCATGTTACCCCACTGTCAGGGGGAGTGCCTTGCAATCGCCATATTGTGCCGGTAGGATGCCCCAAAAATATCGGGGAGCATGAAGATGACCAGTGTGGAATGGGTTCTTCTGTTTGCACTTTGGGTAACGATAGGCGTTATCGTGCAAACTCATTATGAGAAGTACACGGGGTTCCTGGGCCTCAAGGATCGCACCCTCGGCATCATTATTTGGCCGCTCATACTCGTCTTCACGCTTCTTGAGGGCGAGCCCAGGGAGCGGCGGTAACCGAAATATCCGTATCGCATTAAAACAGCCCATTCGTATTGACCGTCAGCATCAGCACGTGCGCTCCCTTGTACATCGCAGGATTGTGCTCATCGTCGTACCGGGTCGGCAGACGGTAGTACTGGTACGAGATGCCAAAGTTGCCGCGCTGCACGTTCAGGCCGACGACTTGCCCCCATTGAAGGGTATGCGGCGTGTCGTAGGTGTGCGTTGAGCCGTCCAGATGCCAGAACGCGCTAACGGAATACGACGGGCGGTATGGGAACAGGCCGGCCTCAACGCCAATGTGCCAGCCGCGATAGAGAAAGTACGGTTCCAGCGTCAGCGCGACGCCCTGCGCGTTGCCCGACCCGGACAAATTCGCAGTCGGGATGGACGGATCGAGAACTTTCTTCGTGGCCAAATCGTAATTGCGGTCCTCGGTGCACTCGCAGCGGGCCGACAGGTGGCCGAGATTCACATAATCGACGTGCGCCCGGACGCCGAACTTCTCGCCCTCGTAGACACGAAAGTTCGTCCCGATCTTGAACGCAGGGAAATCGACGTGCAACGCGCTTTGCGGCGAACCTTGCTGATTCCATCGACCATCGGGGATGTCGAAGTGCGTTACCCCTAATCCGGCCTCAACTTCGAAAAAGCTTTCAGCGTGTGCGCCCGATGAAAGGCTAAGCGCTGCCCCCGCAGCTAATGCCGCGATACAATGAACGCGATTCATGGTTCTTTCCTGGAAGGTTGGTTCCGTGGGTCACCGCGCCCGCTTCGGTTGCAGCCGAAGCGGGCGCTCCTGTTTTGGATGCGCGTCGCTATCACGAATTCATCGCATCACGGGCCTAATACTAGCCATATATGGCTATTCCATCAAGAAATACTTCCGCGTTGAGGCGGAAAGTTGCGGCGTTGACACATAGGCTCGGCGGCGATGATGGATTCACATTCGCAGTGAATCCTCATGAGCATCGAAACAAACACCTCGGCCGTCGCCATCTTCTATCAGTTGGTGCGGCAATACGCCCTGACCACCCCTGCATGGGCCGTCACGCAGAGCTACCAGACCAAGCCGGATGAACGGTGGGATCTGACGTTGGCGAGCCGGCGCGCGTACGGCATTCCGGATGAGTTTCTGACCATCATGGCTGCGGCAGGGCTCGATTCGGTCGAGCAGGAACTGCCGGAGCAACTTCTCATTCTCCCGGACGCGGCGACGCTCAAATCCTTCAAGACGCAGGCGAAGTTCGTGAATCTCGCCGATGACCGCGATCCGACGCCGGCGAACTTCATCCCGCCAGAGTACGTTGCCCTCGTTACAAGACAGACGATCCCTCCGACGACTTAAGCCGTACCGATACTAGAACGGAAAATGTCCGCCGCGCGCAGCCGCAGGTCAGCGCAGCATGAATGAATGGACACAATCCAATGCGGCGTCTACATCATTCAATCGCCCTGCCGAGGCTTCTATATCGGCTCTACCACGAATTTTCGAAAGCGTACCGGCGAGCACGTGTCGCTTTTGCGCGGCGGGCGCCATCACAGCGCGGCATTGCAGGCTGCTTCCGATACGCATGGGATCGACGCCCTCAAATTCGTGCTGATCTTTCCGTGCTCCGGGGAAGAGCTGCTCGATCTTGAGCAAGCCGCGATCGAATGCCTCGATCCCCCGTTCAACCGTTCGAAGAACTCTCGCGAATCGCTGTCGACGCTTTGGAAGGATGCCAATTTCCGGCATGCCAATTCTGAACGCGCGACGGCGCAAAACAAGGCTCATTGGCAAGACCCGGTATATCGGGAAAAGCATCGCGACCGCGTCAAGGCGATGTTGACGCCCGAAGCGATGCAGAAGTCGGCGATCGGCCGCGCTCGGTTCCGCGAAGAACAACCCGAGGAAGCCCAGCGCATTGACAGCGCCGCATCGGAGCGCTTCGTCCGCATGCATGCCGATCCGGAGTTTGCCGAACGCCATGCACGCCGTATGGCGGGCGTCATGCGCGAGCGTCGGCAAGATCCCGAATTCAACCGGCGGTTCAAGGACGCGGTGACGAAATCGAACAGCCGCCCGGTTCAATGCGTCGAAACCGGCCAGGTCTTTGAGTCGATAAAGCTGGCCGCCGAATGGGCGGGAATTGCACCTAAGAGCGCCGGCAACATTGGCAGCGTTTGCCATGGCCGCATCAAGTCGTGCGGTGGCTACCATTGGAAATTCCCTGATGGCGAAAACTAAACCCAACGCTCGCCCGAAGTCGCGATCGAGCCATATTCCGCACGTCACGAAGACGCGCGGCGCGATCAAGGAGGCAAACGCCCGGTTTGCACGCGATGATGCGATCAAGCGTCGGTCGCCAAACCTGCTGTCGCCCTCCGATCTGCGCGGGAACTATGACGCATCGCGCGTCTTGATGACTACGTTAGGTGGCGAAATCCGGCCACTGAGTGACGATGACCTTGCTGCATTTCGGGATAACGTCGCGACCGTCGCGCGCCACTATTCCAAAGGGCTGACGGCGCAGAAGATCATTAATCTGTCGCGAGATGCGGATCGCGAGCGAGCCAACGAGCAGATTCACTACGCCATTCCGTCGTCGGCAAATCGCGGCACGATGCGATTTATCACAAATGCGAGCGAAGAATCGGACGTCAAGCGGCATTACACGATCGTCAAGATACTCGACTTCGTTTCTCAGGCATCGCAGCCCGATCAACCGAGAACGATCGCGTCAAAAATGCAGAGGTCCAGCCCACTTCAGGTCTGGTGCGATTGCGGGTCGTGGCGCTTCTTCTATGCATATGTCGCTACTGTGGGCGGCGTGAATGCGGGACCTCCCGAAACCAACTACCCCAAGATTCGCAACCCCTTGTTGACGGGCCTCGGCTGCAAGCACATTCTGCGCACCCTTACCGAGTTCCAGCGCAGTTCGGCGATCCGCGAGGTCATCGCGCGCATGGTCTCGCGTAACCAGCACGAGCACCCGCGGCAGAACGAGGCGATCACAACGGAAGAGGCGCGCGCCATCGCCAATCGCCAACGCAAGGCGGCTCGCGACGTCGAAGTGCGCCTCCCCGGCCCCAAAGCCGAATGGGACCCGCTTCGCGCGCGCCTGAAAAAGAAGTGGACCGCCGAGAAAGAAGCGCAGCCGAAGAAGACGGCCGACAAGGCTCGCGCCGACGCTCTGAAGAACCTTCGCAGACTGAAAGACCTCGGCCAGTTGTCGCAGGCCGACTACGACAAGATCCACGCCACCCTCTCAAAATAGGCCCGTCATGCTGAGCACCGTCCCCCAGCAAATGAATCTGATGGCGCGCAACGTGACGCTGCGCCACCCCAATAGCATGGATTGCGAGGTCTATCGCAAGGTCGTTACACGTACGTCCGATACCGAGACGGAGGGGTACCCCACACTCGGTGGGATGACGGTTCTTGACTCCGAAGACGAGGCGGCGATTGACTGGGAAGAGATCGGGCCCGCGAAACTTCTAAACTGTGAGCCATTCGTTTCGGCGCAGATGGTCAACCGCGATGACGGTATCGACCAGGCAAACGCAGAAATGTATGTGATGGTCGAGTTCCTGACTCCGGCCGCCGACCCGAATGCCAAGGTCGTCGACAAGCACGATGTGCTCGTGATCGAGATATCAACGGACGTGAAAATCGCCTACGAGGTGATGGAAGTGGATGCGGTCGTGAACGTTCCGCCGTTCGCGCGGCGGTACAGGATCGAGAAGCGCGACTTGCTCTTGTTTGCGTTCGACGACTAGCAGGTAGGCCTTATTTGGCTTGCAGGTCTTTGGCCCGCCGTGCAGTCATATCGAGTACGCACGACGCGCTATTCACTTGAGCCGCGGTTCCGCCATCTGTGTCGAGCGCGCATTTTGAGTCGCGATCTTTGATCCAGGCCCGTTGAGCGTTTCGCAGATCGAGGCGCTTGTTCGGCGGCAGCGCGGCCATGGTCGCTTGATAGCTTTTATTCAACCGGCCGTCCTGCTTGCTCGTCTCTGCGGCGATGCAATCCAGCATCGCGACCGTGACGCCATTCGACTTGGATACGCAAATGTCAAAGGCCTGACTGTATCCACTGGCGACAATGGGCGCCGGCGTCGCGGGTTTGGCATCAGCCGCCGGATTTTCGTCGACTGATTGCGCGCGATCGTCCTCGCACTTCGCGGCCGCCAGGTCGCTGAGCATCTGCGGGGCGACGTCGAAATGCTTGAACGCTGCCGTCACGACGAGCTCGAGGTTGTAATGGCTCGAGAGACTGGCGAAGTTCTTGCGGATATTTTTCGTTACTGCATCTTGCGGAATAGCTTGATCGCGCTGCGTGGCAGCGCTGAAGTACATCTGCCCTACTTCTGCGCATTCATCCGCCGCGAAGACATGAGCGGAAAGCATGAGCGCGAAAATCGCGATGATCGATTTCATGGTGACTGGTCTCGGCATATTATGAGTTCGCGCGCTGAGCGAATGCACTCTCGAGCGCAGAGCATTGCAAGGAAGCCGGTCACTATTATGTATGGTAGGAAGTGCATATACGTCCGTAGTCGGTGGTTATCTTTCACTGACAAAGCCCGGTCTGTGCCGGGCTATTAGATTCCTGCTGGTCACGAAGCCGACGTTATCGGGACATTCTCATACGCATGCCCCTGACACGACGGCTTGTTCACCCGATCGAAATTCGCTTCATCCGCAAAGCTTTTCTCGATTATGTAGAGGAGGCCTCGATACGGCCTACGCTGCTCGCTCGACTCCTCTCGAACAGGCTCCGCCGATGCCCGTACGCGCTTGAACAGCGCCCGAGCAATCATTGAAGCAAGCCAGCAGACGGCCTTTAACAGTATGGTGCGGTTCATCTGGGAAACCTTTCATGATCCCGTTCCGGCGGGATATCCGTTTGCCCGACGTGGGCTGACAGATCGAAATGGTGTTGTCCGGTCCCTGATTTCTCGCTGTCAGGGCTAAGAATAGCCATATACGCCTATTTCCGCAAGTGGTGCATCGCGAAATTTGTAACAAGGCTTGACGCAGATGGGTGCCAAAGCGCACACGCAGGCGGGCGATCTGCGGAAAAACCGCGCCGAGCAGCGATGGGCAGAGCCACACAATGAGGCTTCAAATAGGCTCTTTCCGCATATGGACGACTTCCTCGCGCTTGAGCGCGCCGCGCATGATGGCGCATTTGGCCTCGACAAACAGACCCTGCCGACACAAGCCCAGCGCGAGGCTAACGACTATCGCAAGGGATACGTCCGATTGCACGGACTCAATATCGCCATTGAGAACCCTCGAGGTTCGATGCGTTCAGGCAAGACCGCCGACGGCCGCGAGTGGGCGAACGTCATGGCCGCGCACTATGGCGAGTTCGTCGGCACGACCGGCGCGGACGGCGATCCGGTCGACGTGTTCGTTGGCCCATACCCGGAGTCGCAGCGCGTCTGGATCATCAATCAAACCTTTGGCGGCAAGTTCGATGAGCACAAAGTCATGCTCGGATTTGTGGACGCTGACAGTGCGAAAGCCGCCTACGTCAATTCATACACTCGCGACTGGAGGGGCCTGGGTTCCATGGTCGCGATGAGCCTTTCCGACTTCAAACAGTGGCTGGGCACGAATCCCCAAGCGCCCGTAGCGGAGAAACCCGTGGAAAAAATCCTTTGGTCCGGCGACGCGCCGCGCACCCTTACGTTTGATGCGGTCCTTTACCAGATCCGCAGGCGCGACACCGACGGCCTGATCTTCGACGCGGTGACCGAAGGTGAGGTTTTACAGGATGCGGACGAAGTATTGACGCTCGACGCCATGACCTCCCCATATCAGCAGTTGCCGAAACGCGCGCAATTGCTGATGAACATGATGAACCGGGTTGGCGATGCGCAGGTAGCGGGCTTCACGATCACGAAACCGTATCGTGTCCGCGGCGTCATCAACATCGCGGTCATCTATCGGCTGGCCGACGGACAGACCGTCACGGTGTATTTCCATACCGGCGGCAGCAACATCCGCGTGCAGCCGGCCGACGAACTCATCTCATGGAAATGGTCGCTTAACAAGCTCGATATCACGATCGCCGTCGCACCCGAACAAGGCGTCGAGCTCGACCTCCGCACCGTCGCGCGGCGCGTCATGCAACTGGCGATGAAAAACAGCCCGACGTTCGCAAAGCAGAATGCGAAGAAGGCTGGGACGATGGCGAACATCGAAGCGCTGAAAGGCCAGATCACTGCGGCAGAAATGGAACTCGCAGGCCTGCAGGCGCAGATCGACGCGCGCGACGCGGAGGCGCTCGACAGGGCTGCACGCGAGAAAGCCATTGAAGAAGCAAAGAAGCTTCCGCCCCCCGTCGTCGACGTGCTGCGCGTCATGGGCATTTCTGAGGACGTGATTGGCGCTGCATTTCCTTACGAATTGTTCGATGCATTTGTGGCCGCGAGCCCGGACGCCGGAAAACCGATCATCGCGCAGCGCAAGAGCCTGGTGCGGAATGCGCTGCGTCAATTGGGTTGGGAGGGTGACATGTACCGACCGCTCTCGCTCGGCGCGGCAAACGCGACCTACGTGGTGAACTTCACGGATCGCCCAGACCTCCGCATTGAGCTGGGCCGCTGGACTGGCGCACAAGAAAGCGGTGTCGCAGTGTATGACGATGACCTGATGCAAAGCGCCGAAGAGATGGCGGGCATCATCGACAATTGCGCGCGCGACGACGGCAGCAAAGTGGCTGAAATCGACGAGGCGGCGAAGGCCTCTGGGGAACCGCCGGTCGGAGCGCCCGCGCCGGAAGATGTGCAAGACGCCGTCGTTATGGACGTCCCGGCGGCCGTTGCTGATGTCGCGCCCACGACTGAATCGACCGCAGTCGACCCGACTGTCGTTTCGGAAGAGTTGGTTGCGGCACTCGGCGATGCTCCCGCCGCAACCGAAGTGCCACCCGCAGAAGCGCCTCCCGCCGAAGCAGTCGCCGTGGTCGAGCCGCTGCCTGTCGCCGGCGTTGATCCTTCGGACGATGGCAAAGCGGGCGTTGTGATCCAGATTCAGGAGAATGGCCTCGTGTCGCCGGATGTCGCCGCCGAAGAGGCGGAAGGCGGCGCGCGTGCTGTCGAGTCGCTCGCGACCTACGATCTGAATCTCCTCTGCTCAATCGTCGATGGGAAACTCAACGCTTTCACCGACGGCCTCGCGGAACGCATCGAATCGATCATGTGCGCGCATCCGGACAATCCTGAAATCCAGGCGAAGGCGAAATGCGCAATCGACGTCTACAGCGCCGCCGTTCTGCAAGCCGCTCGGGCGTCGATGGATGCGGTCGAGCAGGTTCCCGATCCCCTGCACGACACCCCGCCTGCCGGCGAGCGTGCCAATGAATCGGCGGTGCCCACCGATGAACAGAAGGCTGCAGGCGCTATCGCCGTGCGTCAGGAGAATGGCAACGACTGGCCCGCTCCCCCGACATCGACGCCGGTCCCGGAGCAACCTTCGCTCGACACTGCCCTAGTTGAGCCCGGCAATCCGACGGGCGTGCTCACGCCTCCCGCCGAGCCGGTGACGCCGGAACAGGCTGCAGCGCCGAGCGGCAGCGACGCGCTGCCCGCAGTGGACACGAGCGGCAAGCTCGCCAACCAGCCGACCGATCCCGATGCGCCGTCGATCGACAAGCCGGTCACGACAGCAGCTCTCGACACTGCAGTGGCCGACGTGGCGCAGATCGAACCGACCGAGTCGGGCCGGGAAGACGCGCGGCTCATTCAGATCCAGCAGAACGGCCAGAGCGAGCCGATCCTCGCCGAGGCGAAGGCAGAGGTCGGCGCAGAACTGCTCGCGACCGCGCCGAATCAGCCGATCCCGGTTCCGGACGTCGAGCCTGCGCCCGAAATCAAGCCGGTACCCGACGCCCCGCCCATTCCCGAAACGCCCGAAGTGCAGGAGCCGAACCCACTGCCGGTGAATGGCGATACGTCGACGCCGCTCGATGCTTCGGCGGCCGGCGTGCCGCAGGCGGTCGAGGATGTGCCGCCGACCGGGATCGAACCGGTGGAACAGGTACCGGACCCTCTCCACGATACGCCCCCACCGGCGCAGCAAGCGGCGGTTGATATGCCCATCGATGCGGCGCAATCGCAGTCCGAAAATCCGCCCGAAGCCGTTCGTCGTGAGGCAGATCAGGCTTATCTCGATTCCGTGATCGACGGCAGCGAGCGCGGCGAAAGCGGTCGCATCGGTGCGCTGTTCGAAACGTACGAGAAGGATGAGCCGATGCTCGAGAAGTGGCGAGCGGCTGTCGGCGCCTTCACGGCGCGGATGAAATCGTAATGGACATCATGACGCAACAGCCGGGCGAAAGCCCGCTACCTGATGCGGTACCGCTCGACGGCATCGCACCTACGCCGCCGTCTCTCGCGGTCCGAGTTCAGAGCGATGAGCCGATCAGCACTGGGCACGCAACGACGGCGCTCGACAGCGCGAACATTGACCGCCTGCGTCGTGTCGCGGCGCTCTCGCGCGCGATATGTGGTCTCGGTGCGGCCTTGGGGCCGGTCGAGAAGTTGCGCGCGGCAAACCGCATCCAATGGCTTGTCACGCACCCCGATGAACTCTCGGAAAACGTCGGGACGTAAGGCACATTCGGCAGCCTAAGATTGGTCTGTCTCCTTCACGTTTCGACGTGAATTCGCCCCGCCGCAGTGCGGGGCTTTTTTCTTTCGCAGTGGAAAACGCACCCGCGTGACATGTTCGCCGATGCCGACAATGAACGGCACACTCTGGGACCCTATTCCTGATGGCGGATGATCAAAAAAGCTTCCTGAAGCGAATCGGCAGTGCCGCCAAAGGCTTCTTCTCGAAGGCGGACAAGGACGCGCAGGAAATCAACCAGGCTGAGGCGCTGGCCTATGACGGTGGCAGTTCGATATCCACCCTGCTCGGCAGCGGGCGGCGCATGGCGCGCTCGCGTCAGCAGATCTATCAGAAGTGGTCGTTCATGGAAGGCGACGCGATCGTATCAAGCGGCCTGCGCCTTCATGTCACGTCGGCGTTGGGCGGCCATGAAACGACCGGCGATGTCATCTTCGTCGAAAAAACTCCTGAGACCGAGAAGGACAAGCAGTTGGCTCGCATCGTCGACGAAATATCGGCCGACATCTCGCCGCTGCTCAACAAGGTAGCTTACACGGTTGCCTATAACGGTACTGCGTTTGGCGATGCGTTCGCGCGCATGTACCCGCAGAAGGGGGTCGGAATTCGTGATCTATACGTCGACGAACTCGTGCGCCCACCGATCGTTCAAGCCTACGAACGCGGCTCGGAGACGGTGGGCTTCGTCGTGTACGCTGGCAAGAACAGTCAGGAACGCCTGACAGTCGCGCAAATGGCGCGCCTCAAGATGCCCCGTCAGCTTTGGGTGCCGCAGAATTCGGTGATCGAAAAGTCGTTTCGCGTCGCCCTGCTCGAAGACGACGTCGACGACCTTCCTATACTCCCCTCGTCTGTCGGCGGTTCCTTCCTGTTTCAGGCCGAAGAGGCCTACGACAACATGCTGGCGTCGTTGCTGGGCCTTGTCGCTCAGCGATGGATGGATTCGATCGATGAGCAGATGGTCGGTGTCAACCTGGAGTCAATGACGGCCGACGAGCAAAAGCGCTATCTCGATTCGATTGTCGCTATGCTCAAGCTTTCGAAGGAGCGTGCAGCGAACGCCGTTCAGGCGGGTCAGCCGATCATGGAGCGCATCCGCCACATCATCCCCGTATTCAACGAAAAGCAAGTCGTCCGCATGGACACGATGCATCAGGGGCGCAGCTCTAACATTACGATCGATGACGTGATGCTTCACGCAAAGTTGCTGGCCGGCGCACTCGGCACGGACCTGTCGATGCTCGGCTTCTCCGAAATCCTCTCGGGCGGCCTCGGTGACGGTGGCTTCTTCCGCACAAGCGCCCAGGCAGCGGAGCATGCGCGCGTAATCCGTATCGCGCTGTCGGACTTCGTCGAATGGATCCTGGACGTCCATACCATGTACCGATATGGCATGGTGTTCCCTAAGGGCAAGAAGCCGTGGCGCGTCAATTTCTACGGCACGATATCGGCGCTCGAGTCGGAACGTCAGAAGACCGAGCAGGACGCGATGGCAACCGGTGCCACGCTCATCCAGGCCATTCGTGACCTGAGGGACATGAACGCGTCGAAGGAATTCATTGTCCAGTTCCTGGTGAAGCGGATGAAACTCGACGAGGACGAGGCAAAGCTCTACGCGAAGATCGTGGACCAGCCACCGCCGTCCGGTGCATTCGGCGCGATCCCGGTGCAGGCCGAAGATCCGACCGCAAAGCCGCCCACCAAGCCAGCCAAAGAACCCGAGGACGCGTAATGGGTCTCTTCGATACGATCGCATCTCAGGCTGAAGGCTTCGCGGTTGGGCAACTCAAGGCTGTTGTCCCACCGAAGATCATTACGGGCGTCACGGCGGGAAGCAATGTCCTTAATCAGCTCGCGAGTGGCAACTTCCTCGGCGCCGCGGCGACGCTCGCCAATTCGTTCGCCAGGCAATTCGGAATCGGCCAGGACGTCGCAACGCAACTGTATTTTCAGAATACGCCGACTCCTCTTTTCGGAGGCGTAACTCCGGCCGAGGCGAAGCAGATCTACAGCGCAATGGCCGCGATGCAGATCGCTAAAAAGAACCTATTCCTCGTCGAAGTGCGGGACGTGGATCCTCAAAGCACGCTCTTCACGACCGGTCCCTACGCGATCTATGCGCCGGGCAATCGCGCTTTCAACATGTTCGTGACCGACCTCGATTACGCACCGGCCACGATTTCGGGCGACAAACATCGCATCGGCTCCGCGTCGATGGATAGCGTTGGAGGCTTCGAGCCAATCGAAATGCGTATGACCGCGATCGATGACGTTATTGGCACGATCAAAACATGGATGCAATACAAATGCAGTCTCGTCACCAATGCGGACGGGACAGTCGGCGTGCCCTTCGATTATCTGTTGAAGATCCGCGTTTTGCATTCCTTCATTACCGACGCCTCAAATCAGGGCGGTTACGAGGATGAATACATCATGCGGCCCGTCAGTGTGAGTTCGTCACTGTCCCGTCGCGAAGATGCGATTCAAGAGGTGCAGCTAGCCTTCACGCAGTTCGACACGTTCATTAGCTGATGGCTCTTAAATCTGACGCTTATGGCTTTCTGGTTGGCGCACCCGTTGAATGGGGGCGCGCCCTTCAGATCTTCACGGAGATCCGCGACGAAGTGCGCGGTCTCCGGAGCGACATTGCTGGCGGCGCGAGCATCAAGGCGCTGGAGCGCGCGGCGGACGCTGTCAGCCGGCAGGCGTCAACTAGCGCTCGAGCATCGACAAAAGCCGCAGCCGCGACGCCCACTCGCGCGGCCCCGGCCAGAGGCGCGAACGGCCGGTTCGTTTCAGCTACCCCGGTTGCGCCCGCGCGCACGGCGGCGTTGCGTGGTCCCAATGGGCGGTTCATTTCTTCATCGCCGGCGCCAGGCCCTCGGCGGCCCTATCGCATCCCTGTAATTGGCGTCGAAGAAGTAGCTACACCGGCGCGGCCGACCGGCACTTTGACTGCTGAGGAATTCGAGGCGCGACGGGCGCGCGCTGCGCGGCCATCGAGTCGCGATGAGATTCGTCGGCAGAACGCCCAAATGGCGCAAGCACGTCCTGCGCCGTTGGACGCCGATGCGAAGACGGAAAGAACGGTCGGTACGCCCGAGCAACGGGCAGCCGATCGGGCGACAAAGCAGGCTGCACGACAGGAAGCCAGAGAAGCCCAGCGCGCCGAAGCGCGCGCGGCACGAGCCGACGAGCGCGAAAAAGCCAAGGGCGAACGCGATGCCGCTCGCCAGAAGAAGACTGAAGAGCGTGAGGCAGCCAAGCTCGCGAGCGAACCGGGGCTCGCCAGTAAGGCATATGACGCTGTTGGAAGTGCGCCCGAAATCGACCCGGCCATTACGGCCGTGCACGAAGTTCAAGCCGCTATCGCCCCAGTTGGTCGCGGTCTATCCCGACTGTTCGGCACCGGAGGTCAAGATGCCTGGTACAAACGCATCTGGAAAGAACTCGTCGGGCAGCGGAAAGACCAATCGACTTATCACAAGGCGGAACAGAAAACCCTGCAGCAGATCGACGACAAGACTGGCGGGTCGAGCGGCGGCGGTTTACTGGGCGGACTACTCGGCAAGATACCGGGCGTCGGGCTGCTTGGCCGCGTGCTCGGCGCTGGCGCAAGTGGCATCGGCTCGATTGCCAGTTTGGCAATGCGCGGCGGCAAAGGCCTGTTCCGCCGTCTTCCGCTGCTGGGCGCTCTGTTTGCCGGCGGCTCCGCGGCGGCGAGCATCGCTGGCTTCGGCGACGACCCGAATGCATCACCGGAAGAGAATCGCGAGAAGCGTTTCACAGGCGCCGGGTCTGGTATCGGCGCACTCATTGGCGGTGGACTGGGCACGCTGGTCGGTGGCCCGATCGGCTCTGTCATCGGCGGGATGATCGGTGACAAGGTCGGCGAGCTCGTCGGCAAATAAGTCGGAGGCCAAGCGGTCTTAGGAAGACAAAACATTCTACCAACTCCTTGGCTCACAGAACGACATGGCTACG
>NZ_JAVHZD010000069.1:0-11964 GCF_031119615.1 Paraburkholderia sp. SARCC-3016 | reverse complement strand
TAGCGCGGCGCCCTCAGATAAAAAACTGGGGAAAATTACTTCGACGAAAGTGGGGAGTATCTATCCGACGCTGACAGTCTCGGAAGCCCGCCGGCTGAAAGACCTCGAGGTGGAAAATGCCCGGCGAAGAAACTGCTGGCCGAAGCAATGCTCGATATGGAAGCGTTGAAGGTCGTCTCAAGGGAAAGCCCTGAGCCCGCAAGCCAAACGCGAAGCAGTGTCGGCGATTCGGGAGAAGGTCAACATCTCGGAGCGCCGCGCCTGCCGGCTTGTCGGGCTTTCTCGCAGCGTGTTGCATTACGACGCGAAACCGGACCACGAGAATGAGGTGCTAGCGGCACGTCTGGTGGAGTTGGCGCACGAACGTCGTCGATTCGGCTACCGCCGGTTGCACGCCCTGGTGGAACGCGAAGGCACACACGCCAATCACAAGCGCATCTATCGCCTGTACCGTGAGGCAGGGCTGGCTGTGCGGCACCGTCGCAAGCGCCACGGCGTAATGACTGAGCGCGAGCAACTGGCATTGCCGGGCGCACCCAACGAGGTGTGGTCAATCGATTTTGTGATGGATGCGCTTTCCAACGGCCGGCGCGTGAAGTGCCTGACCGTCGTCGACGACTTCACGAAAGAGGCTGTCGACATCGTCGTCGACCATGGCATCTCAGGTTTGTATGTCGCTCGGGCACTGGACCGTGCCGCTCGCTTCCGTGGCTATCCCAAGGCGGTGCGCACAGACCAGGGACCGGAATTCACGAGCCGCGCGCTCGACCAGTGGGCGTATGCAAACGGCGTGACGCTGAAGTTGATTCAAGCGGGCAAGCCAATGCAGAATGCGTACATCGAATCGTTCAACGGCAAGTTCCGCGACGAATGCCTAAACGACCACTGGTTCACGACGCTGGCGCACGCTCGGGCTGTCATCGCGGCATGGCGTCAGGACTACAACGAGCAAAGGCCGCACAGTGCACTGAACTACCTTGCGCCGTCGGAGTTTGCGGCGAAACACCGGGCAACCGCAGATGCTCCTGCCGCTTTCCAGGAGCCGGTTTAAAAGGACTTTGCTAGAAGCTTATCGGCCCTATTGAAGGGGGCAGGTCAAAGTTTGACGTTCAAACTCGCCACGTCGCCGTTTCGAAAGCTATGGCTTTCGGCCTTCTCTAGCGACGCAATCCCGACAGCATGGCATCCGTCTATTTTTGCGACTGCGTCCCTGCAAGTTCTTGTAGTGGCGCGACGTACGCGATCGCGTTCAAATGACGTGCCGAGCCTTAAGAAATTCTGGAGATTCGGTTTGGAAATACAATTCAAGCGTCTTAGTGGTGGTGCATGGACGAAAGATCACGAGGCGATGTTCAGGCTGCGTTATCGAGTCTTTGTCGAGAGACTGAAATGGGAACTGCCGGCAACCACCTCGGTGGAAACCGACAGCTACGATACGGAACGGACGCACTATCTGGTGGCCTTCCAACAGGACATATGCGTTGGTTGTTGGCGTCTGTTGTGTACCACCGGTCCTTATATGTTGCGTGACGAGTTTGACGCTCTGCTTGGAGGCAAGGAGGCGCCGTGCGATCCTTTGATCTGGGAGCTCAGCCGGTTCGCAATCGCGAGCGATCGGCAGAATGCTTTCGGCTTTGCGGACGCAACGCGGCAATTGTTCAGCGAAGTGGATCGGTTTGCAGTTGACTACGATATCAAGCGCTACGTAACCGTAACCACGGTCGGTGTCGAACGCATGTTGCGACACGCCGGCATTTCGTGCGACCGGTTTTCAACGCCTCAACTACTAGGAGGTAGTCCGGCGGTGGCCGTAAGCATGTCGCCGTCGGACTTTGGACGCGCGGGTGCCGCTGTCCAGAGGAACACCAGCATGGCGGAGACGCGCATCAGTTCCGCGGTATGAATAGGGGATAACTCTGCGCGCCTCGACAAAGAGGCGCGCGAACCTGGAAATTCATTGCGTACTCCCTTTGCTGGAAACCTCGCTTACTGACAGGGCGGATTACCGGGGAGCAGCGGTTTGTCCTCACCGACGTACTCCGGCGGCGTCTGGGTGCGGGGTGTCGAGCCGGCCAGAATGTGGTCGAACTCCAAATCGCATAGGGCGGCAACGGTAACACGTTCAACGGCACGATGGCGTACCACGGCGAGGGACCCATTGGCTTTGAGCGGTGGCGTTGCCACGCTAGGCTATGGTAGGCAATCGCATAACGACGCACATGCATACCGTCCGTCTTGCGGCGTCACAGAGACCGAGCAATGGCACGGATTTTTTACGTGCACTCGACTGGATATTAAGCGCGCAAAGTGAACCGAAACTCGCTGACGTTGGGTTCTACGACCACGAATATCGAACATTGCGAAGAAGGACTCGTTTAATTCATGCCGCTCCAAGACCCGAGGCAAAGCCGGTTAGCTGCTGAGTAGCCGTCTTCTTCTGTTTCGATGTCGACCGAATATATGACGTCTGTCGCGGCGATCAACAACCTCTCTTCCTGCGGCGAAATCTCATCCGCATACTGCCGGGCTGCCTGGCGCAATCTCCCTTTAACCGAGTCTGATGATACGTGGTGCACCTTCGCACCGGCTATGGCTCGCCCAAGGTGCGCGATACCTTCGCAGAACGACCGGCTGTCTTCCGCGTGACTACTTTCGTTAGCCGAAGCGACCGATGTTGCGTCAAACAACATAATTGTGGAGAGCAAGGCTATAGCCAGGCGAATGCAGATCATGTCCCTTCCGTATCGATGATTGTTTTTTCAATAGGCACCCGCTGGTTGATCTGTCTTATCGGGCCGGGGCCATTCCAGTCATACGTGTAACTAGGGTAAATGAATAGGACCAGGATGAGGACCTACAATCTCTGTCAGGTGTGCCGCTACGCTATTCCGAACCGAGAAACAAGCCGTTGTGATCCGCGGCGGCCGTCAGACTGCGCCCGAAACACTCCCCGGGCGAAACCCCGCTTTCTTGTGGCTTTGGCAAGACGCGAGCGTTGTCGTCACGACATCGACGCACATAGCTCCTCACTAAAAAAGCCGAGCTGTTTGAAACTGGAAAACGACCGCATGATGTGGTTACATGGATCAGACGATTATTGACGAGACACCGCAAACCATTATGACCTGCGTTGCCAGATAAAAATTCAAGAGAAAAGCAATGCAACTGTCATAGCAACAGGAAGGCTCCATGCGATACAGGAAGCTCGGAAACAGTGGCCTTGACGTCTCACAAATTGCCCTCGGATGCATGACGTACGGCGAGCCCTGGCTGGGACATCCGGTCTGGTCGCTGGACGAAGCAGCAAGCCGCCCGCTAATCAAGGAAGCGCTTGAAGCCGGTATCAACTTCTTCGACACAGCGAACATCTACTCGCGAGGTTCCAGTGAGGAAATCCTTGGTCGGGCACTGAAGGATTTTGCCCAGCGAGACGAAGTCGTCATCGCCACGAAGGTCGGTCAGCCGATGAGTGAGGGGCCGAACCGCGCAGGTCTATCGCGAAAGGCGATCCTGACGGAAATCGATCATAGCCTGCGTCGCCTTGGAACCGATCATGTCGACCTTTACCAGATTCACCGGATGGACTGTACGGTGCCGCTCGAGGAAACACTTGAGGCACTGCACACCGTGGTGAAGGCCGGCAAGGCGCGCTATATTGGTGCGTGCTCCATGCATGCCTGGCAATTCCGCGAGGCGCTTAATATTCAGCGCAGCCATGGCTGGACGCGCTTCGTCTCGATGCAGCACCACTACAACCTGCTCGCGCGTGAGGAAGAGCGCGAAATGCTGCCGCTTTGCGCCGATGAAGGAATCGGCACGCTTGCCTGGAGCCCGCTCGCACGCGGCCGCCTTGCCCGCAACAATGACATGCCAACCGGGCGTTCGGCGAACGACCGGTTCGCCGACCTATTTTACCGTCAGACATCAAACAATCTCACGATCCTCGAAGCGCTGTCCGCGATTGCACATGAGCGCGGCGTAAGCCGCGCGCAGATCGCGCTCGCCTGGTTGCGCCGGCACCCGGTTTTCGTCGCGCCACTCGTCGGTGCGAGCCAGTCTTCACATTTGCGTGACGCGTTGGCGTCTCTGGACATCGAACTGACCGATGACGAAGCGCTACGCATGGAGACGCCTTACACGCAGCGCGACGATTTTCAGGCAATTTCCGATGACGCGGAGCTTCAGCGCATGGCGGTGGCGCTCGGCATATTCTCATCCCGATCCTGAGGCAGCGCGATACGTTCGATTTCATCGGTCTTTTAATGTATAGCGCTTATCCATGGATTACGCGTGCTGATTCTCTTCACGGCTAATACAACTTTCAATTCTTCCTTGCGGTTTTTGCAATCTTTATTATGATCATTCCGTACCTCTAAGAAAGGATGTTTTTGGAATCGATAAATGGTTGTTCGCACGTCATTGTCCGCATGTTCCGGTAACGAAGGAGACCTGTCATGGAAAAAGCATTGCAAGAGTTCGTGAGTACCGTGGCCCACCTTAACGTCGAGGCCAAAAAGGATCATCCGGCCGCTTACACCGTGCCTAGCAAGAACCTCTTGGAGTTGGTCAAGCTAGGTTGCCGGAAAGATTTCAGCATCGTTGTCACCAGTGCCGACGACAAGCACATCGGCTTTACGTTCGTGACCCGATACGCTTCGCCAGATGTGAAGCCGGCAAAAGACGCCGCGTTCCAGTGCTGCTTCTGATATGAATCTGCCCGAGTTGGCGGCGCTCAAGCGCCGCTTCGCGTTCCGCCCCGAGCTCGCATTGCTATACGACAAGGTGGCGGGCATCGAGCTTCAGTTAAACGAAAGCGCGTTGCGCATCGTGCAGGGTTCATTTAATGCCGCCGATTGGCACCAAGCCACGTCTACGTTGGTTCGCGAGTTCGCGGTCCCTTCGGAGGTGCTCGAGGCTGACCTGTTGCGCTGCTGGACCTCCATCTTGAACGCGCCGTCTCACGCACCGAATCGCAAGGGCGGGGCACCGACACCGTGGCTGGATGCAAGTTTGCCGTTCCCGTTGGTGCTCGAGATCGAGTTGACCAGCATCTGCAACTGGCATTGCGACTTCTGCTACAACGTCTGGAAGGTAAGCGACGATTACACCCCACATCTGGACGAGCGTCACCTGCCGCTGACAGTCGCCCGTTCGATCCTCGATGAGGCGCACGCCAATCAATGTATGCGCATACGCTTCTCGGGAGGCGAGCCGACGCTACATCCGCAGTTCGACGAAATTGTGCAGTATGCCGGCAGCCTGGGATTCAGGATCGAAGTATTCACGAACGGCTCGCGTATTACGCCGGAACGTGCGCTGCGTTTCGCGCAGAACGGGGTGCGCACCATGCTTGTTTCGATGCATGGCGACGAACAGCAGCACAACCAGTTTGCGGCTCACAAAAACGCGTATTCGCAAGCCATGCGTGCAATGGAACTGGCGCTCGAAAATGGCATCGCCGTGGTCGCTGAAACGCTCGTTTGCGCGGAAAACATCGAGGGTCTTGAACGGATGGTGGAACGGCTCAATTCGCTTGGCGTACGGCGCATCGCATTCATGCCGTATGTGCCATTCGGCCCTCGGGACAAGCGCACACCGGTGGCTCCCCGTGAAGTCGAACGATTGATCGACCGTGTGAAGGCAGTCGCAACACCCGATACCGTGTTCGGTGTACCGTGTGCGCCCCGTCATTGTCTCGAGACCGTACCGTCCGCGATCAACGAACCGGTCTCCGACAGTTTTACCAATCATTGTGCCGCAGGAATTCTCTGGGCGTCGGTTTCGTTCGACGGTCGGCTCAGGCATTGCCCGCATTCCGCAGTCTTTGCCGGCAACGTCGAAGAAGGAATCGGCAAGCTCTGGCGGGAACACATCGTACCGACAGTGCGCGCGTCGCTAGCGCCGGATCACGATGCATGCGGCACATGCGGCCAGTACCACGCCTGCCGTGGCGGTTGCCATCTCCAGAAGGTGACGAACTATCACCGGCCGGCGCACAAACGTGTGCCAATCCATCTAGTGCGAGGCGCAGCATGAATCGCGCAGCATCCGCATCGAATACGCTTGCTGGCCGGCTCACGCTAAGGGATGGCAATATCGTGTCGGATGCCGTGAGCGGCGTCAAATACGTACTCGACAGGACGGGTATCGAATTCTTCCGAATCTTTGAGCAATTCGGCGATACGCCAGGCGGCGTAGATGCCATCGCGCAGCGCTTTCTCATAGATATCAATCAGGCAAGACGCGATTACGATGCGTTCCTGCGCCGACTCGATCAGGCGCAGCATTGTCGCGGCAGCACACTGCCTGGGCAATACCATGCGGTCCTCGAGCCCACCGCGGGCTGCAATGGCGGTTGCCCGCATTGCTATCACAGCAACCATAAAGACCAATGGCCCCTGGATCGGTACGACACCGTACTCGAGCAACTCGAGCGCGCCGGCATCCGTTCCGTGTCGATTACGGGTGGGGAGGTCTTCTCGACACACTTTGTCGAGCGCTTTTTCCCGCTCGTCGATCGGTTGCGCGAGCGCGGCTTCAGCATCGCGTCCGTTTCGACCAATGCAACGTTTGTCACCGAGACCGTCCGGGACCGTATCCTCGCGGAGATTTCGAAAGATACGGTGTTTCGAATAAGCCTCGATGCAGTGGATAGTGATTTACTCGATCGGGTGCGGCCCGGCTACCGCAAGCTGGCCGATCCCTACGGGCCGATTGCCGACCTCGACAATGCCGACTATAACCTAGTGTTTACCACAAACCTGTCGGTGCAGACGGTGACGGGCGTGCTGGAGATAGCCGAGCACTTGCGCCGATATTCGAATATCACGACCTGGAATGTGCGCTCCGCTGTTCCGATGCGAACGACAGACATCGACCGCGCGAGTCAAGCGCGCGCGAAGCGAATCGAACTGCATCGCGCGCTGCCAGATCCGTCGATGCCAATTCCGTACTATCACGCGATTCTTGAGCGTCACGCCGATACGCCATTCGCATTTGACATCCTGATGGGCAATTTTCTCACCACGTCGTCGCTGGCGCACCCGGCGGTGCTGGAGCCGCGTACAGGTTCGAACCCATGCCATGACGACGAGGAACTGATGGTGATCAAGGCGAATGGGATGGTTTCGCAATGTCCGGCGCTGCCGGAACTCGACAGTTCATTGCAGGCCGGCTCGCTGTTCGAGCCCAACGACGCGCTCGAGTTGAGCCGTGATTATGCGCAGCACTTACCGCTTGCCGGATTGGACACGACAACGATGGTGTGCCGCAATTGCGAGTTCCGGTCGTTCTGTGGAGGCGGCTGTCGCCTGTATTCGCTGGCATATGGACAAACGCTGACAGGCTGCGACCTGCCGGCGAAGGCGTTGCTCGACTGGATCAAGGACGACGAATCGCTGCTTTTCCGGCGGAACTGGCCTGCGTACCACGCACGCTTTGTCAGCATGATCGGCTCATGAGCCTCGTATCATCGATCGAGCTCAGGCCGATCGGCATAATACGTACTACGTTTGAAACGCGCGCTGCTTGCCCGGCAAGCGGCTGGTATTGCGATTCGGTCAGCACGGTGGAACTTTATCCCGAGTATCGAGGCGGCCTCGTCGGACTGGAGCCGTCGGCAAGAATCTTCGTGCTCTGGTGGTTCCATCTCGCGCATCGTGACGTATTGCAGTTGCCTTTCGGCGCTCCGCCTGAACCGCTCGGAGTGTTCGCGATGCGCTCGCCGGAGCGGCCCAACCCTATTGCGCTGTCGGCGGCGCAAGTGGTGTCGGTCGATGAGGTGGGGTTGGCGGTACGGGGGCTGGAATGCGTGACCGGCTCGTATGTGCTGGATGTCAAGCGGGCGGTCAAGATGCCCGACGGTTGCTGGATGTAGCTCATCAACGGGGATTATTCGCATGTTGACCAATACACAGCTCGATCATTTCCACGAGCATGGCTGGGTTGCAGTCGAGGACGTTTTCGAACCGGACGAGGTTAACCGGATAGCGGAACTGGCGACCGATGTGAGTTTCGCCGATCTCTATTCGCTAGACACGCCGACCTACACGATTGACGTCGGACCCGATCGCCAGATGGCGCCGCGCAAGATCGAAATGCCGTCCACAAGACATGCGGCGTTTCGCGCTTTCGTATTCGACCCGAGGCTCATTGAACTGGTGCAGTCCATTCTCGGCCGGCCACCGATCCTGATTCGTGATCAGCTGTTTATGAAACCGCCACGTTTTGGGTCTGAAAAGCCGTTTCATCAGGACCTGGCTCATTTTCATTGCGAGCCGGCAGACAAGATTGTGGCCGCATGGGTCGCGCTGGACGACGCATACGTCGGCAACGGATGTCTGCGCTATATCGACGGGTCACATCGTGGAGCGCTATTGGCGCATTCGCCCGTACCCGGCGCATCCTACGATTTGCAGCCCGGCGCGGAAACGATCGATCGTAGCCGCGAACGCGCCGCGCCGGTGCGCCGGGGCGGAGTCGTCCTGCATCACAGCAAGGTGTTGCACATGACGGGCCGCAACGAAACGGAGGTCTGGCGCCGTGCGTATTCGTGTCATTGGGTGACCGACGAAGCGGTCTGCTTCGATCGCACGTTCGACATTATGTACGTGCCTGCTTCTTCCGAGGAGTCGCTGTCATGATGCATTACGTCGCCGAAGCGATCGATGCGGACGGGCATGTAGTGGAAACGCGGCGGGCGCTCGAAGCGTATGGCTGGCGCGGCAAGGCGACCGGCCTGATTGACGAGATGTTGTCGTGGGACCGCGAAGACTGGGGTGACTGGATTCGCACCACCGCTGCGCGCGCCACCGTCGACGTCGACGCGCGGCTCGAAGATCAGGACCGCGAAGGCATCGACCATTCGGTTAACTACCCGACGCCGCTGCTCGGCATCTCGGATTTCCCCGACACTGGCTCGGCGATCTCCGCGTGCAGTGCGTATAACGACTGGTTTCACGCTGTCTGGCATCAACCTTCGCGCGGCCGGATGACCGGCGCGGCGCTGGTTCCCCTACGTGATGCTGCCGCGGCTGCCCGCGAAGCGGAGCGGGCGATCAATGAACTCGGTGCAGTCGCGGTTCTCGTGCAACCGTACGTGGGCGACGACATCCATTTGTGTGATGCGCAATTCGATAGCCTGTGGGCCGTGTGCGAGCGATACGGCAAACCGGTCGCCATTCACGGGAGCCGGCACACATGTCCGCCGAAGCTCGTCGCGCACAATTTTAGGAACGCGGCCCGCTTCTATGCGATCTCCCATCCGTTCCAGCAGCAGGTTGCGATGGGCGATCTGGTGTTGGGCGGTGTCATGGAACGCTATCCGCGCCTGAAGCTCGTATTTCTCGAATCCGGCGTGGGATGGATGCCGCACTATATCGATCGGCTCGACGAGGCTTACCACACGGTGCGTGTCGACTGGATCAACCAGGAATGGGCGTTACGCGCAAAGCCAAGCGAATACCTGCTGTCCGGCAACTGCTACTTTTCATGTGAGCCCGACGAACCGCATCTTGGCTTTTATGTACGTTGCCTGGGTGAGAATCAGGTAGTCTACGCATCCGACTATCCGCATTTCGATGCGAAGTGTCCCGACAGCGTGCGCATTCTTGTCGAACACGGCGGGCTGCCCGCGCAGACTCTTATGAAAGTTGCGGGTGGGAATGCGCGGCGACTGTATGCGTTGTAAGGAATCGGGGCTTTGTCGCATGACGTCTGGTCCGATGGTACCAGGGTTGATCGACACGCGCCGGCAAGACTCCTATTACAAGAGGTCGCACGCCATGGCTCTTAAAACCGCTACATGGCGACTCGGCGCGTTGAACTTCAACATAAGATTACGAATGTGAAACAGGACCCCATGCTCGGATATCCCTAGTATTGCTGATATTTCCCAAGTGGTTTTACCCGTCGCAATCCATTTCAAGCACTCGATTTCTCTCGTGGTGAGCGGGGCACGCAGCAGATTCTCTTTCTTGTTCAGAAGGCGCTCCATGGCATCGTGCGTGAATGCGGCCGTCAAAGCGCCTTGCGCCATGGTAAGTGGATCTAACCGATGTCCGGCTTGAGAGCAATCTGACGTGGATCGACTGGCAAAGCTCAGAACACCGATGTCTCCGCTTTTCCAGTGATTCGGAAAACTGATGCCCGTGACCAGACCAAAACCACGGGCTTCTTCCATAAACTCCCGCTGGCGTGCGGACTGATGCTCGATGTCACTCCACATTACCGGTACCAGCCGGTGTTCGCAGTGCTCCATGACCGGATCGATCTTGATGTAATTCTGTGAATCGTATTTGAGCCGCCACTCTCGCGGGTAGTTGGAAAGTATTTTTGTCACAGAATTCTGCTTACCCATACCAGGCACTTCCGCATACAGAAAGAAGTCAAAACCGAGTGTACCGGCGATATTGTGCAATTGCCTTGAGACATCATCCTCGGATTCAATATGCGAAAGTTTATACAATGCATTCTGACTGAGCACCCCGGATGCCATGATCAAATCTCCTTTATGCGATTTATTGGCCTACTTTAATCATCCCCATATTCCCAACTCTCAGTATTTTATCTGTTTTTCTATTGATGAGCCGGCCAACTATCATCGATCTCCGGAATCGCTGGGGATGCGAGCGATCAAACATTGAAACATTGGGTGGCCCATGCGAAAGAGACGCTGCACAACGGGCGCCGAGCCAATATACGCACGCTGCCTTTGATCGACAGTATTGTGCGACATCCCTTTGAGGTAAACCGGCAGGCGCAACGTGATGCCCACGTGCGGGCTCGCACCCTCGGCGGGAATCGGGCGCCCGCTGCTGACAGGCTGACCATTGTCGCCGGACCATTCAAACACCGCCAGCCCTCCGGCACCTTGAAAATCTGCCTTTTGTTCGGGGACGTAACGAGCGCCTGCTGGCAAACGCGCTTGTAAAACTGGTTAGTTCCTGAGATCGATAGCCTTCGCTCGTCTAACACAAAAATGGGTTCGTCAGGCCACAGTGACCGCCTTCGCGCGACACGCGCTTCTGTTCCCGATTGGTCGATCCGACAAATCAGCGACGACTTAGTCGACCCTGAACAATTCATTTCCTGGGCCGCCGACGTCACATCGTCACGTCGGCAGCAATGCAGCGGTTGAGCAAAGCAGCGAGAACGAAGACGCAAAAAAACCGCAGCTTCCTCAGGATCATCCGCAGGTTGTGGCCGGCACCGCACAGTACCGCGTGCATCGCGTCGCCGAGCGCACCTTTGAGCCAGTTGCGATCAAGTTTTCCGTCTGTCTTCATGTGGCCGATGGTTGGCTCGATTGCGCTGCGCCGCCTGATCATCGCGCGGAGTCCGCGTGTAATGCCGCGGCGCAAGCCCGGGTGGTAGATCTTCACGCCGTCGACGGCGACACCCTTGTAGCCACGGTCGACGATGGCCACTTCCGGCGTGGCGTCGCACAGGATTGCCGCCTGTTCCAGCGCTTCAGCCAGCGTATGACCGTCGTACGGATTGCCTGGCATCGAGCGCATGCCAACTACCAGCCCTTCCTTGTGGGTCGTCGTGATCGACACTTTCACACCGAATTCGTAAGGCTTGCGGGCCTTGCCTTTGGCCAGACACTCGACTTCAGGCGCGTGTAGCGCATAAAGCTTGTTTTTGTCTTTCGGCTTCTGCGCCAGGATGCGCTTCGTGCGGCCAATCAGCTCCATTATTGAGAGTTACGTAAATCATGACATCACCAAAGCTCGGCTTGCTTCCAGCAGGCAACGATGATCGATTTGCGTTTCTGGCCGCTCTTGAGCTTGCTTCGAGCAGTGTGCTTCAGTTCTGCCAGATTATCAGGGCAGAAGTTCGCCAATGCGTGCCGCTTGAGCCAGGCCCAAAGGTATTCGACCGGATGCAGGTCTGGCGCGTAGCCAGGCAGCAGCGCCATCTGGATTGCGCCATCCGTGCTGTCAAGGTATTCGCGCACGACGT
>NZ_JAVHZD010000068.1:0-12660 GCF_031119615.1 Paraburkholderia sp. SARCC-3016 | reverse complement strand
GTAGCCATGTCGTTCTGTGAGCCAAGGAGTTGGTAGAATGTTTTGTCTTCCTAAGACCGCTTGGCCTCCGACTTGAGTTCCTCGACCAGATCGCGGCGCGCCGGCACCGTGAACGCGATCGCGATGCGCGTCGAAAACTGCACACGCCTTGCGGTCGAGCCGCACGCCGCGATCAGGACCGCGAATCCGGCGAGCAGGGCGCAGCCGATCATGCGCAGCATGCCGGGCGCGAGACCCGTCATGCGCGCGAGCGTCGACGCGTCCGCGATCATGCCGGCCGCCGTCATCAGCGCGAGGGCGAGCGCCAGCGTGATGCTCGTCAACACCGTCATCCGGCCGACCTGCACGGGCGTGACGCCGGCGACGCCGTACACGCGGCAGCGCACCGCGCCGCCCGTCAGCGCGCCGAAGCCGGTGGCGTTGCCGAGCGCCGAGCCGACCGTCGCGCCGACCCACAGCGGCGCGCGCGGCACCTTTGCGCCGGCGTAGCGCAGCCCGACCGCATCGCGCCCGACCAGCGCGACGTAGCTCGCCGCGGTCGCGCCGAGCGCGCCGGCCCATTCGCCGGCCGACAGATGGCAGAGCCGGGTGACGACCGAACGGTAGTCGACCGCTTGCGACAGATGCTGAAAGACGACGAGCAGAAGCGCGCAGACGCCGAACGCGATGGCGGGAACGAGACATTGGCGCCAATGCTGCGCGCCGGGCAGGCGCCTTACGCGTGCGAGAACGCGGTGGAGGCTGGATAGGTCTGTGTCATGCATGGGTTCGGAGCATCGGGACCCGCTTTGCTGCGCCGCACCCTCGAAGACCCGAATTTCGAGGCATGTTGCCGCGGCGCGCGGCGAATCCTTTTATGTCGTTTTTATCATCGACGGTGCGAGCCGACCGCCCTATGTGCCGCCAGGCATTGCGTGGCGCGGCTCTGCACCGATACCGTTGTGCAAATAGTGAGTAAAGGAAGCAAACGGCTATAACGGCCGGCTGGTTGACCGGCTTTAGAAAATTGTCTGGATCTGTTTGAAAATCGTAAGGTCGCGCGAATGGGCGCGCCCAAAAAAGCAAAACCCCCATGCTCCGTGGAGCATGGGGGTTTCCGCGAAGCGGTGCGCCCGAGAAAAGCGCGCTTACTGGATCTTTGCGTTCTTGCGCAGGTTTTCTTCGAACGCCTGGAGTTTCTCCTGCTGCATCTGCTGGACGATCTGCGGCTTGACCTGTTCGAGCGGCGGCGGCGGGGTTTCGCGCACATCGTCGACGCGGATGATGTGCCAGCCGAACTGCGTGTGCACCGGCGTATCGGTCATCTGGCCTTTCTGCAGTTTTTCCGCGGCCGTCGCGAATTCAGGCACATACGCCTTCGGATCGGACCAGTCGAGATCGCCGCCGTTCTTGGCCGAGCCCGGGTCCTTCGAGTATTGCTTGGCGAGGTCTTCGAAGCTCGCGCCGCCCTTGATCTTCGCGATCAGATCCTTCGCCTGCTGCTCGCTATCGACGAGGATGTGGTGCAGGTGATACTCCTTGCCGCCGCCGGCTTCCTTGACGAGCTCGTCGTACTTGGCCTTGACTTCGGCATCGCTCGGCTGGTTGTTCTTCACGAAGTCTTCGATCAGCGCGCGCAGCACGACCGTCTGCTGCGCGACCGCGACCTGCGCCTTGACGTCCGGACGCGAGGGCAGGCCGCGGCGCGCCGCTTCCTGCATCAGGATCTCGCGATTGATGAGTTCCTCGCGCACGGCCTGCTCGAGATGCGGCGAATCCTGCTGACCTTGTGCCACGAGTTGCTGAACGAGCGCATCGGCACGTGATTTCGGAATCGGCGTGCCGTTCACGACGGCGATGTTCTGTGCAAACGCAGGAGCCGCCGCGCACGCGGCCAGCAAGACCCAGTAGCGGGTGTTTTTCAAGGTCATCGGAAGTTCCTAATGGAGCAGACTAACGGGGCTAACGTAACGTGGGTGGATAGCGGCAGCCGATCAGAACGACTTCGAAGGTACTCGCCTGTGCAAGGCGCAGCACACGCACGATGCAACGCATGGCTACAGGGCCGATACACGGGAATACACGGGAGCTAATGCGGCAACTGCCTGAATTCTTGCGGCGTGTAAGCCGTGATTGCGAGCGCGTGGATGCCGCGCTGCATCGCATCGGCCAGCGCATCATACACCAGGCGATGACGCGCGACCCGCGGCTTTCCCGCGAACGCGGCGGCCACGATCGTCACGCTGTAATGGCCGCCCGAGGCGGCTCCGGGGTGTCCCGCGTGCTGCGCGCTATCGTCGCGCACGGTAATCGATTCGACCGGCGCGAGCGCGGCGCCAAGCCGCGCTTCGATCAATGCGATGCGCTCGGCCGGCGTGGCGCGAAGGAAGGCGTCGGCACTCATGATGTCACTCTTCTTTCATATACTTCGAAAGCCACAGGCTCTGCCCGACGATAAACACGACCAGACAGCCCGTCGCGCCGAACAGCTTGAAGTTGACCCATGCGTCGGTCGAGAAGTTGTACGCGACGAACAGGTTCAGAATGCCGAGCAGCACGAAGAACACGGCCCAGACAATACTGAGTTGCCCCCAGATCCGATGTGGCAGCGTGATCTGCTTGCCCATCATCGCTTCGATCAGGTTCTTGCCGAAGGCGAATTGCGAGACGATCAGCACGACCGAAAATGCCCAGTACAGCACCGTGGGCTTCCATTTGATGAACGTGTCGTTGTGCAGCACGAGCGTGGCGCCGCCGAATACGGTCACGACGCCGAGGCTGATCCACAGCATCGGATCGACCTTGCGATGGCGAAACGCCACCCACGCAATCTGCACGAGCGTCGCGCCGATCGCCACCGCGGTCGCGGTGAAAATGCCCCAGACCTTGAATGCGACAAAAAACAGGATGATCGGGAACAGATCGAACAGGAATTTCATTATCAGGTCGGAGGAATCCGCTGGCGAAGCGCACATTGTGCACGCTTCGCCGCGCGGGTTGCGGCGGGCCGCGGCAGGTTGCCAGAGGCCGGCCCGAGGGGCGGCCTGAGCCCGGACTTTCGCCGAAGCGACATCGGCAAGCTTACTTGGGGTCGAATTGTAACGCAGCCGAGTTGATGCAGTAGCGCAGGCCGGTCGGCGCCGGACCGTCCTCGAACACATGGCCCAGATGCGAACCGCAGTTCTTGCAGCGCACTTCGATACGCAGCATGCCGTGCGAGCGGTCGGTGCGCTCCTCGATCACTTCGCCGTTGATCGGCTTGAAGTAGCTGGGCCAGCCGCAGCCCGCATCGAACTTCGTATCGCTTTCGAAAAGCGGCGTGCCGCACGCGACGCAATCGTAGATGCCGCGATCCCAGTGGTCCCAGTAGCGGCCTGTGAACGGGCGCTCGGTCGCCGCGTGGCGCGTCACCTCGTACTCGGTCTCGGACAACTGCTTGCGCCACTCGGCGTCGTCTTTTTGCACGGGGTACTCGCTGGTATCGGCGGAGGTCTTCGCGGAGTGGTTCAGATCGTCAGCGTTCATGGTCGGGTCCTGAAGAGAATGCGGGTCGGGCAATAAGGCGGTCGATGAAGCCGCGGCTCTTTACGACGAACAGCTGACTTCGAGCGAACCCGCCCAATCGGGCGGCAGCGCCGCATAGGCGGCGTGCTCGGGCTGTTCGTCGAACGGCCGGCGCAGCACCGCTGCAAGCCGCTCGACTTCGGAAAAGTCTTTTTCCTTCGCGTGGCGGATTGCCGTTTCCGCAAGGTGATTGCGAAGCACGAATTTGGGGTTCACACGGTTCATTGCAAGCGCGCGCGACGCGTCGTCGCGTGCTTCCTGTGACAGCCGCGCGCGATAGTCGTTCGCCCAGGCATCGAAGGCGGCGCGATCGAGAAACAGATCGCGCACGCTCGTATCGCCGCTTGCATCGTGCTTCGAGACGCGTGCGAGATGGCGGAACGTCAGCGTGAAGTCCGCGCGGTTCGCATGCATGATCTCGAAGAGCCGGTTCGCGAGCGCGTCGTCGCCGTCACGCGCGGTTTCGAGGCCGAGCTTGGCGCGCATGCGCGCTTCGAGCGCGGGCGCAAAACGCGTCTTGAAGCCTTCGAGCACGCGTTGTGCATCTTCGACGGAACGCTCGCCGCGCCGGCTTTCTTCATACTGTGCTCCGAACAGCGGCAGCAGCGCCTGCGCAAGGCAGAACAGATTCCAGTACGCGATCTGCGGCTGCATCCGGTAGGCGTAGCGGCCTTGCGAGTCCGAGTGATTGCAGATGTGATTCGCGTCGAAGCCGTCGATAAAGCCGAATGGGCCATAGTCGATCGTGAGGCCGAGGATCGACATGTTGTCGGTGTTCATCACACCGTGACAGAAGCCGACCGCCTGCCATTGCGCGATCATGTCCGCGGTCGACACCACTGCTTCGTTCAGCAGCGCGAGATAGGGGTCGTCGGCCTGCCTGCAGGCCGGATAGAAGCGATCGATCACGTGATCGGCGAGCGCGGTCAGCGCATCGACGCGGTCGTTCGAATAGAAGTGTTCGAAATGCCCGAAGCGCACGAAGCTCGGCGACACGCGCGTCACGACGGCCGCGGTTTCCATTTCCTCGCGGCGCACGGGCTGGTCGGAACCTGTCACGCACAGCGCGCGCGTCGTCGCGATGCCGAGATGATGCATGGCCTCGGAACACAGGAACTCGCGAATCGACGAGCGCAGTACTGCGCGGCCGTCGCCCATGCGCGAATACGGAGTGCGGCCGCCGCCTTTCAGCTGCAATTCGAAGCGCTTGCCGGCGTGTTCGACTTCGCCGAGACCGAGCGCGCGGCCGTCGCCGAGCTGGCCCGCCCAGACGCCGAACTGATGGCCGGAGTAGACCGAGGCATAGGGCAGCGCGTCAGCGGACCATGTGCGCGTGGTATTGCCCGAGAAAAAGTCGGCAAAGCCGGGGTCGCTCGCGAGCGTGGCGGGAAAGCCAAGCATCGCCGCGCATTCCGGCGAAAAGCCAACCACATACGGGGCGGGTAGCGGCGCGGCAGGCAAGCGGGTCAGGAATGCCGAACCGAGCTCGGCGAACGAGCCGTCCCGCTTGCTCGCGATTGCCGCGACAGCCATATCGAACGGACCGGACGTGCCGGCTTCGGGAAGTTCTGCGGTGCCTGGTGAAAACGTCATATTGAGCGCCTCTTTAATAGCCGATATTGTAAATCCGCGTGTCTTGCGCTGCTGGCGGCCGGTTTGCTTTGCGGGGTTGCTTCGCAGGTTTGCGTCGCGGGTTTGCGTCGCGAGTTGCGTCGCATAGGCCATGCCTTGACGCGGAAGTGGAAACTGCCACCCTCGCGCAGTGACGATCATCAACGACAACGCACCAGTACTGGGGATAGGCCCATGACGCCGTCGCTGCAAGGTCGGATGATGGATGTGCCGCTGACGGTGTCCGCGCTGCTGAGGCACGCGGCGCGGTTCTACGGCTCGGTCGAAATCGTGTCGCGGCGCATCGAAGGCGATCTGCATCGCTATACCTGGCGCGAGTGCGAGCGGCGCGCGAAACAGCTCGCGCAGGCGCTGATCGCGCTCGACGTGCAGCCAGGCGAGCGGATCGCGACGCTCGCCTGGAACGGCTACCGGCACCTCGAAACGTACTACGGCACGACGGGCTTCGGCGCGGTCTGCCATACGATCAATCCGCGGCTCTTTCCCGATCAGATCGCGTTCATCATCAACGACGCGCAAGACCGCTACGTGCTGTTCGACATCTCGTTCGCGCCGCTCGTCGACGTGCTCGCGCCGCAATGTCCGCACGTGCGCGGCTGGATCGCGCTGACCGACGACGCGCATCTGCCCGAGATGCGCACGCTCGCGTCAAACGGTGTGACGAGCTACGAAGCGCTGCTCGCACCGCACGACGGCGCGTACCAATGGCCGCTTATCGACGAGCGCAGCGCATCGTACCTGTGCTATACGTCCGGCACGACCGGCCATCCGAAAGGCGCGCTGTACACGCATCGATCGACAGTGCTGCATGCGTACAACGCGGCGCTGCCGAATGCGATGGCCTTGTCGGCGCGCGACGTCGTGATGCCGGTCGTGCCGATGTTTCATGTGAATGCATGGGGTCTGCCGCACGCGGCGCCGCTGTCGGGCTCGAAGCTCGTGTTTCCAGGCAAGGATCTCGACGGACGGTCGCTTTACGAGCTGATGGAAGCGGAGCAGGTCACCTGCTCGGCCGGCGTGCCGACTGTCTGGCTCGGGTTGCTTGCGCATATGAAGGAAACCGCCGCGCGCTTTTCGACGCTCGAGCGCACGGTGATCGGCGGCTCCGCATGCCCGCCCGCGATGCTGCGCGCATTCGAGGACGACTACGGCGTCGAAGTGATCCACGCGTGGGGCATGACCGAGATGTCGCCGCTCGGCACGCTCGTGAAGCGCACAGGCGAAGAGGCGCGGCGCCCTGCCGCCCGGCAGCGCGCGCTGCGCGAGAAGCAGGGGCGGCCGATCTTCAACGTCGATATGAAGATCGTCGGCGACGATGGCCGCGAACTGCCGTGGGACGGCGTGTCGTTCGGCGATCTGCACGTACGCGGGCCGTGCGTGATCGACCGCTACTACGGCGCGCAAACTTCGCCGCTGATCGACGGCTGGTTTCCGACCGGCGATGTCGCGACGCTCGACCCCGATGGCTTCATGCATATCACCGATCGCAGCAAGGATGTCATCAAGTCCGGCGGCGAATGGATCAGTTCGATCGACCTCGAGAATATCGCCGTCGCGCATCCGGCCGTTGCCGAAGCGGCGTGCGTCGCCGTTGCGCATCCTCGCTGGACCGAGCGGCCGCTGCTGGTCGTCGTCAGACGGCCGCACGCGACGCTTACGCGCGACGAATTGCTCGCGTTCTATGTGGATAAGGTCGTCAAATGGTGGATCCCCGACGATGTCGTGTTCGTCGACGAACTGCCGCATACGGCGACCGGCAAGCTGCAAAAGGTGAAGCTGCGCGAGCAGTTCCGCGACTATGTGCCGCCTTCGGTGCTTGCCGATCCGGCATGTCCAACGGCGAGCGCGTCTGCGCACGCCGCCGGCACGGATCGCGGCGCGGACGCAGAAGCGCCTGGCGAGGGCGTACGCCGCGCACGGCGCTGACGGCGGGGGCCCGCTTTGATGACTTCGCGATGCCCTCGCGATGCCCCGCCGTCGCCCGATCCTGAATTGAACGATCGTTCCTGTCTGTGTATCCTGCGTGCTCGCGATACGTTCGCTGCAAAATGCGGACAATAGCCCTACATCCCGCTGATACCGCGTGAACGCATCACGCCTGCCGCGCACGCGGTATGCGGCTTTGGCCTCACGCAGGCCAACACGGAGGCACGCAGATGGCAGTCGATTACGCGACCCGCGACGGCGTTGCCGTCATCACGCTGAACAACCCGCCCGTCAACGGTCTTGGCCACGCGACGCGTGCCGGAATCGTCGATGCGCTCGAACGCGCGCGGCAGGACCCGGCCGTGACCGCAGTCGTGCTGACCGGTGCCGGCAAGGTGTTCTGCGGCGGCGCCGACATCACGGAATTCAACACGCCGAAAGCGAGCGCCGAGCCGATGCTCGGCACGGTGATTCGCGCGCTCGAAGGCAGTGCGAAGCCGGTTGTCGCGGCGCTCCACGGCGTGGCCGTGGGCGGCGGGCTCGAACTCGCGCTCGGCGCGCATTATCGCGTCGCCGCGCGCGGCACGCAGATCGCATTGCCCGAAGTGACGCTCGGACTTCTGCCCGGCGCCGGCGGCACGCAACGCTTGCCGCGCGCAATCGGGCTGCAGCGTGCGCTCGATATGATCGTGACGGGGGCGCCGGCAATGTCCGAAGCGCTCGCGGATACCGCGCTGTTCGACAGGCTCGCCGAAGCCGATCTGCTCGACGCCGCGCTGGCTTTGGCGCGCGACGCAGGCGCGCGGCCCGGACCGCACCCGCAGCTGCGCGAGCGCGCCATCGACGGTCCCGATGCGGCGGCTCACCTCGCATCCGCGCGCAAACGCATTGCCGGGACCGCGAGGCATTTTCCCGCGCCGCATCGATGTATCGATGCGATCGAAGCCGGCGCGTTGCACGGGTTCAATCAGGGCCTCGCGTTCGAGCGCGAATGCTTCGTCGCGCTCGTTCAATCGCCCGAAAGCCGCGCGCTGCGCCATGCATTTTTCGGCGAACGCGCGGCTGGCAAGATTGCCGATGTCCCGTCCGATACGCCGACGCGCACGATCGCGCAGGTCGCCGTGATCGGCGCGGGCACGATGGGCGGCGGCATTGCGATGAGTTTCGCCAATGCGGGTTTACCGGTTACGCTCATCGACACGGGCAACGAAGCGATCGAGCGCGGTCTCGCGACGATCCGCAAGAATTACGACAATACTGTCAAAAAAGGCAGGCTCGCGGCTGAAGCGGCGCAAGAACGGCTTGCGCGTATCGAGCCGTCTTTGTCTTATGACAATCTGAAGCACGCGGACCTGATCGTCGAAGCGGTATTCGAGGATCTGAACGTGAAAGAGCAGGTGTTTCGCCGCATCGATGCGCTGGCGAAGCCGGGCGCGATTCTCGCATCGAACACGTCGACGCTCGATCTGAACCGCATCGCCGCATTCACGCAGCGCCCGCAGGACGTGATCGGCATGCATTTCTTCAGCCCCGCGAACGTGATGAAGCTGCTCGAAGTCGTGCGCGGCGAACAGACGGCGAAGGACGTGCTCGCCACCGTCATGAAGCTGGCGAAGAAGCTCGGCAAAACCGCGGTCGTCGCGCGCGTGTGCGACGGCTTTATCGGCAACCGGATGATCGAGCAATACATCCGCCAGTCGCTCTTTATGATTGAAGAGGGCGCGCTGCCCGCACAGGTGGACCGTGCGATCGAGGCGTTCGGCTTCGCGATGGGGCCGTTCCGGATGAGCGATCTCGCGGGCAACGATATCGGCTGGGCGATCCGCAAGCGCCGTTATCGCGAGCATCCGGAGCAACGCTATGCGAAAGTCGCCGACCGGCTGTGCCAGATGGGCCGCTTCGGTCAGAAGACCGGCGGCGGCTGGTACGACTACGAGCCGGGCGAGCGTACTGCCTGTCCGTCGCAGGCCGTCGACGACATGATCGTGGCGCATGCGCGCGAGGCCGGTGTCGCGCGCCGCGAGCTTGGCGATGACGAGATCGTCGAGCGGCTCGTCTACGCGCTCGTCAATGAAGGCGCGAAGATTCTCGACGAAGGCATTGCCGCGAAAGCGTCGGACATCGATATGGTCTATCTGACCGGTTACGGTTTTCCGCTGTGGCGCGGCGGACCGATGTGGTATGCGGATACGGTCGGTCTTGACGAGGTGGAGCGCGCGATTCGCCGTTATGCGGCCGCCGAGCCGAACGGCGATGCGTGGGAGATCGCACCGGGCCTGGTCGAACGTGCGGCACAGGGGCGGCGTTTCAACGGCTAGACGGCGAATGAGACCACGAAAGAAGCGGGAGAAAGCATGAAGACCGTATCGAAGTACAACATCAACCAGACCGAAGACGTGCTGCTGGTCGTCGATCTGCAAAACGACTTCATGCCGGGCGGCGCGCTCGCGGTCGCACGCGGCGACGAGGTCGTGCCGATCGCAAACCGGCTCGCGCGTCTTTTCAGCCACGTCGTGCTGACGCAGGACTGGCACCCGCGCTCGCATATTTCGTTCGCTGCGAATCATGCGGGCCGCAAGCCGTTCGAGACCATCACGCTGCCGTACGGCCAGCAGGTGATGTGGCCCGTGCATTGCGTGCAGGAAACAGCGGGCGCCGCCTTTCATCGCGACGTCGATATTCCGCATGCGCGCGCGATTATCCGCAAGGGACATCATCAGCATGTCGACAGCTATTCGGCCTTTGTCGAAGCGGACCACGCGACGCCGACCGGACTCACCGGTTATTTGCGCGACACCGGTGTCAAACGCGTCTGGTGCTGCGGGCTGGCAACCGACTTTTGCGTTGCGTGGTCGTCGCTCGATGCGCGCGCGGCCGGATTCGACGTGATCGTCATCGAAGACGCGACGCGCGCGATCGACCTGGACGGCTCGCTCGAGGCGGCGTGGCGCGAGATGCAGGCCGCCGGCGTGCAGCGCGTGCGCTCGACGGATCTGCTGGGCGGATCGGCGGCGGATCGGGCGGCGAGCGTGCCGGCGAATTCGCCGAACTAGAAGGTCCGGCTCCCTTGTCCATCGCCATCCCCCGGCAGCATGCAGTCACCGCGCGCAGCATCGTGCAGATTCTGCTCGCGATGTTCTGCTTCGCGCTCGTCGACGCGCTTGCGAAAGCGGTCTCGCTCGACTATCCGGCCAACGAGCTCACCTTCTTCCGAATGATGTTCGGCCTCGCGCCGGCGCTCGTGATGTGCCTGCGCGGCACACCATTACGCGAGCGGATCAAAACGCTGAGCCTGCGCAGACAGACGCTGCGCGCGCTGACGCTGCTCGTCACGCTCGGGCTGTTCTTTGCCGGACTGCCGTGCGCGCCGCTGTCCGAAGCGGTCGCGATTCTGTATTCGGAGGCGTTATTCGTCACCGTGCTCGCGCCGTTGCTGCTGAAGGAGCCGCTGCGAGGCCGCGATGCCGCGGCGGCCGCCATCGGTTTTATCGGCGTGCTGCTGATCGTGCGGCCGACGGGCAATCACTCGAGCTGGATCGGGCCGCTACTGCTGATTCTGAGCGCGATCACGGGTGCGCTGTCGATCATCCAGATCAAGCGCTTCGAGCCGACCGAAGATTCGGGCGTCGCGGTGCTGTACTTCACGCTCGTCGGCATGCTCGTCAGCAGCCTGTCGCTGCCTTTTCTATGGCGCACGCCGACGCCGGGTGCACTCGCGCTCATGGCGCTGATCGGCGTTCTCGCCGGTACGGGGCAGATCCTTATGACCGTCGCGTTTCGCGATTCGAGCGCGAGCGCGCTTGCGCCGTACAACTACACGACCATCGTATGGGCGACGCTGTTCGGCTATCTCGCGTGGGGCGAGACGATCGGGTTCGTGTCGGCGGCCGGCATTGCGCTCGTGGTGGGCAGCTCGATTGCGGTCGCCTTGCGCGGCAAGCCGGTCGAAGGGCCGACCGTGTGAATCAGGAATCCGCGCCGCCGATGGACGGGAACGGAATCGACATCGAGCCCTGGTCGACAAAGCGCGTGCTGCCGGTTATGCCGGTACCGGCCAGCCGCCCGCGCAGGATGTATTCGATCTGGCCATATTGCGAACGGTCGACGAACACGAACATCTGATTGAGCACGGCGAGCGCCGGGACGGTGACGGGCACGCTGACGACCGTTTCGCCGAACGCCGGCACGCTGCCGGATGCGGGGCTCACACCGGTCGCGAACGCCTTGCCGTTGACTTCGAGATCGACCGAAATACCGGTGAAGTTCACAGCTGAACTGCTCGGGTTCTGGATGCGCAGCTTCATGTTGAAGCGCATTTCCGTGCCCTGGTTATCGAGCGGCTCGAGGCCGGCAACGTTCACGCGCAGCGGATCGCTGCCGAACCACGTGGCGCAGCCTGACAACGCGGCCACGGCAAGCGCGACAGCAACGAAGCGGATCAACCTGACGACGCGATCGGAGTACATGGCCGGCACCTCGGCGAGAGCGGGAATCTGGCGGTCATTGTAGTCGGGGCCGGGCGATTTGGGCGTGGCACGGTTACTGCCACGCGCGCACCGGTTTGCCTGTCTGTCATTTCCGAGCCACCCGCAACGCCCAGCGGGCGTCGCAGGAGGAAGCGCTCGCCCGATCTCGCGCCCGACGGGTGCCGTCGAACTTCGCTCGCCGCTCACCGCTCACTTCAGGCCGGCGAGAATCCGCTCCATCTCGTCTTCGCCGAAGGCGCGCAAGGTCGACGTTCGCACATTCCCTTGCAAGCCGAGCGCAAGCCCGATGCGCGTGGCGGTCTCGTCGTCGGGGCAGTCGTACGTCACGACGAGATCGTAGGCGCCGAGCGTCCATTTGAGCGAGCCGATCGACGTGCCGAGCGACCGCGCGGTCTCCTCGAATGCCTTGGCGCGCTTGACGGTGTCCTTCACGTTGCGAATACCCTGATCGGTCCAGTTGACGAGCATGATGTAGGTAGCCATGTTGCCCTCTCGAAGTCGGATGGCGATGTGCCGTGCGCGCGGCGCGTCGCGCGCCGCATGAGTCGATACCGGTCTTTGCACTTGCTTGCGCATGGGCGTCCCGGTGCGTTTGCATGTGCGGACCGGCGCACGGGCCGGTGGCGCCGCGTCGCGCGCGGATGCGCGCTTCGATCGCGCGGCGTTTTCGATGCGGGTTGTCGGAATGGAACACCAGACGGCCGCGCAAGCAGTGCGCGATGGAAAAAGTATAGGAAACGACAGGGCCGCCGGCAGCGGTGCCGCGCACACGAAGGCGTCTTTTTTCGCTCCGTTGGCGTTGATGCAAGTACATATTGACGAATCGTCTTTACGCGCATGCGCCAATGCGATCGACCTGGCGGGTTATCATCATGAGGATACGAGGGCGCGGCGATGCCGCGCACCGTCGCCGTCAAATCCGATCAAACGCAATCAAGCTCAATCAAGCGCGATCTAACGGGATCAAGCGCGATCGATCGACAAGGAGAAGACCGTGATTCGTCACATCGTGATGTGGAAACTGCATTACGATTCACGGCATTGGTTGCTTGTCAGATAAGGCGTGATAGCT
>NZ_JAVHZD010000067.1:0-12987 GCF_031119615.1 Paraburkholderia sp. SARCC-3016 | reverse complement strand
CCAAGCGGTCTTAGGAAGACAAAACATTCTACCAACTCCTTGGCTCACAGAACGACATGGCTACGATCCGACTTGTAGGCAGCTGTTCCGCGACAGCTAACGCCAAGTTGAGCACGAAGCATCTTCGCCAATTCGACCAAGCCTGGCATTGGCCGGGTCAGTGACGTTGAGGCGTTTTTTCGTAGCTAGTTTGGGACAACGCGGTATCACGCCTGCTCAATGAAACTATCTGAGTATCACGCAGACCTCGTTACTATGGCGTGACACACGGATGCGTACGGAGCTGCGCTGCTTCTCATCAATACATGTTCATTTGAATAGAAAAGACCCATAAGTTTCTCAACTTATGGGTCAGCTTTTCTCAGGTTATGCGTCTAGTTACAACAGAGTTAAACATCAATATTCCCCGCACGCAGCGCATTCGACTCAATAAACGCTCGACGAGGTTCCACCTCATCGCCCATGAGCGTGGTGAAGATTCCATCTGCAGCAATGGCGTCTTCGATCTGCACCCGAAGAAGTCGTCGCACGTTCGGGTCCATAGTCGTCTCCCAAAGCTGCTCAGGATTCATCTCGCCCAGACCCTTATACCGCTGCTTCGAAACATTGCGCTCAGCGTCCGCAATCAGCCACTTCATCGCACTCTTAAAGTCGCCAACCGCCATGCTGCGTTCGCCACGCTTGATTACCGCACCAGTCCCAATCAAACCTTTGAACGTATTCGCCGTATTAACGAGCTGCTGATAATCCGCCGTCAACTGGAACTCTTCATCGATGACGGAAACCTTCACATTCCCGTGATGCCGCCGCTCAACCCTTAGCGATCGCAACTCGCGCACCGGGTCATACATCGGGTACACGCTGACCTCAGGCTTCAACGCATCATCACGCAGCTTTGCCTCAAGCGCCTTAGCCGATGCCTCCGTAGAAGCCTCATTAGAGAGATCAATCGTGACCCCATCCATCACGGCTTCAAGCGAATTCGCGTCATACAGCCTGCTCAACCGCTCAACCACCGCTTGCGCAAGCAAATATGAACGAGCAAGTTCACCAAGCGCATCGCCAGCGATCGGCGTAGCGCCTTCGGAGGCAATCAGTTCCGACCCATTCAACGCCAAACGAAGCATATGCGCATTAAGCTCCGCCCCATCCTTAAGATACCGCTCATCCTTGCCCGCCTTGACCTTATAAAGCGGCGGCTGCGCGATATAGATATAGCCGCGCTCGATCATCTCGGGCATTTGCCGATAGAAGAACGTCAGCAGCAAGGTCCGGATGTGCGCGCCGTCAACGTCAGCGTCGGTCATGATGATGATGCGGTGATAGCGGAGCTTATCGAGGTTGTAATCCTCTTTGCCGATGCCACATCCAAGCGCGGTAATCAGCGTAACGATCTGCTCGGACGACAAAAGCTTGTCATACCGAGCCTTTTCAACATTCAGCACCTTTCCACGCAGCGGCAAAATCGCCTGGAACTTCCGATCGCGTCCCTGCTTGGCCGACCCACCCGCCGAGTCACCCTCAACGATATAAATCTCCGACTTGGCCGGATCCTTCTCCTGGCAATCAGCAAGCTTGCCAGGCAGCCCAACGCCATCGAGCACACCCTTGCGCCGCGTCATCTCCCGCGCTTTCCGCGCCGCATCGCGAGCCCGCGCAGCATCGACAATCTTCCCGCAAATAATCTTCGCGTCATTCGGCGTCTCGAGCAGAAACTCTTCAAGCGCCTTAGCGACAACCTCTTCAACCGGCGCCCGCACTTCAGACGACACAAGCTTGTCCTTCGTCTGCGAACTGAACTTAGGCTCAGGAACCTTCACCGACAACACGCACGAAAGCCCTTCGCGCATATCGTCACCAGAAGTCTCGACCTTAGCCTTCTTGGCAATCTCCTGATCGGTGATGTACTTGTTAATCACCCGCGTCATCGCCGCACGCAAACCGGTCAGATGCGTGCCGCCATCGCGCTGAGGAATGTTGTTCGTAAAGCAGAGCACGTTCTCGTTGTAGCTATCGTTCCACTGCATAGCCACTTCCACGCCCACGCCTTCCTTCTCGCCGACGATATGAAAAATCGTCGGGTGCAGCACGCTTTTGGTCTTGTTGATGTACTCAACAAAGCCTTTAACGCCACCGCCCAGCGCAAAATCGTCTTCCTTACCCGACCGCAGATCGGTGAGCTTGATCCGCACACCGTTATTAAGGAACGACAACTCGCGAATCCGCTTGGCCAGAATGTCGTAGTGGTATTCGACATTGCCGAAGATCGTCTCATCGGCCATAAAATGCACTTCGGTCCCGCGATTCTCCGTATCGCCCACCACCGGAATCGGCGAAACGCGGTCGCCATCCACTTCCTCGATAGTGCGGTTCTGCGGCACGCCGCGATGAAACTCCATAAAGTGCTTCTTGCCATCGCGGCGCACAGTCAGCCGCAGCCACGACGAAAGCGCGTTCACGCACGACACGCCCACGCCGTGCAAACCGCCCGACACCTTATAGCTGTTCTGATCGAACTTGCCGCCGGCGTGCAGTTCCGTCATCACGATTTCCGCTGCGCTGCGCTTCGGATCGTGCTTGTCATCCATCTTCAGGCCCGTCGGAATGCCGCGGCCATTATCGGTAACCGAAACCGAGTTATCGGCGTGAATAATCACCTGAATATCGTCGCAATAACCGGCCAGCGCTTCGTCGATCGAATTGTCGAGCACCTCGAATACGAGGTGGTGCAAACCGGTCCCGTCCGACGTGTCGCCAATGTACATACCCGGTCGCTTGCGCACCGCCTCCAGACCCTCCAGGATCTGAATCGACGAGGCGCCGTAGCTGTTATCGGGTTGGGTATGGTTCAGTTCACTCATGGGTTCCTTCCGGTTCTGCGTACTGCTTCGTTACTGCACGGGGTATTTTCAAAACACCATAAAAACGCCAAAGGGGCGATGCGCCCCTTGGTCTGTTCTTATTGTCGGTCGCGTTAGATGCGCATCGGCATCACCACGTATTTGAACTCGTCGTTCTCGGGTATCGTGATCAGCGCGCTCGAACTCGCGTCGCCCAGGCTCACCTGCAACATGTCCACCTTCAGGTTCGCCAATACGTCCAACAGGTACGTCACGTTAAAACCGATATCGACCGCGTCGCCCTGATAAGCGATTTCCAGTTCTTCCTGCGCTTCTTCCTGGTCCGCATTCGTCGACATGATCTTCAGCTGGCCCGGCTCGATAATGCAGCGCACGCCCTTGAACTTGTCCGACGTCAAAATCGCCGCGCGCTGCAGCGAGCGCTGCAGTTCCTCTCGCCCAATCACAAACGTGTTCTTGTGCGTCTTCGGAATCACGCGCTGGAAATCGGGGAATTTGCCTTCCACGAGCTTCGACACGAGTTCCACCTGGCCGAAGCTGAATTTCACCTGCGTCTGCGCGATATCGATTTTCAGCACGTCGTCGATATCTTCGAGCAGACGTTGCAGTTCGAGAATCGTCTTACGCGGAATGATCACTTCCTGGCGCGCGAAGTTGCCTTCGATCTTCATCGAAGAAAACGCAAGGCGGTGGCCGTCCGTCGCAACCGCCATCAGCTGGCCACCGTCCACGACGAGCAGCATGCCGTTCAGGTAGTAACGGATGTCCTGCTGCGCCATCGCGAAATACACCATGCCGAGCAGCTGGCGGAACGTCTTCTGCGGAACCGCGAGGTTCGCGCCGAAATCCTTCGCTTGCGCGACTGTGGGGAACTCGTCCGCAGCCAACGTTTGCAACGCAAAGCGGCTCTTGCCGGACTGCACCGTCAGACGCTTGTCGTTCAGCGTCAAGGTGACCTGCCCGTCGGGCATCGCCCGCAGAATGTCGAGGAGTTTTCTTGCTGCTACCGTGGTCGCGACCGATTCGCCTCCGACGCCAAAGTCGCCGTGCGTCGTGATCTGAAGCTCGAGGTCCGTAGATAGGAACGACACATCGGGGCCGTTCTTGGTAATCAGCAGATTGGCGAGGATCGGCAACGTATGGCGGCGTTCAACAATGCCACTCACGGTTTGCAGCGGCCTGAGCAGGTTGTCTCGTTCGGTCTTGACCAGTTGCATAGAGTTCCTTCGTTGATGTATCGGCCCGCTCGCGTCGCCCGACCGCTTCGATGCGCACTGAGGCCCCGGCCCCCCGCCGGCGCCCGCCATCTCGCTGGCGCGCGCCGTCCGGCGTCATTCGTCTACCCCGTCCGGCGCCCGTTCGACGGCCAGACGGTTAAACCTATATTGTGCCTGAAAACGGTAGCGCTTCCCTAAAATGGGGGCGCTCGGCGAAATAAACAGAACGATTTTGCCGATCTGCCGCGATGCGCCGACCGTGCTCGCGCATTACACCCGACGTCGCATATGCGGCCGCCGCCGGCTTCCCGCCGGTTGCGCCGCAGCGCCGGCGCATCAGCCCTTGAGCGTCTGTTCGAGCACGTGCAGCTCGTGGTTCAGTTGCGCGTCCTTGCCCCGTTCGTCCGCGATCTTGCGCACCGCGTGCAGCACGGTCGTATGGTCGCGGCCGCCGAAGAGTTCGCCGATTTCCGGCAGGCTCTTCTGCGTCAATTCCTTCGCCAGGTACATCGCGATCTGCCGCGGCCGCGCAATGTTCGCAGGCCGCTTCTTCGAATACATATCCGCGACCTTGATGCTGTAGAAGTCAGCGACGGTCTTCTGAATATTTTCGACAGAAATTTGCCGGTTCTGAACCGTCAGCAAATCTTTTAGTGCTTCCTTCGTCAGCTCGATCGAGATCTCGCGGCCGTGGAACTTCGAGTACGCGAGGATTTTCCGCAGCGCGCCCTCGAGCTCGCGCACGTTCGACCGAAGATGCTTCGCAACGAAGAACGCAACGTCTTCCGAAAGACTCACGCCTTCCGATTGCGCCTTGCGCATCAGAATCGCGACGCGCATCTCAAGCTCGGGCGGTTCGATTGCGACGGTGAGGCCTGAATCGAAGCGCGAGATCAGACGATCGTCGATACCGGAGATTTCTTTCGGATACGTATCGCTGGTGATGATCACCTGCGCCTTGTTCGCGACGAGTGCTTCGAACGCGTAGAAAAACTCTTCCTGCGTGCGCGACTTTCCGGAGAAGAACTGGATATCGTCGATCAGCAGCAGGTCGAGCGAGTGGTAGTAGCGCTTGAAGTCGTCGAAGGCTTTACGCTGGTAAGCCTTCACGACGTCCGATACGTACTGTTCCGCGTGGATGTAGCGGATGCGCGCACCCGCTTTGTCCATCAGCAGCTGATTGCCGATCGCGTGGATCAGATGCGTCTTGCCGAGGCCCACGCCGCCGTACAGGAACAGCGGGTTGTACGACACGCCCGGGTTGTCGGCGACCTGGATCGCCGCCGCGCGCGCGAGCTGGTTCGCTTTACCGGTGACGAAATTGTCGAAGGTCAGCACCGGGTTCAGCTTCGAACGCTCGTACATCGAGTCGGTCGCGTCGCTGCTGCTGGCGGCCGCGGCGCCTTGCGGCGGACGCCACGTGCGGCGGGCGGCGGCCGCTTCGTTTGCGTCGAGGCTCGGCAGGTCGAGGTCGGCGGAATCGTCCGCGCTTTGATGTGACGAATGATGGATCGCGTGCGCATGCTGGGCGGCAGCGCTAAGCGCGCCATTGACCGCGGACATGCTGCCGGCCGTCACGCCGCCGCCGAAGCCGCTCGCGCCGGCACGCGCAGCTTGCGCCGCTTGCACGGCGCTCACGGCCGCATCGACGGCAGCCGCGCCGCCATTCAGCGCGGACGCGGACGGACGCACTTGCGCAGCCTGCGGGATGCCGCGCATCGATGCCTTGGGATCGAGAACGAACTGCACGTCGACCGGCGTATGCCAGAAGTCGCGCGCGAGGTCGGTGATTCGTCCGGAAAACTGGCTCTTGACCCAGTCGAGCTTGAACCGGTTCGGCGCCGCAATGCTCAACGTGTTCGCGTCGGCGTCGAAGGAGACCGGGGCCAACGGTTTGATCCACGTCACGTACTGCTGGGGCGTCAATTCACGCTCCAGCAATGCGGAACAGTGTTGCCAGAATTCGTTCATCGAGTCGCTGTCGTTATGGTTGCACCGCGCATTCGCCGCTGCTCTTGTCACTTCACGCGACGAGGCCCGAAGCAGCCGGACGAAACAGCTCCAAACGCTTGCGCCACAAGGCTTTGCGGCGGTAAGCGAAACGGAGCGGCGTGCAGGATTCTTGGGATGTAAGGCGAGATTCTAAACCCAAATCGTGCGGGAAAGTTGAGTTATCCACAGGGCACGATCAACTGCGCGCGACGTGCTTTGCCACCGTGAAGCGCCCTTCGGTTTGGTCTGGATCCCGCTTGGGCGTTGCCCGAATGCATGCCTAAACTATTGACGGCCAAAAGAAAACCGGTTTAAATAGCGGGTTCCGCAGAAACCAATTTCCCGTGCCGCCCGGCCAGCACACAGGCCGGGTCGCCAGGCGCCCGATCAGGCAGTACAGGCAGTAATCAGGCGGCGCGCCGAACAGTCCGCAAGCGGTCCAGAAGAGCGGCCCTCTGTGGTCATTTCACACAAGAAAGTGAGAGCAACATGAAACGTACTTACCAACCTTCCGTTACCCGTCGCAAGCGCACCCATGGCTTTCGCGTGCGCATGAAGACCGCCGGCGGCCGCAAGGTCATCAACGCTCGCCGCGCGAAGGGCCGTAAGCGTCTGGCCATCTAAGGCAGACACGGTCGCCGTCGTAACCGCTTTGCCGCGATCGTTGCCAGTGTCATTGCCACGGTCTCTTCGCGCAAAGTCGTCTGCGGTCTTCGTCTATCTTGTCCCGCGCTGTGGCTGATACCCGCGATGTGGCGGGAACGGCAGCAGCGCAGCAGAACGTCACCGTTCCGATGCAGCGAGCGCAAGCCGCCTTTCCCAAAGCCGCCCGGCTGCTCAAAACGGATGAGTTCTCATCCGTTTTTCGTTTGCGCCCGTGGCGGCGTACCGCGCATTTCGTTGTCTATGCGCGGCCCACGGGGAGTGACGCGCGGCTGGGTCTCGTCATCGGAAAGAAGTTCGCACCGCGCGCGGCCACGCGAAATCTGATCCGCCGGCTTGCTCGCGAAGCGTTCCGGTTGCGTCGCGTGGAATTTGGCGGGTGGGACGTGCTGATCCGGCTTCACACGAAGATCGACAAGAAGGCTTTTCCAAGTGCGGCGTCGCCGCCGTTGAAAGCGTTGTTCCGCGGCGAAATCGACGTGCTGCTCGATAAGGTGGGGCGCGAGATCGCGCGGCGGGAAGCCGCGGCGCCCACGGTTGCCGAGACGCCCGCCAAACCGCCGGCGGCGTCATGAAGGTCGAAGCGTGTTGGGCGGCCCGGCCGCTGTAACCATGCAAACGGTACTGTTCGCTTTACTGCGGTTTTACAAAGTTGCCGTGAGTCCGCTGCTCGGCAACCGGTGCCGTTTTTATCCTTCCTGTTCTGATTACGCGCGCGAAGCAATCCAGTATCATGGCGCCGCGCGCGGAACGTACCTCGCCGCCAGGCGTCTGTGCCGCTGCCACCCGTTTTCGGCCGGCGGCGTCGATCTAGTCCCGCCACCCAAATCTGAAAAGCGCTGATGCGCTCTCGCCTCGACTGAGACAACGCATGGATATCAAACGCACGGTCCTATGGGTCATCTTCTTCGTATCGCTTGTCATGCTGTTCGACAACTGGCAGCGGTTCCATGGGCACCCGTCGATGTTCTTCCCGAGCGCGACGCCGACGCGCACTGCGACCACCGCCGCGTCCGGCACGACGACGCCCGGCACGCAGGCGTCGGATCTGCCGCAGACCACTAGCGCCGGCACCGCGCCCGGCACGACGACGCCGGCCGAACAGAAAGCCCAGCAGATTCCGTTCAGCACCGACGTGTATCGCGGCGACATCGATACGCAGGGCGGCACGCTGTCGAAGCTCACGCTGATCAAGCAAGGCGATGGTAAGCAGCCGGACCTCGTGATTACGCTGTTCGATCACACGAAGGACCATACGTATCTCGCGCGTACGGGCCTCTTCGGTGGCGATTATCCGAATCACAACGACATCTTCACGCCGGTGCCGAACCAGCTGCACGATCTCGCGGCCAACCAGAACACGATGCAGATCAGCCTCGAGTCGCCGGTCAAGGGCGGCGTGAAGGTCATTAAGACCTACACGTTCACGCGCGGCAGCTACGTGATCAACGTCGATACGAAGGTCGAGAACGTCGGCACGACGCCGGTCTCGCCGACTGCGTACATGGAACTCGTGCGCGACAGCCAGCCCGTCGAAACGCCGCGCTTCTCGCATACGTTCATCGGGCCGGCGGTCTACACGTCCGAGCATCACTTCCAGAAGCTGTCGTTTAGCGACGTCGACAAGAACAAGGACGATTACGCCACCTCGGCCAACAACGGCTGGGTCGCGATGGTCCAGCACTACTTCGCATCCGCGTGGATTCCGAAAGAGGGCGTCGAGCGCAAGATCTACATCAACAAGCTCGATCCGTCGCTGTATCGCGTCGGCGTCACGCAACAGTTGCCGACCATTCAGCCGGGTCAGTCGTACGACGTATCGGCGCGCCTCTTCGCGGGTCCGGAAGAAGAGCGGATGCTCGAAGGCATCGCGCCAGGCCTCGAGCTCGTCAAGGACTACGGCTGGGTGACGATCATCGCGAAGCCGCTCTTCTGGCTGCTCGAGAAGATCCACAGCTATGTCGGCAACTGGGGCTGGGCGATCGTGCTGCTTACGCTGCTGATCAAGGCCGTGTTCTTCCCGCTGTCGGCCGCGAGCTACAAGTCGATGGCGCGCATGAAGGAGATCACGCCGCGCATGCAGGCGCTGCGCGAACGCTTCAAGGGCGATCCGCAGAAGATGAATCAGGCGCTCATGGAGCTGTACAAAACCGAGAAGGTAAACCCGTTCGGTGGCTGTCTGCCGGTCGTGATTCAGATTCCGGTGTTTATTTCGCTGTATTGGGTGCTGCTGTCGTCGGTTGAAATGCGCGGCGCACCGTGGATTCTCTGGATTCACGATCTGTCGCAACAGGATCCGTACTACATTCTGCCGGTGCTGATGGCCGTCTCGATGTTCATTCAGACGCGTCTGAACCCGACGCCGCCGGACCCGGTTCAAGCCAAGATGATGATGTTCATGCCGATCGCGTTCTCGGTCATGTTCTTTTTCTTCCCGGCCGGCCTCGTGCTGTACTACGTCGTGAACAACGTGCTGTCGATCGCGCAGCAGTACTACATCACGCGGATGATGGGTGTAGGGAAGAAGAAACCGGCGTGATCCGATTGCGCAGCGCCTCGGGCGCCGCGAGTTTTTCGCCAGACAAAAGCCGTCCTTCGGAACTGAAGGACGGCTTTTTTATCGGCTGTTGTTGGCTTGGTTGACTGTCGTTATGCGCGATCGCCGGGCGCACCGGTCGATCGCTACTGGTCGGTTAATCATCCTCGACGTCGCCGTAGAATTGCGCGACCAGTTCCTGCACCAGATAGCGATGGTGCGGCATCAACGATTCGATCTTGTTCGCCAGTTCGAGCGACTCGGGCGAAGCCGGGTACTTCTCTTCAGGCGGCGGAGGCGGCGCAGGCTTTGGTTTCCTCTTCGAGGTCGTCACCTTTGGCGGGGGCCCGTAGTGCAACCAGTGCAAGTCGACGCGCAGCGCTCTCGCAAGCGTCTCGAGCTTGTCCAGTTTCGGGATCGTGCGGCCTTTGAGCCATTTGTCGACGGTCTGCGTCGTGACAGACTCGCCTTCGAAGCGCAAGTTGAAGAACCGCGCGAGCTCGGTCGGGCCTTCCGGCTTTTCCGGAACGCGTCTTAACGCAAGCTTTAGGCGATCGGCAAAGGCCTGTTTTTCATTGATCGTAGGCATGGCGAGATTGTGCATTCGCATTCTCAATCCGTAGCCAACCGTACAGGCTAGATGTAGCCTAATCGAGATACAACCACCTTAACTGAGAATTGGATAGGACAATACTGAAGAGACCACGAGAACGCAGGAATACAAGTTTGCGACGCGGTCATATATAACAATTGGATCGCAATCTTCTTAGCTTGTCCGTTGTTTAGCTTATCTCAAATAAGATAAGTCTGTATGTTCGACGGCTGATCTAAGACTCTACGTCGGTCAGAAGCCATGGTCCACCAGCACGCTACAATGCTCGACGCCTGAACGACCTGTTCCACGCGTCGGGATTGCGAATTTTCAGATTATCGATTTTCTATGCTCTCAACCGATTCCGATCCCATCGTTGCCATCGCGACCGCACCCGGACGCGGCGGGATCGGCGTCGTGCGGATCTCGATCGGACGGGCGGGCGAGGCGGCCGCCGAATCGTTGATGCGCGCACTGACCGGGCAGGTACTGAAGCCGCGTCACGCGAGCTACGTCGGGTTTCTCGACGACGCGGGCAACGCACTCGATCACGGCATCGCACTGTACTTTCCGGCGCCGCATTCCTACACCGGCGAGCACGTGCTCGAGCTGCAGGGCCACGGCGGCCCGATCGTGCTACAGCTCGTGCTGCAACGCTGCGTCGACGCGGGCCAAGACTTTGCGCTGCGCCTCGCCGAGCCCGGCGAATTCACGCGTCGCGCCTTCCTCAACGACAAGCTCGACCTCGCGCAGGCGGAAGCCGTCGCGGATCTGATCGAGGCAAGCACGGAGGCTGCGGCGCGCTCGGCCGGACGATCGCTCGAGGGCGCGTTTTCACGCGACATCCACGCGCTCGTCGAAGAAGTCGTCACGCTGCGCATGCTGGTCGAAGCGACGCTCGATTTCCCGGAAGAGGAAATCGACTTCCTCGAAGCCGCAGACGCGCGCGGCAAGCTCGCGCGAATCCGTGAGCGCCTTGCGGCCGTGCTTCGCGACGCGCGCCAGGGCGCGCTGCTGCGCGAAGGACTGTCGGTCGTGCTGGCGGGACAACCGAATGTCGGTAAGTCGTCGCTGCTGAACGCGCTGGCCGGCGCCGAACTGGCGATCGTCACGCCTATCGCCGGCACCACGCGCGACAAGGTCGCGCAGACGATTCAGATCGAAGGAATTCCGCTGCACGTGGTCGACACGGCAGGACTGCGCGACACGGAAGACGAAGTCGAGAAGATCGGGATTGCCCGCACGTGGAGCGAGATCGAAAAAGCTGACGTCGTGCTGCACCTGCTCGACGCACGCGCAGTCATGACCGCCGAAGACAAGCGAATCGCCGAGCGCTTTCCCAAAGGAGTACCGGTACTGCGGGTCTTGAATAAGACAGATCTGACAGAACTCCCGGCGGCCGTGCGTGACCTCGAAGCCGAAGACGGCAAAGCAGAAGGCGCGCGCTGCGCCGACCTGCGCGAGGTCCGTCTTTCGGCGAAACACGGGGACGGCATCGAGTTGCTGCGCGCCGAACTACTGCGCATCGCCGGATGGCAGGCCGGAGCAGAAAGCGTTTATCTTGCGCGCGAGCGCCATTTGATCGCACTGCGCGCGGCCGACGAACACCTGACGCTCGCCGCTCAGCACGCCGATCAAAACGCGCACGCGCTCGATCTGTTCGCCGAAGAAATGAGGCTCGCGCAAGAGCAATTGAACTCGATCACCGGGGAATTTTCGTCTGATGATCTGCTGGGGGTTATTTTCAGCCGCTTTTGTATCGGCAAGTAGCGAAGAAGCAAAACAAAGAAGCAAAACCATCGCACCGACACGCGGGCGCGCCGGCCGGATGCCGAACGTCAGGCGGACTGCACAGCATCCTGCGTTCCGTCAGCCGATTCGATCGGTTGCGGAAACAGCACGCCGAAGCCACCCGCATCGAACTCATCGAGTTCGAGCAGCAAACTATCGATCGCGCACAGCTGTGCTTTGGTGAGCATTGGCGCTTCGAGCAACCGATGCAGTCGCTGTCGCCAATACGCCGATGTGAGAATGGGACCGCCGAAATCGCCAGTCAGTGATGGACGCATCACGCGTGAAATATGAGCAATATCGCGATCGAGCAACCCGTTCATATGCGCCCCCCCGGTGCAATAGTCAGGTTCCTGCGTTCTGTTACTTCTGATCTTCTGAGGATTAATGTAGCGCCGTTTTCATCGCCGCGCCACTTTCCAGCAGCAGACGGCCGCATTTAATGCGCAGTGGGAGGAATTCACGCGTCACCTGCAACGCGAGCGCGGTTGCAGTCGCAATCGGCGAACAGTGCAGAGGCAAAGGACGAAGCGGAGTAAAACGGCGCGGACCGCGGCGCACGCGAACAGGCTGCAAGGGCTCATCGTCCGTTACCTGGCGGCGCTTGCGGCGCTGAACCGCACAACGCGGCAAGCGCGGAACACAGCCACAGAGACAACCAGCACCGATTGAAGCAGGTCATCCTGGCGTAGGAACCAATGCTCGGGAAAGACGATTTCGGATGCCCCCGCCGATAGCGGAAGGCATTCGGTTTCGCCACACACGCTCAGTGATGCAGCAGGCTACGAATCGGGTGCCGCCAATCCATCCGACGGGCCGCGTCAAACTCCTCTTCGAGCTGATGGCGATGCTCCTGCCAAAGCTCATCGGAAAAGAGAAACGCGACGATCAGAAGCGGCACGATCAGAAACGCGCCTAGAACCAGATGCTCGATCACATTAGCCTCCGTGGATCGACGTTGACTCGCAATTTCATTGTAGGCGTCCCACCTGCTGCCGCGTGCCATCCATTTCGGTAAGCACGCACAATCTTCACTGATCTTGCAGACACGATCTTTTCGCCGAGGTTCACCGCGAATGGAGCGTCGCTACGCGGGTGACGCAAAGCGCTTAGGCAGCGGCCTTTTTCCAGGCCGCTGCGAGCATGCCGGCCCCGATCAGTAAGGTTCCACCCGTGCGATTCACAGCAAGCTGCACGCCAGGTCGGCGGATCGCTCGACGAGCCGCCGACGCGAGCAGCGCGTAACCAAGCGCATTAAGCGTAAGTCGGATCGTAGCCATGTCGTTCTGTGAGCCAAGGAGTTGGTAGAATGTTTTGTCTTCCTAAGACCGCTTG
>NZ_JAVHZD010000066.1:0-13734 GCF_031119615.1 Paraburkholderia sp. SARCC-3016 | reverse complement strand
CGAGTCTCCCTTCAACGTGATGACCGTATAACGCACCAACAGAGAATCGGTTGTCATGAATTTGGTAAAACTCAATAGCTGGCTCACATAGTCGTTTAGCCCGATCAGGCTGTCCTCGAATTGCTCGTATGTCTGGAACCGCAACGCCGATATTTCGTCGACGTACGCGCGCGCCACGGCATTTATGTCTTTGCGAGCAACGATAACAACGAGATCCAGGTGTTTTCCGACGAGCGGTTGGTAGTCCGACCAGATTTTCGTCCGGATGTCGTCCTTCTTGAGCGGCGCTGCTTCGAACTTGCATTCGACTCCAACAGTGACCCGTCGGCCAAAATCAACGTATGTGTACACGATATCGACCTTCTTGTGGCCGACCAGCACCTCCGTACGGACGTCCGCGTATTTCGTACGAAGCACACTCGCAACGGCATCGCGGAAAGCATTACCGACTTCCGTTGTATTACTGGATTTTGTGTGCATCGTATTAGTCTCAGCTTTTTCTTTAGCAGCGTTCCGGGAAACACGACTTCATAATCTATTTCGATCGCGTGTGTCCACGCGTTACTGCGGTCATGTACGGCGCCGGACCAATGGCAAGGAGCAGATCTGGCTGACGACGGGTTCGCCCGCGACCGAGGTCATGGTCTACGAACGATGTCGCAAAGTCAGCCCATCTCATCGGCGCCACTGTTAAACGCAGGCCGCAAAAAAGCCCGCAATTGCGGGCTTTTCCAATTCTTCAGGTGGCCGCGGAGGGTCAACCGTGCTCGAACACCATCGCATTTGCGCCAGCGATCTTTTCCTGGCGGCGGGACAGACAAGTCGGATCGTAGCCATGTCGTTCTGTGAGCCAAGGAGTTGGTAGAATGTTTTGTCTTCCTAAGACCGCTTGGCCTCCGACTTGTGAGCCAAGGAGTTGGTAGAATGTTTTGTCTTCCTAAGACCGCTTGGCCTCCGACTTGAGTTGGAACATTGATTGCCATGGGATGCCTCACCAGTTGGAACGTTTATATTCTCGCACGACGGCGCTGATCCAGCCATCGAGACGTGTTTCGTGCCCTTTCCATCGCTTCGCCCGAACGTCCGCCATACAAAACGTGTACCGGATTACGCCCAGCCTGTCAAGCGCTGCGCACACCAGGTGGGTTCGGACCTCGTCATGAAAAGCCATCACTTCTGCTGACGTGCTTGCCTCGGGGCACAACACCAGCTGCACCTCGGCGAGCACGGCGCGGCGGATCGCGTTGTACGCGAAACGGCTAGCCTGCGCGTGATCCTCGTCGCGCTCGACGCGCCGCGCGCGAAACCAGCTGCCGTCGAGCGCGACCGCGTCCACCTCGGTGATGCCCGGATAGAGCCACAGCACGCGCAGGTCTGCATCGCTGAGACTGACGTTGACCCGATCGTTGGGGTGCGTGTGCGTGACCTTCACGTCGCGCAGCCGGTCGCGCCCCGCCGCGACCGCTTCCGGCGGCAGGCTCACGCCGTCAAATGTGCCGGTGGCATGGCCAAGCGGTGCGCCGTCCTTCATGTCGTAGCAGTAGACCGCTTCGGGCGTGCCCGGTGTCTGGCCGGTGAGGACAATGCAGAATGCGTGCGCGATCTGGTCAAGTTGGTTCAACATTAAAGCCGGCGTGGTGGTGTGTCGTTGGGATCGGGTGGCGTTCGGATCAGGCCGTCGGTCAGCGGAAACGCGGGGCTCGAGCTGAGGCAGTCTAACGGACGGACGCATTTTACCATCCCGCCCTTTTTGTCTAATCCTGATAAGTCGTATTATCAGGATTGCGTTTAATGGCCTAAAATCGGGGTAGTGCTTCCAAACCCGGACAGACCGGGACTTCAGATCCAGAACAACAGCGAGATACCTCGATGGCGCAATCTTCCGTTGATGTCCGTCAACTCCTGAGCGCCACGGCCGCAAGCTTGTGGGCCACTTTTCAGGAAAGCGCGGCCAGCGCGCGCCACGATCACAAGGGCCACCCGCGCGAAGCCCGTCTGCGGCAGTTCCTGCGCGAGCGGCTGCCTCCCAAATGGGGCGTCTCGCGCGGTCACGTGTTCTATGCGGAAGATGCGACCACGCCGGAATTCGACGTTATCGTGTACGACGCGCTGAACTGTCCCGCTTGGACCCTGGATAGCCACGAAGATCCGCGGCGTCTGGTGCCGCTCGACGCCGTCATCGGCGTCATTGAGGTCAAATCGACGCTTGACCGCCGCTCCCTTGCCAGCGCCATTGCCAAGGCCCGGGCACTTGATGACGCGCTCGCACACGATGCCGCGCTCAACGGCCCCGGCCACTACCAGCCGTTCCGGCACGTCTTTGCATACCGTCTGGACAGGACCTGCGACTTCGACGGCTGGCTCAGTCCCGCCCGTTCCCTCACCCGCTATGCTGGCGCGCGCTGCCAGCCGGACGGCATCTTCGTGCTGGACAGTCACTTCTCTGTTCTGGAGGCCAGTCACGGCTATGCCCACGCCTTCGCGCTGCACCGCGGCCAGACACCGGACGAAGTTGCGCGGACCAGCTCGGTTCTCGAACAGGAAGATGAACGCCGCCTCGTCCAGGAGGGGGATGCGTGGGGTCATGACTATTTCACGACCGACGCGATCGACGGCCTGCTATTGCTGGCCTTCCTGACGTATGTGATCCAGCGAGCCTCACATTACCGGCCTGCCGGTATCAATTACGCGGATATGTTCTGCCGGCGGGGCGGCCCGAAGCTGGGCGGAATAATGGACTTCTACGGGCCGCCTGACCCGGGGTTTGCGCCAGTGACCCTGCCGGGGGCGTGAACTTGGCCAACCAGATCCAGCCGGTCGTGCATCACCGCGCCTACAGCCGAAGCGACTTCACCGCACTGCGCGCCTTCGTGCAGCGCGTGCCGGCTGCGACCATTGCGCGCCTGTACTTCACGGAGGACGAGGACGGGCACGAACCCACTCCAGGCTGGGTCGAGTCGTACCTGCGGCGGATGCAGGCGGACCTCGTCGATCTGGCGATCGAGCATGGCTCACCGGTGCTCGCCGACCACCTGAAGCAGTCGGCCCGCCGGCATGGCAGCGCGCGCCTCACCGCCATCAGCCTGAAAATGGTCGAGCAGGCCGCCGGCCTCGCGGTCGCACAGCCGGCGCCTGAACACGGCGTGGGCATGTGGTTCCGGCCGCTGGTGGCGCTGCGCCTGAAAGAGGCCGGCATCGGCACCCTCGGCGAGCTGGTCGCATTCTGCAGCGCGCGCGGCGGCAGCTGGTGGCGCGCCATCCGGCGCATTGGCCCGGGGCGGGCGCGCCGTGTCGTCGCCTGGCTACGGCAGCATGAAGCGGCGCTCGGCAGCATTCCGGCTGACGTCGACGAGCGGCCGCCTTTCACGGCTGACGACAGCGAGATCATCGAGATCGGCGGCAGTCATGCGACGCTGGTCCCGCTGGAGCGCATGGCGCTGCGCGCGGCGCTATCGGGCGCGGTTGGTGAAAACCGCTCTGCCGCGTTCGCCTACATTTACGCCCGCAACGATCTGGAGGCGGTGCGCGCCTACCTGTACCGGTACCGCGACCAGCCGAAGACCCTGCGTGCCTACACCAAGGAGCTCGAGCGCTTCCTGCTGTGGGCGGTCTGCGTGCGCGGCAAGCCGTTGAGCTCCCTGCTCGCGGACGACTGCGAGGCATACAAGGATTTCCTGAAAACGCCCTCGCCTGCCTTCGTTGGGCCGCGCTTCGCGCGCAGCAGCAGTCGCTGGCGACCGTTCGCATCGGCCGGGATGAGCGCCGATTCCCAGAAATATGCGATTCGCGCCTTGCGCGCCGCGTTCGCCTGGCTGGTCGACGTCCGATACCTGGCCGGCAACCCGTGGAAAGCGGTGAAGGACCCGGTGGTGATCGAGCGGGAAGCCGGCCTGGATATCGGCCGCGCCCTGCCCGCCGGCCTCTGGCAGCGGGCGCGGATATATATCGACGAGCAATGCGCGCCGAGGGAGGCCCGATACTGGCGCACCGTCCGGGTCGTGCTGCTGCTAAGCGGCGACTCCGGCCTGCGACGCGAAGAGTTGACCGTCGCGCGGCGCGAGAAAATGCGCCCGTCGCCCTACCGTGCGGACAACGTTCCGGCATGGGAATTGACGTTCGTCGGAAAACGGAACAAGGAGCGCACCGTGCCGGTCAGCCCGGCGGCGATCGACGCGCTGCGGGCGCACTGGGCCGACCGCGGGCTTGATTTTGACAGTGCGGCAGAAGGTCCACTCATCAAACCGATTTTCGTTCCCCCTACCCCGCTCGCCCAGGAGAGGCATGGAAACGGCACAGATGAATCGTATGTGCCCGACGCCATCAACAAGATGGTGCGCTGGGCGATGAAACGGCTTATTGCAGGGATGCCGGATCTCACGGTTGCTGAAATGACGCAACTCACGTCGACCTCACCTCACGCGTTCCGCCATACGTTCGGCACCCAGGCCGGCGCCAACGACGTCCCGATCGACGTCATTCAGCGCATCATGGGACATGCGTCATTGCAGACAACGACGATTTATGTGCAGGCCGAGAAAGAGCGGATGCTGCGCGAGGCCGCGCGGTACTTCGAAAAGCAGAGGACGCCCGGCAGCGACTGAAAATGCTGATTTCTGCCCTTCGGCCGCGTCCTCGTACTGATAGCCGGTTTGCTTTTGCGCTTCGAAGACCAGCGACTCGAACCGAAGCCGCCATTGTTAACGCAAATTCAGTATATAAGGTCTAGCTGCCGTCGTCAGAGGCATTGACAGCGTGGCCGGCAGCCAGGATATCCATCACTTCTCTGATAGGCCTTCTCCTTCGGCCTGTTGGAGCCAGGCATCGCGACGCATTCGCTGTGAGGGTTTCCCATCCCTGACTGCGCGCCAAAGCATGAAGACGCCTCAATATCGGTGCTCTGAGCTCGCCCGGGCGGAAACAGTCAAAAACTGGCGTGGGCAACCTGCCAATCGCAACGGCAACCTGGACGTCAGCCTTAGATAAATCCAACGCAGCGGCCGCCTCGGTTTGCGTGCGCCAGGCACCCCTCGCCAGTGCCGCCGAGAGAATAGGACCGATCGACGAAAGCGCGTTTTGTACGTGCCTATGTTTCTTAATCAACTCGTCAATCTCGGCCTTCACCTCCTCTGCCGACGAAAGATCTCGCGGGATACCACTGTCGCCCTGCCAAATGACTTTTGCTCTCTCGGCCCTACCGCGTGTGGACGCGATTAGCAGTTCTGCCTCCTCGCGCGATTCGAATGCACCGAGGCTAATCCCCTTCTTGATCTCCCTGTCCGGCGCGCGCGAACTGTTGGCCCGAAGCGCGTACCGCGACAAAAACTTAATGAGGAATGTTACGCGTTCTTGGATTTCTTCTCTTTCGTACACGTCGTCACCTGTAGCGTCGATGTTCATGCCCCATCGCGGGGGAAATCATGGCCTGAATGAGCTCGGCCAGTTGCGGAAGGCGAGGTATGAGGTCTCTGAGACATGCAGACTCGATGACGAGGTGCTTGTTACCCTCCCCCACTCTGACGCGCACGTCTGTGGGGCGCGCAGGAAGCTTTCCGGTGAGCAGCGCCGACTCGATGTCCATGACCGGAGTTCCACTCGGAATATTCGCCGCGCGCTCCCGGACAACAGCGAGGCCTACGCTCTTGATGATGAGGACGATTCGCCGAACGACACCGTACGTGAGTCGACTCGGATCCCCGATCGCCCTATGTATCTCCAATGGAAGCCTTGCCGCCGCAATGGCGCGCGACACGATCGCTGTTGACACGCCGAAGTCGCTTGCGAGATGAGCCTGTGACGCCCAGAAACCGCGCTCAAGCATCGAAAGGTGAAATCGCCCGAACGTCGCCGGAGGCGCACCAGTCACCATAAGTTTCCGATACACAGCCAGCGCCGTGCGCTGATTTGGTATCTCACGAGCTGAAAAATCCTGCATTACCGATGATCCCCGAGTAGTAAATCGCTCTTGTAGGATGGCTGTTTTTCGAGCGTGTCAAGCAATCGCGCTGGATCGTACCTCAATCGTGTCGAGTCCTTCAAATGGCGTAGGAGAGTCTGCAGCAGCAGAACACCAGGGCGCCAAGGCACAGTTCAATGGAATGATTCGAAGCGAAACGTCAGAGAGCGAGGGCACCGGTCTTTGCCGACGTGGTATTCGAGGGCTCCGCGTGGCTGCAGTTTCTACGTAGAAACTGCTCCTGCGCCGACAATCGCGGCATCCAAGTCTTGGCCGTTAAACGATGACGAAGTCGTTACGATAAAGCCACACTTTTTCATCTGTTCGTTGAAACATTTGTCTTCAGACATTAGACTCGCTGCACCTATTCGGCTCACGTTCCTGAGTTTCTACGTAGAAACTCGCGACGGATCAGGAGAAGACTGCATGCCAGCTAAGATCATCACTGTTTTCAACCAAAAAGGTGGTGCCGGTAAATCGACCGTTTCGACGAACGTTGCAGGAACTCTAGGTTCGCGCGAACGTAAAACGCTCTTAGTGGACCTGGATCCGCAAGCCACGGCCTCTATATCAATCGGTAACGCACCGGATCATCGGCCGTTTCCCGCGTCTCTCGCAAACCTGTCGCAAGTGAATAAGCCTGAACGCGAGATCCGGAAATTTGTCGACGATTTTGATTTCATTGTCATCGACTGCCCGCCGGCGATTCGATCGACTGCGCCGTCTGTCGCGTTGCTGATTTCGGATCTCGGACTTATCCCGATCGGCCCCTCGGGCGGCAATTTATGGGCTATTGAAGAAGCGAAGAAACTGGGCATTCATGCGCAAGGTTTGAATCCCGATCTTAAGCTCCGGGCGGTCGCCAATATGGATCAGAACATCACCATCGTGCGCCAAGTTTTTAAAGCAGCCGAACAAGATGAAGAAATTGAGATGTTCAGAACGCGGCTCGGTTTGCGAGGGGCTTACAAGGAGGCAGAAGTCTCCGGAACGACGGTATTGCAGATTCCCGGGGCGAAGGCAGCGCATAAGGAAATCAACGCGCTTGTGGACGAGATTTTGGATGTACTGGGAGAAGAATGATGGCGCGCAAGGATTTTTCACAGCAAATCAACGCAGGCTCGGCGCGCGATCAGCAATTGCGGAAGACCAAAGTCAGTTCGCGCTTCGACAAGATTGATTCGGCGTTGGGGGGCAGAGACAGTTTGCTTGTCGGAGATGCTGATGGTGTCCACGCAACTGACGACCATACGACTTTCTACGTGCAGACTTTGGAGAAAGAGGGCAAGGTGACCCGCACCTTTGCCAGGTGGCCCATTGACAAGATCGATGATAACCCTCTGAATAGCAGAACAATTTATAGCGAAGAAAAGATCGCTGCTCGTGCAAACTCCATTGCTAAAGAAGGCCAATTGGTTCCAGCGCTTGCTGCGCGCAGTACGTCGGACTCGTCGCGCATTGTGCTTATTGACGGGCATTATCGGAAACGCGGAGCCGCCTCGCTGAACAAGGCTGAGCTCGAAGTCTGCATACTTGAAGGGCTACAGCCTATTGACTTCTACCGTCTGGCGCGCGCGGCTAACAGCGAACGGGAAGCCGAAACCACATTGGATATCGCATACGGTTATCAAAAGTTGCTAGATAACGGAATTGCCAAAAGCGACGATGAGCTCGCCCGGCTGATCGGGGAAAACAAGTCGAAGGTCAGCAAGCTCCTGTCGCTTCTGCAGTTGCCCGACGCGGTGCGAGACATCATGGCTGAAACGCCCGAGCCGTTTGGGATCAACATTAGCTATGAGGTAGCGCTTTACCATAAGGCCATAGGCACGGACGCGAAGACGATTGCATTTACAGAGCGCATCCGCGATGAGCAACTTTCATTCGCGAAGGTCAAGTCGATACGGGAAGCTCTCGAACAGGGAAAGAGAGTCCGCAAAAACATGTCGCGGCAGTACAAGATCGCTCGGGCAGACGGCACTCCATTGGGCACCATAAAGGAGTGGGACAACGGCCGCATCGTTGTGGATCTAGCCTTGGGAAATTCGGAGACTGCGCAAAGTTATCTCGCGCTTTTGCGGGAACAACTGGAAAAGGATGGTCACGGAAGTACGCCGGCCAAAGTAGAGAACAGCTAACGCTGTTGTACCGCGAATGAAAATGCCATCGGTTCGTGACTACGCGGCGTCATCAAGTGCCAGCCGGCTCTGCGGGTTCTGGATGAACTGGAAGTCGAGCGAATTGACCGCTCGGCCGAGCTTGATCGGCTTCCAGCTCACCACCAGATCGGCCTTCGAATTCAGTTCATTGACCGCGGTCTCGATAACCCGTCTCTTGATGTCTGCAAACCGATACGTCTCAGGTATTTCTAGTACCGACCTGAAGTCATCTAGCGTAATGAGCAGTCGTCCCCGATCGCGCTCCCTCATTAGTAACTCTAACAATCGCCATGAATATAAGGACTGCAATCCCCTTGCGAACTCGAGCTGGTACGACACAAACCTTCGCTGGAGCATAAAAATGTGCGGAGTAAGGTCCGGCGAGAACGAGATCTCAGCCCAGCCCTCACGTTCGTGATACACGGCCTTCCACACCCAGTTAAGAGTGACCTTCCGTGGGCCGTCCATGTAGGTCAATGTGCGCTTCTGGAGGCTCGCACAACCTTCTTTCAATCCCTCGTACGCCGCGGTCGCTTGCTTCTCTCCCGAGCGAGGCGCCAACGCCGCAAGCGCTGCGAACTCGTCCGCGCGGACTCTCACCGAAACGTAACCGTTCGAGCGCCCATGAAGGTAGGGGGATTTTTTGCTATCGATACAACGCAGCGCGGCCATCATCACCCGCTTTTCGTTCAGCGTAAGGCCCTGCTGTGCGTTCACCAGCGCTCTGCTCATCGCGACTGTGCCTTTGACGCGGCCGTCGCCATCGAGGGGCGGTTCGTCGAGAACCTCTATATGCAGGGGCTCGATCTCAACAATTTCGACTTGGGATTCTCCGGAGGAAGCCCCGCTTTTTTTGTCCAAAAGTGACTCCTGGCAGACGGCGTCACCATTATAAGGTGACATGACCCATTAGCAAGTCACCGATGTGGATAACGGTCGCTTAACGTCACATCCGGCCCGCTTTTTGTCCATGAGAGGTCGGAATGAGTCACAACGAGGTCGCAAGATGTCACTTTAGGGCAACGCGATGAGCGCGGAGAGGCAAGCTGGGCAAGGGTTTCCGCCCATACGCATTTCGTTTACAAACGGTTCTACAAAGGGTAGTACAAACTGTCTTACAAAAGAAGCTTTTGAAAAGATAGCGATCCGATGCAAAAAAACAACAACCTTGATGGTAGGTCGACCGTCGACGCCATCCAAACATCCTGTCGAACCAGTCTCGTGCGTTACTTGGCAATTCCAGCAAGCAAAAAGAGGACTTCCCAAAGGTGACATGAACCGACCCGGGAGAACTGTGACATATCCCGACCTGTCCGCAACACGGCGTACAACAGTGACGTATTCCGACCCGAACCGCATCGGGCGCAAAAGTGACATATCCCGACCCGTCTCGATGGAGTGGTGACGTATTCCGACCTATGGGACACGGTGACGTATGCCGACCCGTTTGAAACAGAGCACTTAAGCTATGTACCCGTCCGCTAGAAGTGACATATTCCGACTCGATAGCCCCATGATCGTGATGTCTCCGTTCGAAAGTGACATATTGCGACCCGGAGATCCTTGTTTCGCGCTACCAAGGCGCGAGATGTGAGCGGTTGCTAACGCCAAAGGTGACAAAGAGCGGGCTCAATCGGGTCAAATCTGACTCGAGCTTGGTATAGGCGACAGCTTGGGTCGGAAAGCGTCACATTTTGAGGAGCATTGAAGCTCTCGCGCGTTGAAACATGGTCCGACAACTCGCGCTTTCATTTTTCGGGTCGGAAAATGTCACATTTGCAGCGCGATGACGCGTCGTCCTTTCAGGGGCGGTCGCTAGGGGGCGGGGTCATCATTTCTGGCGCTACGTCCGTCAGCAGCCCGAGCAATGAGCCGCAACGACTCCGGCCCACGACGCAAACCGTATGACCGTGGTCGACGATTCCTGCTCTGGAAGGGCAGCGTCTATGCCAACGCAATGAAAATCTTTACAGACTTCTCACCGGATTTATCCGACAAGTCGCACTCGCATGTCGGCGAACTTGCCTAACCATTTAAAGAAACCGGACGCTTGCAGTCGTAGACCCGCTTATGCACTATAAGCGGGTCATCGCTGGCTTCGGGGCAAATGGACCCGACCAAAGATCACAGCAACATATCACGGATGCATGAACAGCAAAACCGCGCAACACAATTTGAGCTTCGTTCGCGCGACTCTGGCCAACTACCCCAGTTACAGTACACCGCCAGCCTCTCAAGATTAGTCCACAATCAGCCCCGGACTGTACATGATGTTTCGCGGATGCAAAACCACCCCAACTTCATTGGGCTGCCCCGACTGGTCATACTCGCCGACAGACAAATGCAGCGCAGCTCCGTGAATATTATATCGATCGCGAAGCGCGAGAAGCTCACTTTCCGTCTCGATACTACCCCCCTCGTCCTCTTCGGGGACAATCGATCCCCCGACTAGATACATAGAAACATCATCGCGAGCCACTCCATGGTGTTCCAGTCCCGACTGAAGAGTTTGCAACACCACATTAGAGTCCTCAAGACCAGAGTGATGCCATAGTCCCAGCATTTCCTCTCCTGCCGAGGTAGTACCACGGGCGCAAACAGCCACGCAACCACTAACACCACCGGTCGCCAGCATCGTGCCTGTCCGCGAGAAATTGACAATCCGGAACTCGTCCATGTCAACCTCCTCAACAGGACCCAAATCTCGCGTACGGCTTACGTCGACTCGTTGAATTGCCCCGGTATTGAAAAGGTCAGCGTGCCGGCCTTCTAGATCGAGATACGGCTTCAAATCTCTCTCAGAAACAGGTTGACCAGACGCTTGCGTCATACTCCCGGCGTAAGCACCAAAAGGTCTCACGATACGACTGTCGCTAACGGGAGCGTTCCGTTCCAATTGATGCGATATGTTCAGCGCAACTAATCCGATATTGGTTCCACCTACCGGTCCAAATTGCGCAGCCAACCTATATCTTCCTTGCCCCGGGCCGTTCGGAATAACGAACTGCGCACGGCACCATTCGTGGCCCGCCGGTATTGCCGGTGTACGAGCGTCTTGAGGAGGAGCAAAGAAACGATTCTTGAGAGCAACACGTATTGTTGCGGCCGCAACATTGGGCGGAAGCTGGGACGAAATCCAACCCATTGAAGCAACATCGAATGACCTACCCGAAGGCAGGCTCCTGGGAGCAGAATGATCGAGGTTTGGACCGAGAAGAAGCTGTACTACACGCGAATCAAGCGAAGCAGATTCGCCCGGGTGAGGGAGCTCCGATGGCGCTACCTGACCTACTTGTGCCAAATCGTATGCGCCTGAAGCACCGCGATGCATCGGTGATAACCCAGATAGGGGTCCATGGCCAACATTCAATTGCGAACTGCGCCTCGTTGATCCGACACCGCCCCCTTGGTCCGATTGACCGACATTTTCCGCCCATTCAGTCGAATAAGACCGATTATGGGGATTTGTTCTCAAATCCATACCGCACCTTAAGTCAAGAGAGGAGTGCCTATCCTCACCGGCGACCTTTACTATGTCAGAACACAAGGCGAAACTGCGCCCCCGATCGCGAAACAGCAGGACCACAACACAAAAATGAAAAAAGTGGTCGGGCATAAAGGCCACGTACCACTTAACAAACCGCTAGCCATCAACGAACGAGCAAGTACGCGGTCAAGATGCCTTACAAATCATCCAACTTGAACGGGACCATTTGAACGCGCCACGCTGAAGCGTACAGGTACGCGCGGTCAGAGCGCCATCAAACGTTGGACCGCCTCACGCCCTTGATCTGGAGAGAGGTGTGCGTAACGCTCGGTGACAGTCACGGACGAATGGCCTAGCAGATCTCGAACGACGTAAAGTGATACGCCATCCATCACAAGCCAGGATGCGAAAGTGTGACGCAGATCATGAATGCGGAAGTCATCGATGCCGCTACGCGCACACGCGGCCCCGAACCCTTTCTGCAGCGTAGTGATGCATGCACCAGTCTCCGACGCAAACACCCACGGTGAACCCGGACAACGGTCCGACACCCAGTTTTGCTGATTGCGCAACACCGACAGCGCGGAATCATTTAACGGAATAAGCCGATGTCTTGCGGATTTCGTGTGCTTTGCTTCAAGGGAAAAGCACCGTCTTTCGAAATCAACCCGCGACCACTCCAGCCTCCAGCCGGAGTAGTTCATTTTTTCTACAGCCGGTGTACAGAGCAAGGCGAATGAAATTTTCAAGGTGAGGGCGCTTGGCGAATGCACCAGCCGCAGCGATCAGCGATCCGGCTTGCGACCGTGAAATCCAACGCACCCGGGGTCCTCCACCCGAGAGCCCTAGACTCTCCACAGGATTAACTAGCTCAGGGCGATCATGTTCCAACTTTACAAAATTGATCGCTGCCGAAAACAGCTTGAGTTCGCGCTTGACCGTCGACTCCTGGACTCCATCAGCGCGGCGATCAAGGACATACCGCCGTGACCTGCCCTGGAATTTTCGGACCAGCTGAAACTTGAGAGAATGGCTTCCAACAGAGAGAAGGAAGTCATGAAGAAGAGCCGGTTTACCGAAGAGCAGATGGTCACGATCCTGCGGGAGGCGGACAAGGCGCCGATTGCCGAGGTCGCGAAGAAGTACGGGATCAGCGACCAGACCCTATACAACTGGCGACAGCATTTCGGCGGGCTCGAGGCGGCCGACGTGAAGCGGCTCAGGCAGCTTGAGCAGGAGAACGCGCGGCTGAAGAAGATGCTGGCCGAGCGCGATCTCGAACTGGATGTAATGAAAGAGATCAACGCAAAAAAGTGGTGAGCGCCCGCCCGACGCCAGCAGGTCGCGTACGCGCAAGCGCGGGGCCTGTCGCAGCGGCGTGCGTGCGCGCTGATGTCGATCGCCAGATCGGCGTTGCATTACGAGTCGACGCTCGCGGTGCGGGACGCGCCGGTGCTTGCAGCAATGAGCATCCTGTCGGCGCAATATCCGCGTTATGGTTACCGTCGCATCCAGATCTTTCTGGAGCGGCAAGGTCATCCGATGAGCGCTGACCGGGCATGGCGGCTGTGGCGTCTTGCTGGCCTGCAGGTGCCACGCAGACGCCCGCGCCGTCGCGTGTCGGTTCATCGGCCGCGGCCACAGCCGGCGACGGGGGCACGGCACGTCTGGGCGTATGACTTCGTATTCGATGCGTGTGTCAACGGCCAGCAGTTGAAGTGTCTAACGGTGATCGATGAGTACACGCGCGAATGCCTGGCGATTGACGTGGCCGGATCGATTCGATCGGGGCGCGTGATCGAAGTCCTGTCCCAACTGGTCAGCGTTCATGGTGCGCCTCGCTACCTGCGCTCTGACAATGGTCCGGAGTTCGTCTCGCGGGCTATCCTGAAGTGGGCTGCACAGAACGGCATGGACATGGCGCTCAGCGAACCCGGCAAGCCCTGGCAGAACGGCGCGGACGAAAGCTTTAACGGCAAGTTCCGGGATGAATGCCTGAGTCTTGAATGGTTTCGAACCCGCACGGAAGCAAAGGTTGTGATCGAGCAGTGGCGGCGTCACTACAAGTGCGTTTCATACTGCCCAACCTCGCTATGTTGTTGATAAATCTAGAGAGCCCTGTTGTGTCGTTGGTATCG
>NZ_JAVHZD010000065.1:0-14160 GCF_031119615.1 Paraburkholderia sp. SARCC-3016 | reverse complement strand
CGTAGCCATGTCGTTCTGTGAGCCAAGGAGTTGGTAGAATGTTTTGTCTTCCTAAGACCGCTTGGCCTCCGACTTCGGACCGCCGCCGACGATCAGCGTCATCGCGGTCGGCGCGCCTTGATACACGTCGGGCACCCACATATGGAACGGCACCGCGCCCATCTTGAAGGCGATGCCGGCGACGATGAAGATCACGCCGAACAGCAGCACGACGTCGTTGATGCGGCCCGATGCGACCGCCTTCAGCACTTCGTTGAGCTCGAGCGAACCGGTCGCGCCGTAGATCATCGAGATGCCGTACAGCAGGAAGCCCGATGCGAGCGCGCCCAGCACGTAATACTTCATCGCCGCTTCGTTCGACTGCGACGCATCGCGGCGCAGTGCGATCACTGCGTACAGCGACAGCGACATGAGCTCGAGGCCCAGATACAGCGTCAGGAAGTTATTGCCCGAAATCATGATCAGCTGTCCGAGCAGCGAGAACATGCCGAGCAGGTAGAAGTCGCCGCGGAACAGGTTGCGATCTTCGAGGTACTTGCGCGAATAGATGATCGAGACCGTGTAGCCCAGCGTGACCACCGCCTTCATCACGCTCGCGAACGGGTCGACGATATACATGCGCGAGAAGTAATAGTGCTGCACCGGGTCGAGCGCGAGCGTCGCGAACCAGATGCCGGCGACGAGCGTCGAGAACAGCGCGATCAGATACGTGGTGCGCCGGCCCGCCTGGCCGGCGAACGTATCGTTGAGCCACGCGACGACCACCGCGGCCATCACCAGCGCGTCGGGTAGCAGAGCACTCAAAGGGGCGTTTTGCATGATTTTTCAGTTCCTCCGCTCTGCACTACTGAGACAGCGGCAGCTTCGACTGCGATACATGGGTAAGGAGATTCTCCACGGACGCATGCATCACTGAAGAGAAAGGCTTCGGGTACAGGCCCATGAACAGCGTCAGCGCGGCGAGCACGATCAGCATGAAGAACTCGCGGCCGTTGATGTCGATGAGCTTTTTGACGTGGTCGTTGCCGATCGCGCCGAAATACACGCGCTTGTACATCCACAGCGTGTATGCAGCGCCGAGAATCAGCGTGAACGCGGCGCCGAACGCAATCCAGAAGTTGTACTGGACCGCGGCCAGGATCACCATGAACTCGCCGACGAAACCGGACGTGCCCGGCAGACCGCAGTTGGCCATCGCGAACAGCATCACGAACGCGGCGAACTTCGGCATCGTGTTGACGACGCCGCCGTAGTCCGAAATCTGGCGCGTATGCATGCGGTCGTACAGCACGCCGATGCAAAGGAACATGGCGCCCGACACGAAGCCGTGCGAGATCATCTGCACGATGGCGCCTTCCACGCCCATCTGGTTGAAGATGAAGAAGCCGAGCGTCACGAAGCCCATGTGCGCGATCGACGAGTACGCGACGAGCTTTTTCATGTCCGCCTGCACCAGCGCGACGAGACCGATATAAATCACCGCGATCAGCGACAGCGTGATGACGACCGGCGCAAGGAAGTGGCTCGCATCCGGTGCGATCGGCAGCGAGAAGCGCAGGAAGCCGTAGGCGCCGAGCTTCAGCATGATCGCCGCCAGCACGACCGAGCCGCCCGTCGGCGCTTCGACGTGCGCGTCAGGCAGCCACGTGTGCACGGGCCACATCGGCACCTTCACCGCGAACGCGAGGAAGAATGCGATAAATAGCAGTACCTGCGGTGTCATCGGAATCTTCGCCGCATGCCATGCGGCGAGATCGAACGTGCCCGTCTGCGTGTACAGATAGATGAGGCCGACCAGCATCAGCAGCGAACCCATCAGCGTGTACAGGAAGAACTTGAACGCCGCGTACACGCGGTTCGCGCCGCCCCAGACACCGATGATGATGTACATCGGAATCAGCGTCGCTTCGAAGAATACGTAGAACAGCATGCCGTCGGCAGCCGAGAACACGCCGACCATGATGCCCGACAGGATCAGGAACGCCGCCAGATACTGGCCGACGTTCTTCGTGATCACTTCCCACGCTGCCACCACGACAATCACCGTGATCAGCGCGGTCAGCACGACAAACCACATCGAAATGCCGTCGACGCCGAGGTGATACGTGATGTTGAAGCGCTCGATCCAGTTGGCCTGCTCGACGAACTGCAGCTTCGCCGTGTCCGGATTGAAATCCGTCATCAGCGGAATCGTGACGATAAAGCTCAGGATCGAGCCGACGAGCGCAATCCAGCGCGCGGGCGCCGGGTTGCGATCGTTGCCGACCGCGAGCACGATCAGACCAAACACGATCGGCATCCAGATCGCGATGGAGAGAATCGGGTAGTTGTACATGGTGTCTCCTCGCGTTGTTTATTTGCCGCCGAGCGTAACGAACAGCGTCAGGAGGCCCAACATCCCGATGATCATCGCAAACGCGTAGTGGTAGATATAGCCGGACTGCAGGAAGCGGATCACGCTCGCGAACCAGCCGACGAAGCGCGCGCTGCCGTTGACGATACCGTCGATCACGACCACGTCGCCTTCCTTCCACAGACCGCGGCCGATCGCCACGGCGCCGCGCGCAAAGACGACTTCGTTGATCTTGTCCATGTAGTACTTGTTGTCGAGCAGCGTGTAGATCGGCGAGAACGTCTGGCGGATCTTCGCGGGCAGCGACGGACGCTTGATGTACAGGAACCACGCGACGATCACACCCGCGAGCGACAGCCACACGGGCAGACCTTCGAACGACATGATGCCCATCTGGAACCAGCCGTGGAACTCTTCGGCCATTTCCTGCAGCGCCGGATGGTTCTGGGCGATATAGATGACCTTGTCGAACGCGACGCCATGGTCGAAGAAGCCGCCGTACAGCATCGGCTTGATCGCAATCGCGCCGATGATGACCGATGGGATCGCGAGCAGCACGAGCGGCACCCAGACGACCCACGGCGTTTCGTGCGGCACGTGCGGGCCATGATGGCCGTGGTCGTCGTGCGCGTCGTGACCGTGATCGTCGCTGCCGTGGCCCTGCCCATGTGCCGCTTCTTCCGCTCCCATCGGCGAGTCGGGATGCTTCGGACCGCGGAAGCGCTCTTCGCCGTGGAACACCATGAAATACATGCGGAACGAGTACAGCGCCGTGACGAACACGCTCGCGGCGACCGCGAAATACGCGAAGCCCGAACCCGGCAGATGCGACAGACGCGCCGCATCGATGATCGAATCCTTCGAATAGAAGCCGGCGAAGAACGGTGTGCCGATCAGCGCGAGCGAACCGATCAGCGACGTGATCCACGTGATCGGCATGTACTTCCACAGGCCGCCCATGTTGCGCATGTCCTGGTCATGGTGCATGCCGATGATCACCGAACCGGCGCCGAGGAACAGCAGCGCCTTGAAGAATGCGTGCGTCATCAGGTGGAACACGGCGACCGGGTAGGCCGATGCGCCGAGCGCGACCGTCATGTAGCCGAGCTGCGACAGCGTGGAATACGCGACGACGCGCTTGATGTCCATCTGCACGACGCCGAGGAAGCCCATGAAGAGCGCCGTGATCGCGCCGATCACCATGATGAACGACAGCGCGCTATCGGACAGTTCGAACAGCGGCGACATGCGCGCGACCATGAAGATGCCGGCCGTCACCATCGTTGCCGCGTGGATCAGTGCGGAGATCGGCGTCGGGCCTTCCATCGAATCGGGCAGCCACACGTGCAGCGGGAACTGCGCGGACTTACCCATCGCGCCGATGAACAGGCAGATGCAGGCGACCGTCAACAGGCCCCAGTCAGTGCCCGGGAACGTCAGCGACGCAAGTTCGTGGTTCTTCGCGAACACGTCGGCGTAGTTCATCGAGCCGGCGTACGCGAGCAGCAGGCCGATGCCGAGCAGGAAACCGAAGTCGCCGACACGGTTCACGAGGAACGCCTTCAGGTTCGCGTAGATCGCGCTCGGACGCGTGTAGTAGAAGCCGATCAGCAGGTACGACACGAGACCCACCGCTTCCCAGCCGAAGAACAGCTGCAGGAAGTTGTTGCTCATCACGAGCATCAGCATCGAAAACGTGAACAGCGAGATGTACGAGAAGAAGCGCTGGTAGCCGTCCTCCCCCGCCATGTAGCCGATCGTGTAGATGTGCACCATCAGCGACACGAAGGTCACGACGACCATCATCATCGCGGTCAGCGAATCGACGAGGAAACCGACCTCGAACTTCAGCTTGCCGATCGTCATCCATTCGTAGATCGTCGCATTGAAGCTCCCGCCGTTCTGCACGTCGAGAAACACGATGACCGACAGGACGAACGAAATCGCCACCCCGAGAATCGTTACCGAATGAGCGCCTGCACGCCCGATCGTCTTGCCGAAGAGCCCCGCGATCAGCGAGCCCGCGAGTGACGCGAGCGGGATGGCCAGCAGCAGGTTTTCGTTGAGTGTCGTTGACATAACCGCTTACCTGAAATGAACTTCGCTGAAATTAACCTTTGAGCTGATCGAGGTCCTCGACGTTGATCGTGTCGAGGCTACGGAACAGGGTCACCAGAATCGCGAGGCCGATCGCCGCTTCGGCTGCGGCCACCGTCAGCACGAAGAAAACGAAGATCTGGCCGTGCACGTCGCCGAGATAGTGCGAGAACGCGACGAAATTGGTGTTCACCGCCAGCAGCATCAGTTCGATCGCCATCAGGATGATGATCACGTTGCGGCGGTTCAGGAAAATGCCGACGATGCTGATCGCAAAGAGGATCGCACCGAGCACGAGGTAATGAGCAAGGGTCAACATGTTTTTCTCCTCTCGGGCGCTCAGGCCTTGCCTGCGGGCGCCGGGGCGCCGGTTGCGGCACCGGCCGCGGTCGCGGCTGCCGTCGCTGCCGTTGCCGGCTCCGTGGGTTCCGGTGCCGGTGCGACTTCCGGTTTCATCTTTACGATGCGCACGCGGTCCTGGCGGCGCACCGCCACCTGATCGGAAATGCGCTGGCGCTTGCTGTCTTTCTGATGGCGCGTGGTCAACGCGATCGCCGCGATGATCGCAACCAGCAGCACGAGGCCCGCCACTTCGAACGCGAAGATGTATTCGGTGTAGATGATCTTGCCGATCAGACGCGTGTTCGACCAGCTCGCCGTGCCGCCTGCTCCGGCAACCGCAGCCGCCGTCGTATCGGGCACCGGCTGCACCGTCGCGCCGTAGCCGTGCCACAGGATCAGCGCGGTTTCGATCACGATGATCGCGCCGACGATGGTCGCCATCGGTACGAAGCGTTTGAAGTCTTTGCGCAGCACGTCGAGATTGATGTCCAGCATCATCACGACGAACAGGAACAGCACCATCACCGCGCCGACGTACACGAGCACCAGCAGGATGCCGAGGAACTCCGCCTGTAGCAGCATCCAGATCGCGGCCGCATTGAAGAACGCGAGCACGAGGAAGAGCGCGGCCGACACCGGGTTGCGCGAAGTGATCACCTTCAGCCCCGACACCGTCAGGAGCAACGCGAAGATGTAGAACAGTACGGTCGTGAATTCCATGATTACCGGTTCTTCGTTAGGCCATCGTCAGGCAGGGTCCCTCGGCTTGCCGCGGCACGCGCGCGCATTTTACGCGACGTCGATCTGCGCGCGATGCACGCGAGATGCAACGTGGTACACCCAGCGGCACTCGAGGGGCTGCGCACCGCGCCGCCATTACCGCGGCGGCCGACGCGACTTCGTACTACAGCAATGCAACTTCCTGGATCAACGATACGGCGCGTCTGCCGCCTTGTTCGCGGCGATTTCCGCTTCGTAGCGGTCGCCGACGGCCAGCAGCATGTCTTTCGTGAAGTACAGGTCGCCGCGCTTTTCACCGTGATATTCGAGAATATGCGTCTCGACGATCGAATCGACGGGGCAGCTTTCTTCGCAGAAACCGCAGAAGATGCATTTGGTCAGGTCGATGTCGTAGCGCGTCGTGCGGCGCGTATTGTCCGCGCGCGTTTCAGACTCGATCGTGATGGCCAGCGCCGGGCACACCGCTTCGCAGAGCTTGCAGGCGATGCAGCGCTCTTCGCCGTTTTCATAGCGGCGCAGCGCGTGCAGGCCGCGAAAGCGCGGCGAAATCGGCGTCTTTTCTTCCGGAAACTGCACGGTGATCTTGCGCTGGAACGTATAGCGTCCGGTCAGTGCGAGACCCTTCAACAGCTCGGTCAGGAAGAAGGTCTTGAAGAAGTTTTGAAATGCGGTCATGGGGACATCCGCCCTTTATTTCCAGATATTCAACGGCGACATGATCCAGAACCCGACCACCACCAGCCACACCACGGTCACCGGAATGAACACCTTCCAGCCGAGACGCATGATCTGGTCATAGCGGTAGCGCGGGAACGTCGCACGCACCCAGATGAATACCGACAACAGGAAAAACACCTTGAGGACGAGCCAGAAGATGCCCGGAATGAACGACAGGAAACCGAACGGTGCGTCCCAGCCGCCGAGGAACAGGATCGAGGCGAGCGCCGAGATCACGATCATGTTGATGTACTCGGCGAGGAAGAACAGCGCGAACGCCATCCCCGAGTAATCGATCATGTGGCCCGCGACGATCTCCGACTCCCCTTCCACCACGTCGAACGGGTGGCGGTTCGTTTCGGCAATGCCCGACACGAAGTAGACGACGAACATCGGCAGCAGCGGCAGCCAGTTCCACGACAGGAAGTTGACGCCGAAGCCCGCGAAGATGCCGCGCGTTTGCGAGTTGACGATGTCCGACAGGTTCAGGCTGCCGGCCGTCATCAGCACGACGACGAGGGCGAAACCCATCGAGATTTCGTAGGACACCATCTGCGCGGCCGCGCGCATCGCACCGAGGAATGCATACTTCGAGTTCGAAGCCCAGCCGGCGAGGATCACACCGTAGACGCCGATCGACGAAATCGCGATCGCGTACAGCAGCCCCGCGTTGATGTCGCCAAGCACCGCGCCCGCCTGGAACGGAATCACTGCCCAGATCGCGAAGGCCGGCACCACCACCATGATCGGCGCGATCAGGTAAATCCAGCGGCTCGCCTGGGTCGGCTGGATCACTTCCTTCAGCAACAGCTTGAGCACGTCGGCGATCGGTTGCAGCGAGCCGCCGGGACCGACGCGGTTCGGGCCGAGACGCACGTGCATCCAGCCGATCAGTTTGCGCTCCCAGAGGATCAGGTACGCGACGCACAGCAGAATCACGACGGCCACCACGATGATGCGCACGAGCGCCCACACCGTCGGCCACGCGACGCCGAGAATCTGGCTGCCGCCCGCGTTGATCGTATCGAACAAGGTCATTTACGCCTTCTCCACCAGCAGTTCGCCGAACAGGCTCCCCAGCGCCGCGCCGGCAGGCGTGGCCGCCGACACGCGGACCACCGTCTCCGCAAGATTCGCATCGCGCACGGCCGGCACCTGCACCGAACGCTCCCCCTGGCGCACGCGCACCGCGTCGCCGTCTTTCAGACCCAGCTTGTCGAAGAGCCCAGCCGGCAAACCGACCGTGTTCGCGTTGCGCGCGGCTTGCGTCAGATGCAGCGAGCCGGCACGGCGCACGAGCGGATCGGCGTGGTAGATCGGCACGTCGGCGATGCGCTCGAACGAGCCGTTCGCGGCCTTGGCCGCACCGCCGTCGCCGCGTGCAACCGTCGAGGCGCTCCTGTTCGACAGACGCGGCGTCAGGTCCGCATCGCCGAGCGCGGCGGCGCGCACTTCCTCAGCCGTGTCGTATTCGAAGCCCGACGCGCCAAGCAGACTGCCGAGCACGCGCAGCACCTTCCATGCGGGACGCGCGTCGCCGAGCGGCCGCACGACACCGTTGAAGCTCTGCACCGTGCCTTCCGCGTTGACGAACGTGCCGGCCGTTTCCGTGAACGGTGCGATCGGCAGCAGCACGTCGGCGTAATCCATGCCCGTTCTGAAAGGCGACATCACGACGACCATTTCCGCCTGGTTCAGTGCGGCAAGCGCTTGCGCCGGGTTCGCGGTGTCGAATTCCGGCTCGACGTTCATCAGCACGTAGCCCTTGCGCGGCTGCTCGAACGCTTCGCGTGCATTCAGGCCGCCGTTGCCCGGCAGCGCGCCGACGAGGTGAGCGCCGACGGTGTTGGCCGCTTCCGTCAGGAAACCGAGCGTCGCGCCCGTCGCGTCGGCGATCCATTGTGCCGCGGCGTGGATGCGTGCGAATTCCGGATGCTGCACCGCTGCGTTGCCGATCAGCACCACGCGCTTTTCGCCCGCTGCGAGCGAAGCGGCGACCTGCTTTGCCGCATCCGATGCCTGTACGCCTGCGAACGCTTCCGGCAGCGCGACGCCGCGCGCTTCCGATACGGCAGCCGCAATGCCGGCCAGTTCGTCGAGCCATGCGGACGGCGCCGCGGCGATGACTTGTGCCTTCGGAATCAGCGAGTTGTCGCTCGATGCCTGCAGCAGGGTGAGCTTCGCGCCGCCCTTCGATGCCTGGCGCAGACGCGCGGCGAAGAGCGGATGATCGCGACGCAGCGACGACGTGCCGACCACGAACGCCGCATCGACGAGCGACAGGTCGGCGATCTTCACGCCGAGCCACGGCGCGCCGTTGACGGGCGCCGAGAAGTCGGTCTGACGCAGACGGAAATCGATGTTCGGCGTACCGACCGCCTGCGCAAGCTGCTTGAGCAGGAACAGCTCTTCGACCGTGCTGTGTGCGCTGCCGAGCGCGGCGATCGCGTTTGCGCCGTGATCGCCCTTGATGCCGTTGAAACCCTTGACGACGTATTCGAGCGCCGTTTGCCAGTCGGTTTCGACCCACTGGCCGCCCTGCTTCACCATCGGCCGCGTCAGGCGCTCTTCGCTGTTGAGCGCTTCATACGAGAAGCGGTCTTTGTCCGAGATCCAGCATTCGTTGATCGCTTCGTTCTCGAACGGCAGCACGCGCATCACGCGGTTGTTCTTCACCTGCACGACGAGGTTTGCGCCGACCGAATCATGCGGGCTCACCGACTTGCGGCGCGACAGTTCCCACGTCCGCGCGCTGTAGCGGAACGGTTTGCTCGTCAGCGCGCCGACCGGGCACAGGTCGATCATGTTGCCCGACAGTTCGGAGTCGACAGTCTTGCCGACGAAGGTCGTGATTTCCGAGTGCTCGCCGCGGTTCAGCATGCCGAGCTCCATCACGCCGGCCACTTCCTGGCCGAAGCGCACGCAGCGCGTGCAGTGGATGCAGCGCGTCATCTCTTCCATCGAGATCAGCGGCCCCACGTTCTTGTGGAACACGACGCGCTTTTCTTCGCTATAGCGCGACGACGACTTGCCGTAGCCGACCGCGAGATCCTGCAGCTGACATTCGCCGCCCTGATCGCAGATCGGGCAATCGAGCGGATGGTTGATCAGCAGGAACTCCATCACCGATTGCTGGCCCTTGATGGCCTTCTCGGATTTGGTGCGCACGACCATGCCTTGCGACACCGGCGTCGCGCAGGCGGGGACCGCCTTCGGCATTTTCTCGACGTCGACGAGACACATACGGCAATTGGCCGCGATCGACAGCTTCTTGTGATAGCAGAAATGCGGCACGTATGTGTCGACCTTATGCGCAGCCTGGATCACCATGCTGCCTTCAGGTACCTCGACCGTTTTGCCGTCTATTTCGAGTTCAACCATGATGGTCAATCATCCTTAACCTGATACCGCTCAATCGTTCGCCCCGTTCATCGCGCCGGGCGCACGCCGTGTAGACGAGGCGCGCCGCGCGGTGAATCTGCATTCGACGTTCTGCTTCTTCTATGCCGCGACCGTTTCCGACACCGCCGCCGCCCCGGCATGGCCGCCGACGAGGCAGCGCTTGTTGGCGACGTGATACTCGAATTCGTCCCAGTAATGCTTCAGCATGCCGCGCACCGGCATCGCAGCCGCATCGCCGAGCGCGCAGATCGTGCGGCCCATGATGTTTTCGGCAACCGAGTTGAGCAGGTCGAGATCTTCCTTGCGGCCAAGGCCATGCTCGATACGATGCACGACGCGGTAGAGCCAGCCGGTGCCTTCGCGGCACGGCGTGCACTGGCCGCACGACTCTTCGTAATAGAAATACGACAGGCGCAGCAGCGAGCGCACCATGCAGCGCGTCTCGTCCATCACGATCACCGCGCCCGAACCGAGCATCGATCCGGCTTTCGCGATCGAATCGTAGTCCATGTCGGTTTGCATCATGATGTCGCCCGGGATCACCGGCGCCGACGAGCCGCCCGGGATCACCGCCTTGATCTTCTTGCCGCCGCGCATGCCGCCGGCGAGCTCCATCAGCGTCGCGAACGGCGTGCCGAGCGGCACTTCATAGTTGCCCGGACGCTCGACGTCGCCCGACACCGAGAAGATCTTCGTGCCGCCGTTGTTCGGCTTGCCGATTTCCAGATAGGTTTGCGGACCGACCTCGAGCAGGAACGGCACCGCGGCGAACGTTTCGGTGTTGTTGATCGTGGTCGGCTTGCCATAGACGCCGAAACTCGCCGGGAACGGCGGCTTGAAGCGCGGCTGGCCTTTCTTGCCTTCGAGCGACTCGAGCAGCGCCGTTTCCTCGCCGCAGATATACGCGCCGTAACCGTGGTGCGCATGCAGCTGGAACGAAAAGCCCGAGCCCATGATGTTGTCGCCGAGGAAGCCCGCGCGGCGAGCCTCTTCGAGCGCCTCTTCGAAGCGCAGATATTCGGCGAAGATTTCGCCGTGAATGTAGTTGTAGCCGACCGTGATGCCCATCGCATACGCGCCGATCGCCATGCCTTCGATCAACGCATGCGGATTCCAGCGCAGGATGTCGCGGTCCTTGAACGTACCCGGTTCGCCTTCGTCCGAGTTGCAGACGAGGTACTTCTGCCCCGGAAACTGGCGCGGCATGAAGCTCCATTTGAGCCCGGTCGGGAAGCCCGCACCGCCGCGGCCGCGCAGGCCCGATGCCTTCACATCGGCAATGACCTGCTCCGGCGGGATTTTTTCTTCCAGGATGCGGCGCAGCTGCTTGTAGCCGCCACGCGCGACGTAATCTTCGAGATGCCAGTTCTCGCCGTTCAGACCGGCGAGAATCAGCGGCTTGATGTGACGATCGTGTAAAGACGTCATTTCGAAAGTTCCTCGAGCAGCTGGTCGATCTTCTCGCGGCTCATGAAGCTGCACATACGATGGTTGTTCACGAGCATCACCGGTGCGTCGCCGCACGCGCCCATGCACTCACCCTCTTTAAGCGTGAACTTGCCGTCCGCGGTGGTTTCGCCGAAGTCGATGCCGAGCTTCTGCTTCAGATATTCGGCGGCGCTTTCCGAGCCGCCGTCCGGGCCGAGCTGACACGGCAGGTTCGTGCAGAGCGTGATCTTGTGTTTGCCGACCGGCGACGTTTCGAACATCGTGTAGAACGTCGCGACTTCCTGCACGGCAACGGCCGGCATGCCGAGATAGTCGGCGACGTACTGCATCAGATCGGGCGACAGCCAGCCATGTTCGTCTTGCGCAACGGCCAGCGCCGCCATCACGGCGGATTGTTTCTGATCGGCGGGGTACTTCGTGAGCGCACGATCGATTTCTTTCAGGCCTTCAGCTGAGATCATTTTCAGACACGACTCTTTCAATTCCTACCGAACGAAAACCTGTCGCTCCACTGCATGATGCGACAGACCCGGCGTTCCTTGCTTGCCCCTTGCCTCGCGCCGCGCTGGCACAGCCTTCTCGCGCGGACGGGCCTCGATGAAAATGCGTTAGCGATCCACTTCGCCGAACACGATGTCCTGCGTGCCGATGATCGTGACCGCATCGGCGATCATGTGGCCGCGCGCCATTTCGTCGAGCGCGGACAGATGCGCGTAGCCCGGCGCGCGAATCTTCAGGCGATAAGGCTTGTTCGCGCCATCCGAAATCAGATAGATGCCGAACTCGCCCTTCGGATGCTCGACTGCCGCATACGATTCGCCTTCAGGCACATGGAAGCCTTCGGTAAAGAGCTTGAAGTGGTGGATCAGCTCTTCCATGTTCGACTTCATCCCGACGCGCGACGGCGGCGCAACTTTGTGATTGTCGATCATCACAGGGCCGGGATTCTTGCGAAGCCAATCAATACACTGCTTCGCGATACGCGTCGATTGACGCATTTCTTCGACGCGCACGAGATAGCGGTCGTAGCAGTCGCCATTCACGCCAACCGGAATGTCGAAGTCGAGCTGATCGTACACCTCGTAAGGCTGCTTCTTGCGCAGGTCCCACTCGATGCCCGAGCCGCGCAGCATCGCGCCGGTCAGACCCAGTTGCAACGCGCGTTCGGGGCTCACGACACCGATGCCCACCAGACGCTGCTTCCAGATCCGGTTGTCGGTGAGCAGCGTTTCATACTCGTCGACACACTTCGGGAAGCGGTTGAAAAAGTCTTCGATGAAGTCGAGCAGCGAACCCTGGCGGCTCTCGTTCATTTTCGACAGCGCCTTCGCATTACGGATTTTCGATGCCTTGTATTGCGGCATTGCGTCGGGCAGATCGCGATAAACACCGCCCGGACGATAGTACGCAGCATGCATCCGCGCGCCCGACACCGCTTCGTACACGTCCATCAGATCTTCGCGCTCGCGGAACGCATACAGAAACACGGCCATCGCGCCGACGTCGAGCGCGTGCGCACCGATCCACATCAGGTGGTTCAGCACGCGCGTGACTTCGTCGAACAGCACGCGGATGTATTTCGCGCGAATCGGCACGTCGATGCCGAGCAGCTTTTCGATTGCGAGCACATAACCGTGTTCGTTCACCATCATCGACACATAGTCGAGACGGTCCATATACGGTACGGACTGGATAAACGTCTTGTTTTCGGCGAGCTTTTCGGTCGCGCGATGCAGCAGGCCGATGTGCGGATCGGCGCGCTGGATCACTTCGCCGTCGAGCTCGAGCACGAGACGCAGCACGCCGTGCGCTGCCGGGTGCTGCGGGCCGAAGTTGAGCGTGTAGTTCTTGATCTCTGCCATGGCGTTCTCTTAATGTTTCAGACCGCCATAGCGATCTTCGCGGATCACGCGCGGCGTAATTTCACGCGGCTCGATCGTCACGGGCTGATAGACGACGCGCTTCTCTTCCGGGTCGTAACGCATTTCGACGTAACCGGAGATCGGGAAATCCTTGCGGAACGGGTGACCGATGAATCCGTAGTCGGTCAGGATGCGACGCAGATCCGGATGGCCCTCGAACACGATGCCGTACAGGTCGAATGCTTCGCGCTCGTACCAGTTCGCCGAGTTCCACACGTCGACGACCGACGGAACGATCGGCAGATCGTCGTCCGGCGCGAATACGCGCACGCGCACGCGCCAGTTGTTCGCAATAGAGAGCAGATGCAGCACCGCGGCAAAACGCGGGCCTTCGTAAGCGCCGTCGCCATACGTCTGGTAATCGACGCCGCACAGATCGATCAGCTGTTCGAACTTCAGCGATGCGTCGTCGCGCAGACGCTTCACCACGTCGAGGTATTCGCTCGCCTTCACGACGATCGTCAATTCACCGATCGATTCCGTGATGCTCGACAGGCGGCCGCCAAAGGCCGCCTCGAGATTCGCTTTGAGGGTCTCGAGTTTGCTTGCCATATTGTGGGGAGGCTTGGGCCTTTATTGACGGGCGATGGTGTTGGTGCGGCGGATCTTGGCCTGTAGCTGGATCACGCCATAGACGAGCGCCTCGGCCGTCGGCGGACAGCCCGGCACGTAGACGTCGACCGGCACGATACGATCGCAGCCGCGTACGACCGAGTACGAGTAGTGGTAGTAGCCTCCCCCGTTCGCGCACGAGCCCATCGAAATCACCCAGCGCGGCTCGGCCATCTGGTCGTACACCTTGCGCAGCGCCGGCGCCATCTTGTTGCACAGCGTGCCGGCGACGATCATCACATCCGACTGACGCGGGCTCGGACGAAACACGACGCCGAAACGGTCGAGGTCGTAGCGGGCCGCGCCCGCATGCATCATCTCGACCGCACAACACGCGAGACCGAACGTCATCGGCCACAGCGAGCCGGTGCGCGTCCAGTTGATCAGTTTGTCAGCCGTCGTGGTGACAAACCCTTCCTTCAAGACCCCTTCGATACTCATTTGCTTTCCACTAAGTCGGATCGTAGCCATGTCGTTCTGTGAGCCAAGGAGTTGGTAGAATGTTTTGTCTTCCTAAGACCGCTT
>NZ_JAVHZD010000064.1:0-17505 GCF_031119615.1 Paraburkholderia sp. SARCC-3016 | reverse complement strand
GAGCTGCCAGTGGCGCCGAACCTGTTGAACCAGGATTTCGCCGCAAGCGCGCCAAATCAGGCCTGGTGTGGTGACATCACGTACATCGCCACTGACGAAGGCTGGCTGTACCTCGCTGGCCTGAAAGACCTGTTCAGCGGCGAACTGGTCGGCTACGCTCATTCACCATACTGACCGTGGCAGCCAATACTGCGCACACGCGTATCAGCAGCTCGTAAGCCAGTTCCGCATGCAGACTTCAATGAGTCGACGTGGAAATTGCTACGACAACGCGCCGATTGAATCGTTCTGGGGAACCCTCAAAAATGAACTGGTCTATCATCACCGATTCGCGACACACGAGCAGGCAAAGCGCATGGTCAGTGAATACATTGAGATGTTCTACAACCGGCAACGCACGCAGGCCCGCCTCGACTACCTGTCACCCGTCGCATTCACGCAGCGATACTATCTGAAACAGCTCGCTGCTTAACCCGTTGGCGTCCACGGCTTCCGACCGACCTCACCCGTTACAGCCAAGATCCAAAGTCTCCTACATTTCCGGGGCGGTTCATGGTGCGCGAGATATACAAGCTGGTCGTGCTGATCTGGAACGCGCATGTCGCAGCCAACTCCCGTTGGGGCGACCCCAGTTATCTACAGATGCTGCAGCAGATGGCCGCCTCGCCGCAGATGCCATCGGAAGCGCGTGCCTGGATCGGCAAGCTCTCGAATCGCTGGCGGGAGAAGTTCGCCGACGCCAAGTACTGCGTCGGCCATTGGCACGTCAAGATCAAGGACGACGATACCCTGAGCTTTTACTGCGACGCCCGCGAAGCACCGCGACGGTAGCCCGTCGTCGCTCACACTATCCCCTCAAGGGCAAAGACGTCGCCTCCTATCGGCATCGCTGCCGACCACCCCCCTACGGTACTGAAGTTTCGGCGAAATCGAGAGCACTCGCTACTACGGGGATTCTCGGGCGGATACCGCCTGTTGATCATCGATGAGATCGGATACCTGCCGATGAGTCGCGAGCAGGCCAATCTCTTCTTCCAGGTGATCGCCAAACGATACGAGCGGGGCAGTCTGATCGTGACCAGCAACCTTCCGTTCGGGCAATGGGACCAGACGTTCGCCGACGACGCAACGCTCACAGCCGCGATGCTTGACCGGCTGTTGCATCACGCTCACGTCGTTGCAATCCAGGGGGAGAGCTACCGGCTACGCGAGAAGCGGCGGGCAGGATTGGTCGCGAAGAGATCGACCACGACAAAGGAGAGCGTCGCCAACTGAGCGCGGCCGGCACCGCAATAACACGACAACCCGGTGTATCAAATCTGAAGTGCCGATGCCGGCGGAAACTGTATCAATTCCGGAGTGCCGTTGACACCACTTTGTCCACTGTTGCCTTAGCGCTGGCCAGATCACTTGACATGGCGAATTGCAAGTTCGACGGCGAGTTCGCGGTGTACGTTTCAAAGGTTTCGATACCTGCTCGCAGGTCATTACATAATGATCTGCGCTGCGTCGCCGGCAATTCTCGTGCGACACCGACAATAAGATCAAAGACATCCGTCCACCGGTAGTTTGGATCGTTCAACATAGCGTAAGCCATAAGCGTTTTCGCTGGCATCCCCAGTGCTAGATGACGTTTCTGTTTAGATACGGAGTTGTTAAGGGCCACAAGGCGGACAAAGTCATTCAGTGTTACATCTTGTGGGTCGCTTAGCATTCTGTGCCATCCGGTAGAAAGGCCATGAAGAATTCCAGAAAATCGTTCGGAATTCCTCGATGCTATGTCCAAGAAATTCTGAAGGAACCATTTGCGAGTAGGCTCCGAACCGGGTGTCAAGTCGGGGATTTGTTCGGCAATGTCGCTCAAGCCCTTGGCGCCTACCGCATCGTTCATTTGCAAAAAAATCTCAGTGGCTTCCGCAAATACACGGGCTCGCAGGGGACCATTACCTGTCATGCTTTGGTTGTGGTACATAAATCCATCTCTGGCCAGATACGCATCATAAATTCGCCTGAACACACTTTCATGAATTTGAGTTTCTACGCTTTCCGGAAGACGGCTTTCCGGCTCATATTTTTTCTGTTTTTTCACAGCGGCCACAGCCTGCCTAAGCAGACCGGATTCCCCGTGTTCAAGCAGAGCGTTTTCGAAGGACTTGTAAATCCGAAATTTGTTATACGGTTTGATCAACTCAAGCCTTCTTTGCGCCTCGTCCGATAATTCCCCTGAAACGCGCGCGATGCTCGCAAGATCGTGTAGGTCGAACTCTGATGAGACTCTAGCAAGAAGTTCTCGAGGTAGGGCGGATATGCCTTGCATCGACTCGGGTATCCGGCGCGTGCGGGACGATCCTCCTCGTGACGGCGTCGGCAAAGCGGCATCTTCTTCCCGCGAAGGTTGAGTTGCGTCATGAGTTAACCCTCGGGAAACAGATTTAGGAAACATGAGCATTCCTTTCAAAATGGCGTTTTTCACGGGAAGCGTCGTTGGACTGTGCACAGAAACAGGCGTTGAGCAACGGCACGCGATCAGAAACCTGATGATCGTTTAACCGCTATTTAGCTGATTGGGCGCTCGCGAAAAACGCGGCTGAAACACGAATTCCGGATTTGCTTGCGGCATGTGCCGTGCCTCAAGACGTGCAAGACGATTTGCGATGCGGTGGTAGAACAGAGTCTGGTCGATATTCGTTTGTTGGTAGACGGTGCCCTAGGCAGTGCACGGTCCCGTTTCGCTATGTCCGCATGTTCTGCTTGGGTAGCGTCGGCGCGACGCCTATCGGATTATCCGTGTGTTAGGCATAAACTTCGCCCCCCCCAGCTGTCCAGTTTCTCGAAAGTGTCGGTGCCGGGATCAAGCCGTAGCCAAGTCGATGATGGTTTGCCTCTGCGTACCGAAGTGCTCCCGCAAGGCATTCTCGATGACGGCCTCCAAGGCATAGATGATTGCCTGAGGTCGTCTGGTCGTAAGCCTTGCGTACATCGTAGGCCGGACCACAAAATGCTCCGTCATCCGGATAAAGCGTAAGCGATCCACTATCGACGTCTACCCATCAGCACTCTGAGCGAGGAGCATAGGTGTCCACCTATTTTGGAGGTGGACACCTATGGCTGACAAAAACTCAGAGCTGAGAGTAGTTCGGCAGAGCAGTGACGGCCGTCGCCGTTACGATGAAAATGGCAAACGGGCATTGGTCGAGGCGACGTTACGCCCGGGCGTGTCGGTGGCCCGCATGGCGCAAGAGCACGGCATCAACGCCAACCTGCTGCGCAAGTGGATCACGAAATACCTGATGGGGCGCGAGAAAGGCGTCTCGCCGACGCCGCAGGATAACGGCGACGACCTGCCGCCTTCGGGTGATGCGACTGACAGCCTGGCGATCGATCCTCCGGGTTCTCACCAGCTCGTCGTTGCCGCGGCACCACCACCCGCGTTCGTGCCTGTCGTTCCGGTACCGCCTGCGTCTACGCCGCCATCCCCGTCAATGACGCTCACGCTGCATGTGCATCTGTCGAACGGTGTCGAACTCGAACTGGGCAAGGCCATCGCGACCATTGATGAACTGACAACCCTGGTTCAGATCCTTGGGAGGATGCCGTGTTCCGGTTCGACGACAATCTGAAGGTGTATCTGCATCGCGATCCTGTCGACTTCCGGTACGGCATGAACAGCCTGTCGATTCTCGTTGAACAGTCGATGCGTCTGAATCCGATGGACTCGTCGCTTTACATCTTCGGAAACCGGCATCGCGACAGGATCAAGATCCTTGGCTGGGACGGTAGCGGTTTCTGGCTTATGACGAAACGATTGGAGGCAAGCCGTTTCATCTGGCCCGACAACAAGGCTGAGGTCGTGACGATGACGACCAACGTGCTGCACGCGCTGCTCGATGGCGATGACATCACGACGATTCGACGACATCCGAAGCAGGAATATCTGCGTGTGAGCTGAACAGGCAGACGGTGTGCTGGTCTAACCCGGCATGCCGGTCAACGTCACGATCACCGCCGACGAACTGAAAGAGCTGCTCGCCGAACGCGATGCCGCTCGTGCGTTGCGAGAAGAACAGGAGGCATTACGCGGTGCCCTGCGGCTCGTGACAGCGGAACGCGATCTCGCCGAGGAACGACTCCGGGCCTACCGTCATGAGTTGTTCGGGGCAAAGAGCGAGGCACGAGATTCGGACCAACCCGGCCTGTTCAACGAAGCCGAGGTGCTCGGCGCGAGCAGCTCACCTGCTCAGGAAGATACGCCAGAATCGACGGTCGGCGCACATACACGCAAGAAGCGGGGCCATCGCAAGCCGCTTGATCCCAACCTGCCGCGCGACGTGGTGCGGCACGAGCTGCCTGAGGCTGAACGCTTCTGCATGAACGATGGTCACGCGCTCGTCGAGTTTGGCGTGGAGATCAGCGAGCAGCTCGACGTGATTCCGGAGCAGCTTCGCGTGATCCAGCACCAACGCGTCAAATATGCGTGCCCGTGCTGCGATCTCGGCATCAAGGTGACGCCAGCGCTGCCTCGCATCATCCCTCGCGGCCTGTTGAGCGAATCGGCGCTTGCATGGATCGCCGCCGGCAAGTATCAGTTCGGGATGCCACTGTATCGCCAGGCCGGTCTGCTACGTCGCTTCGGCGGCGACATCTCGTCGAACACGATTGCTGCGAGCATGGTCCGTGTGGGTCTCGGAACGCAACCCGATCAACCTGATGCGCGACGCGTTGCTCGATGCCGAGCTGATCTACTGCGACGAGACGACACTCCAGGTGTTGAAGGAAAAGGGCCGTCGACCGCAAACGAAGAGTTATCTCTGGGCGCAGATGACCGATTCGGGCGTGCCCATCCGATGCTTCACCTATACACCGGGGCGCGGCACCAGGCTGGCTGACAAGCTGTTCACCGGGATCCGCGAGGGCGCAGTCATGATGACCGATGGCTATGAGCCCTACAACGACATTGCCCGGCGTCACCAGCTCGTGCACCTTGGATGCTGGGTTCACCTGAGGCGGTACTTCGTCAAAGCAGAGGACAGCGTACCAAAGGCTGCCCGAACGCCCGATCTGCTGGCGACGCGCTTCATCAAATTGATCGGCAAGCTGTTCGCGGCCGAGGCGCGCAGTACGACGTGGACCTCACAACGACGACAGCGGTTGCGACGACGATACAGCGCGCGCGTACTCAATGCCATCCACGCGCTGATGCTCGAGCAATCGCCCGGCGTCGTACCGAAAAGCCTGCTCGGCAAGGGACTGACTTACCTGCGCGCACAGTGGCCCAAGCTCATTCGTTATGTCGAGAACGGCGACTGGCCTATCTCGAACAACGCTGTTGAGAATGCGATTCGACCATTCTGCGTGGGGCGCCGCGGATGGCTGTTCTCGGACACCGTCGGAGGCGCCAACGCGAGCGCCAATCTCTATACGCTCGTCGAAACCTGCAAAGCAAATAGCATCGATCCCTACCGGTACCTCACCTGGCTGTTCCAGCGCCTGCCTCTGGCGAAGACCGCCGACGACTACGAAGCGTTGCTTCCCTGGAAAATGCCGGCCAACCTCCGCTGACCCGCATCACTACCACACCTCACGCGCTCCGCCACCTTACTCTGAGGGGCGTTGTTCGTGGATCGCATACGATAAAGCAAATGTGAACCGTCGCTGGCCTCATGAACAACCTCGTGCAGTTTGGTCAATGAATGGTAGTCGCCGACAAGCAGGATACCGGCATGATTTTTCAGAAGCTGATAGTCGAGCACAGACATCTTCTTCAATATCAAAACGGCGCGCATTCGAAGTCTGGCCTGACGCGTAGCCATATCGCCCTTCGGGCCTGTCAAAGATCGACTGGATCCTGGCCTTCTGGCTCGCATACCTGTCAGTCATCTGTAGCACTTTTTGCTGATAGTAGAACGTAATGCGCGCAAGACTAGCCACCTTCAGCAACCCTGCGAGCGGGTAGTGTTACCTTAGCTCAAGCACGATTCACGCTTTTACTGCTGCGCTACCGGCTCTTCGCTTGAACCAAGGCGTCGAGTTTTTTTAGGTAAGCATTCTCCATGCGGAGGTGGTTCAGCTCATCCATTAGTTCCTTGCGGGTGCGCGCGTCCTCATCATGTGACTGGGGCGGACGTTCGTTAGTCGACTGCTTTGTCATTCTTGTGCGGCGCCCCGGGGAGCATGGAGACAAGGCGGCAACACCGCCTTGTCATAGGCGCGCTCCCAATCGCCGATGATGTTGAAGTTCCGGATATCAAAGAAGGCAGCGGCCTGACGGTAGGACAGTTCCTCATCGGCATACTCTCAAACACCAATAGTTTGAATTCTACGCTGTAAGCGCTTCTGCGCTTTTCCTGTACGCCTTCAGGGCCGTGCGCGCGGCCCATCTGCGTAGCGATTCAACGTTCACGCCATGACGTCGAGCTACGATCTTTAGTCCGTGGTGGCCGCTGCAGCAATCTTCGACGGCTGCCAGCTTCACCTGCTCTATATATGCCCAAAAAGCACCCCGAGGAAATGTCCAACCTTCGGGGGTCAGTCCTAGGCACTGCAGCCCCCAACAGCCCTTAAGACTTCGCAAAGCCACAACTGGTTTCGTCCCCTCGTCGTGCACCATGGCGAGGCCCACGTAGTGTTCAGAACCACTTGCTACCTTCGCTCCATGCGCATCTACCATGCCCTCATCCTTTCCTTCCGTTTCTCTTGCCCCGCCCACCCACACCGCCGAGACACGGGACATCGCGTCTGTCCCCTGTGCGGGCAACCGCACAGGCAAGCAAGCAGAAGCCGCACCGGCCTGGTTCTCAGGCCTAAAATCGCATCGCTCAAGCGAAGGCAACAGCTCGGATGTCGCCGACACAGCCAGCGCGACGTCCTGGCGCCTGCGCAGGAGCTCGCTGCCGTCGCACCGCTCCGGCTTGCCGGGCCCCTCGCTCGCGCACGGCGAATGTCAGTCAATCGAACGGTCGCGCATGCACTCAGAGACTCACGGAGCCAGCGCCGCCTCGAGCATCAATGAGGATGACGAAATCACGCTGGAGATGCCGCCGCCGTGCGGCGGCGCACTGACCGTCTGCAGCGACGGCAAGCCGATCTGCAAGGAAGATCGCGGCGTGCAGAGCGTGCTGAACCTGATTGGCGAACTCGATCTCGAAGCGGTCAGGAACCTGAACATCGCGCCCGGCGCGCAGATTCATATCGAGTGGGACGAGCAGTTGATGGAGAAGATGAACAGCTTCCGTCAGCTTTCCGGCGGCAACATGCTTATGACCACCGACCTGCTGCGCGACGCGATCGCCAAGGGCGAGAGCGCGTTCACGCCTGAGGCGCGCATGCCGGGCACCGATCAGCACCCGAGTACATTCCTGCGCAATGTAGGCATCCAGATCCGCGTGACGCCCGACAACGGCGCGAGCGCTCGTCTGCAGGCCGTGCTGATTCAGCAGTCGAACGACCCGGCGAAGCAAGCGCGGCTCGCTAAATTCCGTGGCGATTTTGGCGCGATGTCGATGCTGTCTCTGGCCACCAACAAGGATTTCAATAAAGAGTTGGCCTACGGCCTCTGCGCGAGCCTGGTCGGTACCGGCGTGATCGGCGCGAGCTTCGACTACGGTATTTGGGCCAGCGTGAAGACGGCGATTGGCCCGGCCGCCGCGGCCAAGTATGGCCCGCTGCTCGATTCGCTGACGCCGCTGTTTGCGGAAACCTTCGACTCCATGGTCATCAAGCGGCTCATGGAAGCTATGAAAGGCAACACCTTCATGCCCGCGCATCTGTCTGAAGCGCTCGGCGACCTCAAGGGCGCTGCGTTCTCCGGCTCGATCGCAGCAGTCGGCTCGCTGCCGAACAACTTTGTGCGTGATCTCGCGAAGGCCGCGAACGATAGCGGCCATGAACTGCTGGCGGTCTGCCTGCTGGTCGCCAAGCAGGTCACGAACCTGCTTGCCACCTGGACGTCCGGTGCCATGGTGCCGCTCGAAGTGATGGCGGATCATCGGGAGCTGGTCGACAGGAAGTTGGCAATGATCGAGGCCGGTACGATCCCGTGCCCGCAGGTGGACGACGTGCTCAAGCACGTCAGCGACGAAGCGCTCTCCACACTGCGCGCCGCGCGTGGCACCGGCTCGGCGATCCGCTCGATGGCCACCGGGGGCGAAATTGCCGCGACTCTCGGCCTGATGCTTTCACTGCTGTCGTACGCAGGCATCCTGCCGAGCACGGTCGAACAGCTGATCACGCTGATGTACTCTACCCCGACGGAAGTCATCAGCATGGTGTCGACGATGGCGGCCGAGAAGTGGGTGGGCGCGGACTCAAGCAGGGAAGACGCCCGCATTACCACCGACGCGGCAAAGCAAAGCGGCATGCTCGGCCAGATCGCCAAATCGGATCAGACGTCGCTGGCCGACCTCGACCACATCGCGCGCCCGTACGGCGAACGAAACGCGCAGCTCGGCTACGCGGTCACGGTGGCACTGAGCGGTGCGATGGGGTTGGTTGAGAAGGGCGCTGAATACGGCGTGCGATATGCGGGCGCGGTCGGCCGTGGCGTGCAAGTGCTGCCGGGCACGGCCTATGAGCATGGGCTGAAGCCGGTGGGCCAAGGCATCGCACAGACGGCCCAGAAGGCGGGCGAGGCGCTCGCGCCGGTGCTTACGCCGGCCGGCAAGGCTATGTTGGCGGGTGCGGCGGCGGCCGGCACCTACGTAGTCAAGCCGACGGCCAACGCCACGGCGATGGCCGTCGACGGCGTCGTGCGCGCGTCGGGCGCCAGTGCGCGGCTCGTCGGTCAGGCGGCGTCGAGCGGCGCAGACGCGGTCAGCCGGCTCGTGAGGTCGCGCGCTCGCGGCTCCACCGCCGAGCAGAATGGCGACGACATGGCGTAAGCGTGTCGCCCCACGGTAGCTCCTTGCGCTTGGCGACATGCGTCGCCATCGCATCCATCAATGACGGGTTCAGCACGTCGTGGGGCGCACGCTCAGTTCGATCGGGCGCGCTGCACATCCGCTTCTCCGACTTGCGGCCTGTCATCTCCCGGCACATAGGAGCCAATGGGCTTCCGGCATAAAGGAGCCGGGACGTTTCCGGCGTAAAGGAGCCACGTCGTTTCCGGCATATAGGAGCCAGACGGTCTTCGGCATATAGGAACCAGCAGGGAGGGAGCGGGCATTCCGGACCTTGATGCGCATTGCCTGTTTAACTTGGGGCGTGATCCCCAAGGGAGGCAGCGATGGGCCGACGGAGATTCGAGATGCACCAATACCGGCAGGTTCCCGTGCGCATGCGTCACGGGGATTCCGATCGCGAACTCGCACGTTCGCGCTACATGGGGCGGCGCTCAGTTGCGTCCGTCTGGCTCGATCCAGATACTCCCAGACCGTCGCCTTGGACGCGCCGATCGTGCACGCGATTTCACTTTGACTGCGCTCGCAGACAAACCGCAGGCGCAGCGCCTCTTTTATCTGACACATGGATAACCTTGTTCCTGGTGACCTGCCCCCTGCAAACAGGGCCAACCGGAGTCTAGACTGAGTGTGTGCGTCGGGTTCTCTTCGTCATCTTTTCCGGTTCCTTTGCCAGCATTATCGCTGGCTCAGACCCCGGCAGTTCCACTTATCCGCCTGTCTGAATTTGCGCGGCCACCTCTCGCACCCATCCTCGGGCTGCTTCCCGATCTGCGCAATTACGTGCTTCCAGCGCATACGGCACAGTGTCCGCAACCGTCGATCACGCTGTTCGGCTCGACCATCACGCTGACTGCGCAGTGCACGCTCGCTGAACAGTTCCGGTCGCAGATACAGGTGACCTTTGCGCTGGTCTTCACGCTCGTGTCGCTGTTCATTGTTCTGACTGCCTAGGGAGCGTCGATCATGTTCGGGATTCTGGTTAGCGCGTTTAACGTGGTGCTGGGCTTCGTGATGCGCTCGGTGATCGCGAAGTTCTTTGCGTACTTCGTGATGTGGTTCATTACGACCGAGTTCGTATCGGTACTGCAAAGCGCAGGAATCCTGCCGACCGCTTCTGCACTGGCCGGTGCGTTCGGAAGCATCGGTTCGGACGTGTGGTATTTCATGGACCTGTGCTCGTTCAGCTTCGGTGCGCCGCTGGTGATATCGGCCTATGCGACGCGCTTCATCATCCGGCGTATTCCGGTGATCGGGTGAGCTGATGGCAATCAACGCGTACTGTGGGGTGATGGGTTCCGGCAAGTCGTACGAAGTGGTGTCCGGTCCGCTGCTGGACGCGGTTGCGCGGGGCCGTCGCGTGGTGACGAACATCGACGGCGTAAGCGGCGAGGCGATTCACAGCTACCTGCACGAAAAACGCGGGATACCGGATGACATGCTTGGCGAAATCGTGCATGTGCGCACTGACGACATGTTGCGTGAAGGCTTCTTTCCCGTTGAGGTTGAGGGTTCGCACGATGCGACGGTGACACCGGGCTTCGTGAAGCCAGGTGATCTGCTGGTCGTCGATGAGGCATGGAAGCTTTGGGCGACCGACAAAAAGATCAGCAGGGAACACATGGCATTCTTCCGCATGCACCGGCACTTCGTGCATGAGGAAACGGGCGTGGCCTGTGATGTAGTACTGATGATCCAGAGCATTGCGGATCTGCACCGCTCGATCAAGGCGGTGATCGAACTGTCGTTTCGCATGGTCAAGCTTAAAAGCCTCGGGCTGTCGAGCGGCTATCGCGTCGAGATGTACGAGACGTACAAACAGACGAAGGGCACACAGACCGGCACGTTCATCCGCAAGTACAGGCCGGAGATCTTCCCGCTTTACAAAAGCTATGCGGGAGCGGGCGGCAGGGAAAGCACGGTCGACAAACGGCAGAACGTCCTCATGCGCAAAACGCTGTGGCTGATGGTGGCGGGCGTGGTCGCCATGGTGGTGGTCGCGTGGTCGTTTGCGTGGCGCTTCTTTCATCCACCCGCGAAGAACGCGCACACGACGAAAAGGCTTCGGTCGCTGCCTCCGGTGTGTCTGCTGCATTACCACCGGCTGGTGCTGCGACTGCGGGGCCGCGCACGTCCGATGTCTGGCGGGTGGTGGGTGCGTATACAGCCAATGCGCGGTCATGGGTGGTGCTGGCTGATGCATCAGGCCGGTTGCGGGTTGAGTCGCCGTCTGAATTCGCCGGCGATGGTGTCAGCCGTGCCGGAATCGTCGAAGGTCAGCGGGTGACGATGTGGTCGGGGGCGATGAAAACGTCTGCCCCGTCTCCAGTTGGCGGGAGTGCGAAATGAAGTGCGCGGGGTTCCTGCTGCTGTGTGTTGCTTTTGTTGCGCGGGCAGCGGATATGTCGACCGGTGCGTCAGGTGTTCCGCCGCTGCCGCCGGGCATGCCGCAGGTCGCGCCGGCTGCTGTAGGCGTCGTTCCCTATGGGTGCGTTGCCGCGCATGTCGGGCTCGAGCATCGATCTGCGGTTCGTGCCGGTGGCGCAGGGGGTTGACCTGATCTATGCCGACCTGTTGCAGGCGCCGTACGTGATTGATCCTGATGTGCTCGCTGACTCGCAGCCAGTTTCGGTCCTTTTTGACCGCACGCAGGGCGATGTGCGTGTGTTCCTGTCGTCGTTTCTGGATTCGCTCGGCTACTCGGTCACCGATCGCAATGGCGTGGCTTACATAGAAAAATCGAAGCTGTCGAAGGATGAGGCGGACCAGCAGACCTTCGTGTATGCGCCGAAGTACCGGGATGCGGACTACCTTTCCCGGATCGTCTCACCGGTTGTGCGGGGCCGTTTCACTGAAAACCGGTCGGTTGCTGCGCCGGAAGGGGCCAAGGTGGCGAGCGATGTGCCGGCGACGTCAGCCGCGGGGCTGATCGACCAGTCGGCGGATGTGCTGGTGTTCGTCGGTTCAGCTCGCGAGGTCGCGGTGCTTGGCAAGCTGCTGCCGCAGCTCGATACGCCGGTGGCGAATGTGTCGGTGCGGGCGTGGGTGTATGAGGTGACTGATACCGGCACGAACAATTCAGCTTTCCAGCTTGCGATGAGCGTGCTGGATGGGCGTGTAGGGGCCTCGCTGAACGTGGGGAGTATCAGCGGGACGGACAATGCGATCCGGCTGAGCGTGGGCGGTTTTAACGCGGCGCTGTCGGCGCTGAACAGTGATTCGCGCTTCAAGGTGCTGACTTCGCCAAACCTGCGCGTGCGCTCGGGCGATACGGCCAGTCTGAATGTCGGTGAGTCGGTGCCGGTGATCGGTTCGGTGTCGTTTCCGAGCTCGACGGCGGCGCCGGTGCAAAGCGTCGTGTATCAGGATGCGGGCGTGATTTTTCAGGTGAAGCCGACTGTGAAGCGCGACGCTATCAATCTGCAGCTCGTAGAGGAAATCAGCAGCTTCGCGAATACGACTACCGGCGTGAACAACTCGCCGACGAAGAACACGCGCAAGGTGGAAAGCTCGTTCAGTCTGGCCGATGGCGATGTGCTGCTGATTGGCGGGCTGACGCAGGATCAGGACACGCATGCGAACTCGGGCCTGTCGTTCCTGCCCGCGCTGGATGGCTGGTCACACGGTGTCGACAGCCAGGACGGAGATTCTGCTGATGCTGCAAGTGCAAAAGCTGTAGGCGTCTGGCCGCGATGTGAGAGGTGCGATAGTCACGGCACCGTTCGCGTCACGGGGAATTTTTTCGTGCCGGTCCATGCGTCGTTGCGGTGAAGTGCAACGATGGCATTCCCTCATTTACAGGAATTGGTGATATGGCAGATCGGATAGGAAACACGGGCGGGGCGCGGCGGTTCGATGGTGAAGAAAACGCACAGTCTGCCGAACCGCAGAATTCCCAGCCGGCGGTAGTACCGCGTAGCCGTGGAGCGGCCGACCCTCGTCTGGCGAATCTGGCGCGTCTTTCCGGCTGGCCAGAGCTGCATAACGTTGTGCGCGAGGGTGCGGCCCTGCTGGCGTTGAGGGCCGGATTCTCGCGAGACGGGCTCGAGAGGGATCTAGGCGGGGGTTTCAGTGCCGATGAGCTGGCCGCTCGACTGGCATCGATGCATCTGAACCCCTCTCTGGATATGAACGAGCAATTCGCCGAAGGGGCGCAACAGCTTGCCCGGCGATTGGGTGGGACGCCGCGACAAATCGTGGACGCGTACCACACTGTGCCAGGTCCGGATGCTGTATTCACGCAGCCTGAGGAGCTGTGGAATCCGATGTTTCGCGTTCCTGCATCACCGTTGCGGTCGCCGGAGAATGCGCCGGAGGGTTACCACCATGCGCTGCCCGACTCTGGTAACTTCGATCCGGCTAGTTTCAGTCTGCCGCTTGCTCCGCAGGGCTCGGCCGGTGGCCGGCCATATGGACCGTCTGACCAGCAGCCCTCTGTACCTCCGGCTCGTTCAACCGGGGCTTCGTTACCCGTTGCTTCGACGTCCCGAGCTTCTTCATCCCAGGCTCCAGTCGAACAATCCGTGCTGGAGAGCGAAGCCTATCGAAGCCTAAATCACAATCACGAAGCTTCAGTGCGGGGTTTCTTTAGCAGAATTAACGAGCGAGAATTCCGGCTTATGGATGAGGATCAAAAAATGGAAGTTATCCAGGATTACGCGAAAAGTAATTACATGCTAGAGGCTTTAACTACGGGCTTGCGAAGGTTGGGAGTACTCGGACGAACGCGCTTGTCGAACGCCGAGCGCCCACCGGAGGAAAAGGCACTGTTGAACCAATTCCCTGAACGCAGCAGGTACCGGAATACACTCGGCGGCTTCCTGTCCTTTCTTAGAAAGGAGGGGGTCCCGATCGCTCGGTTCAAGGATATGTCAGAGCACGATCGACAACGGTACATCGATCAACATTGCAGAACGGCGGGAAGGGGGGGTAGAGCATTGAACTCCCTGTCCCGAGTCGAACTTCAACGTGCGCTTTATATCGTTGGCCATGGTGGAACGTATCGTCCAGCGTCAGGAGTGTCCGGCTCGTAGCCGGAGTGACGTACGGCTGCGGCGTGACTGCGAAGTCGTGGCGGCTGTCGCGCGGCTCAGCGCGGCCGGCTGGACCGAGTAGCGGGTAACGGCGTGGTGATCGAACGCAGGCGAGGGCGGTGAACGCGCCCCCCTCACTGCAAAGCTGCCTTGATGGGCGTGTGCATATCGCTGCGGCATGCGTAGGCGGTCTCGGTTGGGCTGGCGATGGGTGGATGGGATGTTGGGGTGGAGGCCGCTGCAAGCGACCCGCCTGCCCGCAGCGCAGCGGGGACAGCCGGGGCGCGCGCAGCGCGCCCCTAAACTTGAATCAGGGACACTTAACGGAAACAGAGATGAAGACAGCACAGCAAACGTCTGTACAGCAAGGGTCATGAGGTAGGGGTAGCAAAGAAAAAGCCCTGATCGCGCGAACGGTCAGGGCCTTGGTGAAACTGCGCATTACAAGGACGGTTGCAATGCACGAAGAGATTATAGGCGACTTCTCGCCGTTCAGACGTGAATGGGTAATCCGTGGCCGGAATTTTGGGGATGGTCAGGTCGAGATCACCGCGACGCGTTTTGATCGCTACATGGGTGCACAACGTCTGAATACGCTTCCGAAATCGAAACGCGGCGAATCTTAGAACTCCGAAGAAAATCTGATGGATGCTGCCAAACGTGCGAAGCAACAGGTTCGGCTACGTTGCAAGGCGATTGGCGCGGATCGGATGATCACGCTAACGTACCGGGAGAACATGCAGGACAAGGCGCGTCTTAAATGCGATTTCGATTCACTGCGTCGTCGCCTCGGGGCACTCGGCGGTTTCCAGTACGTCGCCGTGGCAGAGCGACAGCAACGTGGTGCTTGGCACCTGCACGTCGCAGTGAGGGGACGTCAGAACTATCGTGTACTGCGCTCGATCTGGCAAAAGCATAGTCGGCGTAGACAACGGCAACATCCATGTTCGCAATCCGTTCAAGGAAAAGGGTCTGCGGCACAAGCTCGCGGCGTATCTGGCGAAATACATCACGAAGGGCTTTGCCGATCACGCGATGAACGAAAAGCGCTATTGGACTAGTCGTGGGGTGGAGGTGCCGGAACGAATGCCGATTGAGCACATCCTGTCGGACGATCCTGTCCAGGCGTTGAAGATCGTTTTTGAGGCGGCTCGCCGTGTCGGTGCGTCGCTAGATCGATGTCAGACGTTCTGGCGGCAGGAACTCGGCTGCTTCTGGCTTTCGACACGGGAGGTTTGAGCGTTTCTGGTCAGATGTGGATGGATCATGGATGCTAGGGGTAACTAATGCTATTCGCATGGTGCACGGCTCTTTCGCGGTCTACGCTTGCTCGAAACTGCTGTGCCATCAGACTTTGCCGTGTTATAAGCCGCCGCCCTAGGTGGGCGGCCCATCCATGTGTAATAGTTTGGGAGTATGAAATGGGAAGCTGTTTTTCGGGACCGGTCCAAGGGAATAACTTTGAAATGAACAATTATTCGGCTTCTCGACCGGATGCGAACGCGGACACCTCGGGCGGGCAAGGTGTCAGGCGAACGACTACAACCCATTCTGCTGTACACATTCCACTTGAACCAAGAGGCAGCGCGTCAACTACGAGGCATGACCTACAGCAGCGTTCCCGGGTTCAGATCGCTAGTGGCGTGTCGAGGTTGAGTTTCGGAGGCTTGCCGTCAGCGCTCGATCGTCGAGAACTCGGTGCTGAACTCGGGCGGGGCGAGGAGAAAGTCGTGTACCGGTTGAAAAGTCCGCTAGATGCGTTCGCGGTAGGTGTGTTCCATTATCCGTCTGGTGCACTGGATGAAACGATGGATTCCCTGCGCAAGTTGAAAAGTCACGGGTTGCCGGTTGTCGAATACTCGAAGCCCATCACGGTTACCGGTGCTGGCCAAGGTATGCAACAGGCAGTTTACATGCCTTACGTAGATGGAGCCGTTAGCGCAAAGGAACTCCGAGACGATGTGGGTATTTCCGATGTCGTGCGCATCAACGCAACTACGTTCGCGGATCTGGACAAAATTGAGGAGGCTTTGTTATCCGGGGGCAATGGTCATGGGTTAGCTGTATGGGACTTCGATATGCTCGTAGGGAAGGACGGGAGAGTAAGGGTATGTGACCCTGCCCAAGTGCATGAAGTCGAGCCGTCCGGGCGGGGGAAGCAGACACAGCAGGAAAACTTGATGCTGTTGGGCCGTTTGCGTGCTGCCCTAACAAACATATCCTGATTAATCAATTGAGCAATCATCAAGACTGGTGTACGCGGGGCGGGCGGCATGATCAGGCGGCCAGCGCTTGAGGAGCCGGTGTGCTCTCGATCACCGGAGTGCCGTCCTTGAAGGGAATGCCCCCCAGAAGCGGTTCGATCCTGTCGACGCCGCGGATCTTCCTCCAGGTCTGCTCGGCCGCTTCGATCAGCTTGAACGCCATCGCGAGGAAGGTCGAGCGCGACAGACAGTTGCGCGTGCGGCTCGTGCGATGGCGCACAGTCGCGAACGTCGATTCAATCGGATTCGTGGTGCGCACATGCTGCCAATGTTCGGCAGGGAAGTCGTAGAACGCGAGCAACGCGTCGCTGACCTGCCCTGGAATTTTCGGACCAGCTGAAACTTGAGAGAATGGCTCCAACGGAGAGAAGGAAGTCATGAAGAAGAGCCGGTTTACCGAAGAGCAGATGGTCACGATCCTGCGGGAGGGGGCAAGGCGCCGATTGCCGAGGTCGCGAAGAAGTACGGGATCAGCGACCAGACCATATACAACTGGCGACAGCATTTCGGCGGGCTCGAGGCGGCCGACGTGAAGCGGCTCAGGCAGCTCGAGCAGGAGAACGCGCGGCTGAAGAAGATGCTGGCCGAGCGCGATCTCGAACTGGATGTAATGAAAGAGATCAACGCAAAAAATGTATGGTCCGCCCCGGCTTTGCAAGGGAGTCCCTGTGCGACGAAGCAGTTTGCGTAAATGTATCCGGCCTCTCGCGAGTTAGCCGCTTTTGACGGCAAGGCCATGATGGGATATGCGCGCCCGGTTCCCAATAAGTGGCCCGGCCTTGAAGGCCGTTTTTTTGACCCGGGTTTACCGAACGCCGTTGCACAGTTTCGTCATCAGGTGCAGCCGCCTGCAAACCTGGAAGTGTAATCAGAGGCTCCTATTGCTGTCGCTGGCGCGGCTGCCGGAGATTGAACCGCCCCGGCTTTGTCGGAGACCGCCGAGTTGGGCGCTACGCCGCGCGAGCGGAGCACACCAGATTCCGATTGTAGACTTCCTCTGCTTGCGCAGGCGATACGTACCCGAGCGGGCCGAGCAACCGATGGTGGTTATACCAGTGAACCCATTCGAGCGTGGCGAGCTCGACGTCCTGGAGCGTGCGCCATGAACGCCGATGTACATCTCCGGCCTTATACAAGCCGTTGATCGTTTCGGCCAGAGCATTGTCGTAGGAGTGGCCGACAGTTCCGGCTGATGGTTCAACGCCCGCGTCCAGCAAACGTTCGGTATACCGAATGCTTATTGAGTTTTACCAAATTCATGACAACCGATTCTCTGTTGGTGCGTTATACGGTCATCACGTTGAAGGGAGACTC
>NZ_JAVHZD010000063.1:0-18008 GCF_031119615.1 Paraburkholderia sp. SARCC-3016 | reverse complement strand
TCGAACGCCTGCGGGCTCGTGACCTCATGCAGCAGATGACGGTCGATATAAAGAAGCGTCGTGCCGTCGTCTTCGGTATGGACCACATGCGTGTTCCACAATTTGTCGTACAGAGTCTGTGCCATGGTATGCGGGGTAGTTGTGACTACATTGCAATGCTGTCCGGGAATTATGCCACGCAGTCCGCATCGCCTGCGTACAAAACCCGAAAAAACCAATAGTAAACAGCAGCTTGGCTGGTAGTGACGATACCTGTATCACAAGCACCCCTTAAGCCTTGCGCGGCAACCTCGAATGCGGACGATATAAAAAGACCCTGCCGCGCGACGCGCATGCAGGGTAAAGGGGCCGTTATGTCGCCGATGTCGCTGCCCCTCGCGATCGAGGTTCGGCGACGTGGCGAAGAAAAGCCCAGTGCTCAGGGGTTCCGGAAGCTTTGCAACACGGTGAGCAGGCTCGTCAGATTGTCGGCGATGCCGGCCTGCGAAACCTTTTCGGTGGCGGCGGCGCCCGCCATCGTATTCATGCTGTAGATCTGCATCACGCCCTGATTGGCCGCAGCCTGCGCAAGCGTGTTTTGCTGCTGCTGCGCCGACACCGCATTCTGGAACAGAATGCCGGTGGAATGCGCCATCGTCTGATAGATCGAGCCCATCGCCATCGCCGGGGCTTCGCCGAGCACCTTCACGTTCGATTGCGTGACGGCGTCGGTAATCTGGTTGTTGACGGACGTTGGAAAAGTCATCGTGTATCTCCTAAGGCTAAGCGTTTAGCGCGTGCGGCGCGTCAGGGGTTGCGGAACGCTTGCAGCGTCGTGAGCATGCTGGTCAGGTTGTCCGATACTCCGGCCTGGCTGACCTTCTCGGTGCTCGCGGCATCGGCCATCGTATCCACGCTGTAGATCTGCATTACGCCCATATTCGCAGCGGCTTGCGACAGCGTGTTCTGCTGCTGTTGAGCCGACACTGCGTTTTCGAACAGAACACCCGACGAATGCGCCATCGTCTGGAACAGCGAACTGAGCGCCACGGCCGGCGACTGCGCCAGTACATTGACGTTGGCTTGCGTGACGGCGTCGGTGATCTGGCTATTGACATAGGTGTTGTAGGCCATTGTTCAGCTCCCGTGTCGTAACCGGAAATCAGCGGCGGAACGACTGCAGGACCGTGAGCAGGCTCGTCAGATTGTCGGCGACGCCCCCCTGCGAGACCTTCTCGGTGCCCGCGGCGCCGGCCATCGTGTCCATGCTGTAGATCTGCATCACGCCCATGTTCGAAGCGGCCTGCGTCAGCGTGTTCTGCTGCTGTTGGGACGACACGGCGTTTTCGAACAGGATGCCCGTCGAATGGGCCATCGTCTGGTACAGCGAACCGATCGCCATGGCCGGCGACTCGCCGAGCACCTTGACGTTCGATTGCGTAACAGCGTCGGTGATCTGATCGTTGACAGAAGTCGGGAAAGACATGGTTTGCTCCTTTGCTGGTTGAAGAGTGGGCGCACGCGGCAGGCCGATGTCGATGTGTGGCGGCGTCCCGCTGTGCTACTGCATGGACGCCTGTCCGCTCGCGTCGTGAACATCGGGCGCTTGCGCGGATGTGGCCGGCGCGGCGGGCGTGGCTTGCGCGGGCGTAGCGGCTTGTGCCGGTGCGACTGCCTGCGCGGGCGTAGCTTCCTGCACGGGTGCGGTGAACTGCGCGGCGGCTCGCACGGCATCTTCCGCAACCTTCGCTGCGTCCTCGTCGTTCAGGCGCTGGATCAGTTCCCTCAGTTGCGTGATCAGGGGTCCAAACTGCTGGTTGAAGCAGTTCTCCACTTCCTGCTTCGCGAGGTTCGCGAGGTGCCCGGCGATCTGGGTCAGCGCCAGCTGGTTGCCGGGCTGCAAGCCTGAAAGGCCCGGATTCAGGCTCGCGGGGCGCAAGTCGGACAGCGTCTTGCAGCTCTCGAGCAACTGGACGATGGCCTGTTCCTCCTTCTCCTGAACCTCGAGTGCCTGCGTCGAACTGGCCTGGATCGATTCGAGAATGCCGCGCATACCGGACGTGGCCTGCGCTTGCCCCTGCGTCATCGCGAGCTGCGCCTGGCGCCGCGCATCGTCGACGACGTTCCGTGCACCGCCGGCCGGCGAGCAGCCCTGGAAGCCTTGCTGCAACTTCAGCAACTGCGCTTCCTCCTGGGCTTCGAGCGGACGGTTCAGGTATTGCTCGGCGATCTGGCGCAGCGCGGGATTCAGCGCGTCGTCAGCCATGGCTCGCGTCCCGCTCGTTGCCGATGAAAGGCGAGAGCGCGCTGCGGACCGACAGCAGCGCATGCAGCTCGCCGAGGAATGCGTTGTCGTCGTGGCCGGCCGGCGCGTGCATCAGCGACTGGGCCCACGTGCTCAGATGGCTGCCGAGCAGCTTCGACGCGGCGTCGTGCAGCTGTTTCAGATCGTCTTGCATGGCGTGTTCTCCTGAGAAGGAAGCAGAGCGGTGAAAGATGCGAAAACAGCCCGGCCGAAATTGCGGCCGGGCTGTTTGCAAGAACGTCGCAGGCAGGACTGTTGTGAAGGTCAGCTGTACATCGGCGTCTCGAAGAGCGACTGCTCCGCCTGCCTGCGTTTGAGCAGGCCAGGCAGATGCTGCCCGCCGGCCATGTCCCAGCGCGTAAACTGCTGAGCGGCGCCGTGGTAGTCGCCCTCGTTGAGGAGCCGCAACAGCGTCGAGTTTTGCAGGCTGCCGAGGCCCAGGTTATAGCTGAAACTGACGAGCGCCGAGTATTGATTGCCGTTGACCGGCGCCGTCACGAGCCTGTCGACACCGCTTTCGAATCGACTGAGATCGTCGCCAAGCAACTGGTCGGCCTGGGCCTGTGTAATCACGAGCCCGGGCTTCACATCCGCACCTGTATGGCCGTATCCGATCGTCAGCACCCCCACCACATCCTTGTAAGCGATAAGGCGCAAGCCTTCGAATTGCCTGATCAGATTGAAGCCGGCCTGATTCGTTTTCATGACGCTTCTCCTCATCGAGTCGTTTATTCCGGATTCCCAGGCGTCGTATCGCCGGATGCGCGCGACGGGCCGCTTGTCGCGGGGCTCGCGGCAAGCCACTGCTGCAGGCATTGCAGAAACGCCGGCGAGATGCCGCTCGCCCATTGCGACAGCGCGTCCGTCTGATCGTCCCACTGCTTTCGCGCTGCCTGCTGCGCCGCGCCGGACACGAGCGCCATGTCGCCTTGCCCGCGCGTCTTCAGCATTTGCGGCAGCAGTGCAAAGACCTGTTGCTGCCACTGCGCCGCCGACTGCATCTGCCAGTCGAGGAACCGCCTGCTCAACTCCTGCGCGGTCTCGCCGCATTGACGCCAATACTCGATAAAGCCCGCGAAATCGGTGTGCAGCTGCCACGCGGACGACCATTGTCGCGACGCTTCCTGCATGCGCTCGCTGAAGTTGTCGCCGCTCGCGAGGCTGGCCCTGAGCGCGTCCTTCCAGTCCGCGGCCGAAGGAACGCGAGCGAGCGCGAGCCTGCCGGCGAGCGAGACCCAGTCCGGCGAGCCGTTGCTGTCGCTGCCGGGGCCGGTTGCCAGGTTCGGTGTGTTCATCGTTGGTCCTTTTCTGTTGGTCCTATTGTCTGGTCTTTCGCGAAAGCGGCCTGCGCGCGCTTCTTATCGGCGCGGACTCGTGAGGCGCTTCACCATCGCATCGACAGCCGCCATCTGCGGCGCGCTCTTCTTATAGAAGTCGGGATGAACCGGGTCTTTGCTCGTGTAGCCCCAGAAGTCCCAGCAGCCCAACGGATTGCGCGCAGGGTCGGTACGGATCTGCGGATACAGCACGATGATGCGATTGCTGTCCGCGAGTTCGTTGTAACCGGTCGTCCTGTAGAAACGGTCGTTGATACGGCTGTCTTCCTGCGTGCAGCCGTGGAACACGACATGCACGCGACAGCTTTCGGCGCGGCACGCCGCCGGAATGTAGACGTGCCCGACGCTGGACAAACCCGTGTAGCCGTCTTTCGTGAACCCGGTTTGATCGAAGTCCGCGAGGTCGCCGCCGGGCTTCGCAACCGGCGCGTTCAGATTGCCGTACATCTGGCGCAGGATGTCTTGCGATTGCACGAAGCCGCAGTTGTTCAGATTGGGCGGGGCATTGGCCGCACATGCGAGATCCTGGCGGTTCGCGGTGATCATCGCGTGGCCCGCATTGATCGTGTCGATGTACTGGATCTGCTGTCTCGGCACGCCGGCGCTCAGATAGAACGCTTCGGTCTGCTTCACGACCTTCGGCAACACGATGCTGTCCGACGCGCCCGTGAAAATATAGAGCCGCTGCCGCTTGATGTTTTGCACCGGGTCGATCGCGCCTTCGGCGGCGAATCGCTGGGCCACCCTGAAGGCCTCGGCTCCCGACGGGCCGGGACCCGCCGGCGTCATGCACAGCGTAACCGCCGTGTTCAGAAAGCGTTCGGGGCCGTTCAACCGGCCGAGCCCCGCGCAATAGAACGGGCCGCCGGCGACGATGCCCGCACCCGCGACGCTCGCGGAATACGCGACGCTGAACTGCGCGGACATGAATGCGCCCGACGAGAGGCCCGATACCGTCGTTTGCGCGGGGTCGGCGGCCAGTGCCGGCAACGGTGGTGCGTCGGCGGCGCAGACCGCGCCGGCGGTTGAGGCGGCCAGCAGAATTGCGGCGAGCCCTCGAGACAAAGCGGATATCGATCGCATGATGGGTCCTATGAAGTAGTAGTGGAACGTTGCGGTCCTTGCTCATGATCCTGCTGCTTCTGCCGCGCTTCCTTTTGCTGTTTCTGCAACTCGTTGATGCCGGACCAGCCGATAAAGAACAGCCCCATCTCGGTCGAACTGAACGAGTACGGCAACCCGGCGAGCACACCGAGCGCCAGCCCTTTGGCGAAAGCGACGCCCAGCGTGTCGTTATCGACCATGTACTGCGTAAGCGTGATGCTGAGCATGGTCGCAATCAATAACAGCAGGCCGACGTACAGGAGGAAGCGCTCCTTGTCCTGCAGCGGCATCGTCTTCACCATGTCGAGCAGCATCGTTTCCCAAAGCTTGTCCACGGAGACGGTGACGAGCGCGGACAACAGATGGATCGGGCTTCTGCTCATCGGTGGCAGCGCGGCCGGCGTCCGCGTTTGCGGCGCGTCGTCGGGCCGAGGGTCCTGTGCGGGCAAGGGCATGGCGAACGGTTCGTCCCGATAACGTGCGGTCAATGCGACGAGGTGTTGCGGCGGCTACAGACCTGCCCATGACAACAGACCGTCGCGAGGCGGCGCAGGTTGTCCGAGCAGTTGCGCGAGGTTGTCGCAAACCGTTCGCGCATAGTCGTTGATGGAGTCGTCGACGCTTCGATTTGATTCGCCGACGGGAAACTCCGACGTCAACGAAATCGGCGCGGCAGGCTGCTTGCTGATATAGAAAATGCGGTAGTTCGCACCCGGTTCCATACCGAATTTGAAAAGCCAGCCATGCTCCGTCTGTTCGGCCGCCGGGGTCTTGCAAATCTCCCGCTTGGCCTTGGCGAAGAACGAAGATTCTTCCGGCACGACAATGGTCTTGTGGTTCGACGGCAGCATGAGTCTCTGCACGGCCCACATCGTCGAGGCCGCTGGCAGGCTATTCGCCTCGTCGCCGTCGTTAAGCCCGAGCGCGAGGATGTTGAAGTCGCCGGATGGCGTCGAGCCGACGCTGTCGACGAAGATCGGCGCTTCCACCGGCATGTTGCTCATGCAACCGCCATCGGTATAGAGGAAGTCGCGTATCGACGGCGACGCACCGAGCGGCATCGACTGGAACAGCAGAGGGAATGCGCCGCTCGCCTGAGCCGCAGCTATCAGGCAAGTGCCCTCGTGCCGAACAAATGCCTTGTGAATTGCACTTTGTTCGGAATACCAACCGCCTTCCTGAAGCTTCGACGAAACATAATTCAGAGAGCCAAACTCTTCGGCCAGTTGTTTCGTATTGGCTTGCCCATGATAGAGCCGCGTGACGGTGACCGTCAGATGCTTCCAGCCGGCATCGATGCCGGCTTGCGCCATCAGAGAGACGATCCTGTGGTGCGTGCCGACCAGATAGCAACCGAAGCGCCTCAGTTCCCGCAGCCCGGTCGCAAGCGCGGCGGTCAGCGCCGCGATATGCGGCCCGGTCGGATCGATGTCGTAATCCCAGAAGTAACCTGTGTTGCGCTCGTGAAGCTCGTTCAGGAAATAGCGGTCCGAGTCGATGGCGATATAAGCATTGCCGTCCGCATCGATCTGTCTCTCCGCGATCTGCTTGAGGATTTGCAGCAGCGCGGTCTCGGCCCAGATCAGCAGCACCGAGGGAATGGACGAGCCGTCGAGACTGTCCTTTCGATGCTCCCTGAACGTCGTCGCCCTGCTCAGTCCGATCCTCGCTTCGCCTTTGTTCGCATACTGCTTCGTCGCGAACGGCAAGGCTTCCGAAATGGCCGGCGAAAGCCGCTCGAGTGCATAGGGCGTCCCGCCCAGTGCGAGGATAAAACCCGTCAATGCGCCCGCGCTCGAACCGGCAACATGCGGTACGGCCTTGAGGTCGATGTGTCTGTCGTTGTCCAGCTTGCGGAGCGCCTTCGGATAGACGAGCCCTTTGGCTCCGCCGCCGCCCAATACGAGGGAATGAAGATCCAGCATGGGTTTCTCCTGTCGATGTGATTCGATGGGTCTGGTGCACTGGCAGCGTCAGCCGCGGCGCTTGTCCAGCAGCGCCTGGTACTTGTTCAGGCTCTGGTCGATCTTGTCCAATGCGAAATGCGCGGCTTCGCCTTCGATGGCGCCGGCCGCCGCCGCGACCGCTGCAGCCGTGCCGACGAGCAGGTCCGTGATCAGCACGCCGAGCGCGTCTTCGGCCGCGCCCTTGATGTCCTCGGCGACGAGCTTCTCGGTCATGTTCTTGAGCAGCACGCCCTTGCTGGCGAGCGCAAGCTTGCTCGCGCCGTCGAAGTAGTTCGCGGCGGACTGCGCGACGAGGCCGCTCGCCTGCGTGATCATCATGTTCGGTGCGACGGCGATCTGGCTGCTCGCATAGGCGGCCGTTTCGCTGTTGCTCATCTGCACCGATTGCACGATCTGGCTGTTGAGCGCATCGGTGCCGCCGGCGGGCGGTGCGGATTGCATCTGCCCCGTGAAACCGGAGAGCGGGCTCGACGGTGGTTGCGGCGGGGTTTGGGCGGCCGTGTTAGTGCCGCTGGTAGCGCCATTGGCAGCGGGGGCGGCTGAGGTGTCAGCGGTGGCGCCGGCGGCAACGGCGGCAACGGGCGCCGCGTCCGCCGCACTAGCGCTCGCATCCGGGGCTGCACCGGCGTCGGGCGCTGCCGCACCTGCGCCGCCCGGCGCCGTCCCGCCCGCTGGCGCACCGCCCGAACCGTCGCTTGCCGCGGGCTGCTTGCCGGTGAAGAAGTCCTTTAGGCTCATGGTTCATGTCTCCTCGGCGCGCGGCGTCACTTTTCGCCGACGGACATGATCATCGTCACGGCCTTCGAAATCACGGCACTCGAAATCTGGTTCAACGCCTGCTGGCTATGCACGGCGTTTTGCAGCGAGAGTCCGGCCGAGTGGCTGGCGAACTGGTACAACGACGCGATCGCCTGCGCCGGCGCCTCCGCGACGACTTTGACGTTGGTCTGGGTGACGGCATCGGTGATCTGGCCGTTGACAGCAGTGTTGTCCGCCATGACGACTCCTTCGGTACGGCATAGGGGTTGATAAAAGCGGAGCCGGGATGGCCCCGCCGCGCTGGTGCTCGGTGATTACGGACGCGCGGCTCGCGCGTTTGTGAAGCGGCTCAATCGAGCTTCTTGCGCAACTTCTTGCGCAGCAGTTCGACGCGCTTGCGCGCGAGCGTTTCGCTGATGCCGAGCACGGCGGCGATGTGCGGATAAGGCAGGTCTTCCTCGAACTTCAGCGCAAAGAGCGCGCGTTGTTGCGGCGTGAGCGTGGCAACCGCGCGCTCCATGCGGATGAGTTGCTGCTTGAGCGCGAGTTGCTGCTCCGCGGGCGGCGCATGATCGGGCACGGCGGCGATGAAGTCGTCTTCCCATTCGCCACCGTGTTCGATCACGCGGTCCTCGCGTCCGCAGCGACGCGTGTGATCGAGAAACGCGTGGTTCAGCACGAGGAAGAAAAACCCCGCGAGATTCTTGACACGCTCGGGCGAGCGCAGCATGTAGAGATGAACCTTGAGCGCCGTATCGGACAACAGATCGTCGGCCTTGTAGGGGTCGCCCTTGCACAGCAGGCGCGCGCGGCGCCTCAACTTGCCGTGCATTTCCCTCCAGGTGTCGTCGAACTGGTTCGCGGCGGGGGAACTGGTTCGATCCCCCCGGTCAGTCGTGATGGCCATTCTGCTTCTCCCGTACGTGTGGAAGCAGCAGAATCCGGCGAATGATATGAGGAAAGCAGTTGCCCGCGTAACAGCGCCGGTGGGACGGGATCGACACGGCGCGCCGTCACGCTTGCGCTGGTGCGACGGCGCGCCTTGCGGGCGTCATTGCGCGGCGGCGATATGGCGCAAACGCTCGGGGTTATCGATGCGCAGCATATGGGCCTGCGGCCGAATCAGGCCTTCGCGCTGCCATCGTTGCAGCAGCGAATTGAGCCGCGGCCTGCTTACATTAAGCATGGCGGCCAAGATGCTCTGGTTACCAGGTAACCGGACTTCGGGCTGATCGGCACCTTCCATGCGCGTGAGCAGGTGCCGCGCGACTCGCGCTTCGAGCCGGTAAAGGCATGCCGACTCGACGAAGTCGCTCAGTTGCTGCAGCCGGCTGCATAGCTGCTGATGGATACGTTGCATGAAGACCGCATCGGCCTGCAGTTCGGCAAAGTGCCGGGCGCGCAGCAGCGACACCTGGCAATCCGCGCTCAACTGCGCGTTGAAGCTGCGCCGGCGCGGATGCAGCAATGCGCTCTCTCCGACGATGCCGCCCGCGAGCGTGTAATCGAGGATGATTTCCCGCCCGCCCGGCTCGTGCAGGGTGTGATAGATGTGGCCACGGTGGACGAAAGCGATGAAATCCTCGGGATCGCCCTTGAAGAACAGCAGGCGGTTACGGCAAGCCGGCCACGGCGCGACGTGATCTTCGATATGCAGGATGAGTTTGTCCGGCAGTCCCTGAAGCAACGGAGTGGACCGGAGCGCTTCGGCATAGGTGACGGTTGACATGACGTCTCTGCGTTGTCGTTGTTTGGCGGTGCAACTGACTAGCGGAAACGTTTGCGTCAGACAAATGTGAAGCGTGAGAGGCCTTCACCCTGTCTGGGTAGATAGTTTTTGCGTCGAAGCTGTTCACGCGCCGCCGCCGTAGACGTTGTGCCCATCTTGCGTCTCGACGACGGCGGTCATATGCAACACGCATGGCCGTGCTGATGGATCTTCGATCCAATGAAAAACGCCTCAACGGCATTAACCGTTGAGGCGTCTTCCTGTCGTGCATCTGGCGCACGCGCGGCCCAGGCCGCGCGCCACTCCAGTCACGCGCGGCTGATTCAGCGCTTTGCGATCGGCTTCGCTTCGCGCGGCGTATCGCCGATGAACAACTGACGCGGACGGCCGATCTTCTGTTCCGGATCCGCAATCATTTCGTTCCACTGCGCAATCCAGCCCACCGTGCGTGCCATCGCGAAGATGCAGGTGAACATCGACGTCGGAATGCCAAGCGCGCGCTGCACGATGCCCGAATAGAAGTCGACGTTCGGGTACAGCTTGCGCGACACGAAGTATTCGTCTTCGAGCGCGATCTTCTCGAGCGCCATCGCGAGCTTGAACAGCGGGTCGTCGTGCAGACCCAGTTCCTCGAGCACTTCGTGGCACGTCTCGCGCATCAGCTTCGCGCGCGGGTCGTAGTTCTTGTACACGCGGTGACCGAAGCCCATCAGCTTCACGCCCGAGTTCTTGTCCTTCACCTGCTTGATGAATTCGGGGATGTTGTCCACCGTGCCGATTTCTTCGAGCATGTTCAGCGCCGCTTCGTTCGCGCCGCCGTGCGCCGGGCCCCACAGGCAGGCGATACCGGCCGCGATGCATGCAAACGGGTTCGCGCCCGACGAACCGGCGAGGCGCACCGTCGACGTCGACGCGTTCTGCTCGTGATCCGCGTGCAGGATCAGGATGCGGTCGAGCGCGCGCACGAGCACGTCGTTGACCTGGTACTCTTCGCACGGATTCGAGAACATCATCCGCATGAAGTTTGCGCTATACGACAGGTTGTTCTGCGGATAGACGAACGGCTGGCCGATGCTGTACTTGTACGCCATCGCGACGAGCGTCGGCAGCTTCGCGATCATGCGGATCGCCGACACTTCGCGGTGACGCGGATTGTTGATGTCGAGCGAGTCGTGATAGAACGCGGACAGCGCGCCGACTGCCGCCACGAGAATCGCCATCGGGTGCGCGTCGCGACGGAAACCGCGGAAGAAGAACTGCATCTGCTCGTGCACCATCGTGTGATTCGTGACAGTCTTCACGAACTCTTCCTTCTCCTTCGCATTCGGCAGTTCGCCCTTCAGCAGCAGGAAACAGGTCTCGAGGAAGTCCGCATTCTGCGCGAGGTTGTCGATCGGGAAACCGCGATACAGCAGCTCACCCTTGTCCCCATCGATGTAGGTGATCGCCGAGTTGCACGATGCCGTCGACATGAAGCCCGGGTCATACGTGAACTTGCCGGTCTGACCGTACAGTTTGCGGATGTCGATTACATCCGGGCCCATCGTGCCCTTGTAGATCGGCATTTCGACGCTCGGCGAGTTGTCGCTGAACGATAGCGTGGCTTTAACATCTGACGGGGTCATAGCACATCCTCAATCGAAAGGTGGAAACAGGGTTTCGATAATTGCACGCCTTCTCGGCCATGCTCGCGGTACGGTTGAGCCGGGGATCCCAGCGCCGGAGAGTGAACGCCGGCGCTCGATCGGGGCTAAGCCGTACGCAACATGTCGAGGACCCGTCTGACGTCCGGGTCGGCCAGGTCGCCTTCTGGTTCCTTGCGGGCGAGCAGCAAGTCCATCAGGTCGTTATCGCTCAGTTCGAGCAGGCGCGTCAGTGCGCCTACGTCCGCATCACTGAGGTCACGCTCATATCGGCTGAAAAAACGTTCGAAGATCAGATCGTTTTCCAGCAGGCCGCGCCGTGCGCGCCAGCGTAAGCGCGCGCGGCGAAGAGGGTCGGACTGATGCGATGATTCGTCCATATCAGTACGCGCAGGGCCGCTCCCAGGCGTACTCACGGCCCCCTCGCGGGGCCGCGGCCGATAGGGAGCGTGGGGGTTATTCATCTCAGACAGTGCGACGCACCATCAATTCCTTGATCTTACCGATCGCCTTCGTCGGATTGAGCCCCTTCGGGCACACGTCGACGCAGTTCATGATCGTATGGCAACGGAACAGACGGTACGGATCTTCCAGATTGTCGAGACGTTCGCCGGTTGCCTCGTCGCGGCTGTCCGCAATGAAGCGATAGGCTTGCAGCAGGCCCGCCGGACCGACGAACTTATCGGGATTCCACCAGAAGCTCGGGCACGACGTCGAGCAGCTCGCGCACAGAATGCACTCGTAGAGGCCGTCGAGCTCGTCGCGCTCTTCAGGCGACTGCAGGCGCTCTTTCTCGGGCGGCGGCGTTTCGTTGATCAGGTAAGGCTTGATCGAATGGTACTGGTTGAAGAACTGCGTCATATCGACGATCAGGTCGCGCACGACCGGCAGGCCCGGCAGCGGACGCAGCACGATCTTCTGCGGCAGTTCGTTCAGGTTCGTCAGGCACGCGAGGCCGTTCTTGCCGTTGATGTTCATCGCATCCGAACCGCACACGCCTTCGCGGCATGAACGGCGGAACGACAGCGTTTCATCGAGGGCTTTAAGCTTGACGAGTGCGTCGAGCAACATGCGCTCGTGCTCGATTTCGAGCTCGTAGCTCTGCATGCGCGGCGCGGCATCCGTGTCCGGATCGTAGCGGTAGATTTCGAAAGTACGCTTGGCCATATTGTGGGTCCTTTGACTTTGGCTATGCCTTGAAAGGTACGTGCCTAGAAAGTACGTGCCTTAGGCGGCACCGATTCGACCGTCAGCGGCTTCATATGCACCGGCTTGTAGTCGAGGCGATCGCCTTCGCTGAACCACAGCGTATGGCGCAGCCAGTTCTCGTCGTCGCGATGTTCAAAGTCGCTCTGTGCGTGCGCGCCGCGGCTTTCCTTGCGCGCGTCGGCCGACACCATCGTGGCGCGCGCCGCTTCGATCAGGTTCGCCAGTTCGAGCGCTTCGACGCGCGCGGTGTTGAACACCTTCGACTTGTCCTTCATGTGCACGTGGGCGACGCGTTCCTTCAACTCGTCGATCTTTGCGACGCCCTCGGCGAGCAGCTTCGACGTGCGGAACACGCCCGCGTGCGCTTGCATCGTCGAGCGGATGTCGTTCGCGATCGCTTGCGTGTACTCGCCCGACGACGAAGCGTCGAGCTTCGCGAGGCGCTCGAGCGCACGATCCGCCGCGTCCGCAGGCAGTGGCTTGTGCTCTTTCATCTCGCTCGCGTGCTTGATGATGTGGTTGCCGGCCGCGCGGCCGAATACCACGAGGTCGAGCAGCGAATTCGTGCCGAGGCGGTTCGCGCCGTGCACCGATACGCACGAGCATTCGCCGACCGCGTAGAAGCCGTTGACCGGCTCTTCATGATCGCGCGACGTGCCGACCACCTGGCCGTGCATGTTCGTCGGAATACCGCCCATCTGATAGTGAATGGTCGGCACGACCGGAATCGGTTCCTTGATGCAGTCGACGTTCGCGAATTTCAGCGCGATTTCGCGGATCGACGGCAGACGCTTCATGATCGTCTCGGCGCCGATGTGCGACAGGTCGAGCAGCACGTGGTCCTTGTTCGGACCGACGCCGCGGCCTTCCTTGATTTCCTGGTCCATCGAACGCGAAACGAAGTCGCGCGGCGCGAGGTCTTTCAGCGTCGGCGCGTAGCGCTCCATGAAACGCTCGCCGTTCGCGTTGCGCAGAATGCCGCCTTCGCCGCGCACGCCTTCGGTGATCAGCACGCCCGCGCCGGCCACGCCGGTGGGGTGGAACTGCCAGAACTCCATGTCCTGCAGCGCGATGCCCGAGCGCGCAGCCATGCCGAGGCCGTCGCCGGTGTTGATGAACGCGTTCGTCGACGCCGCGAAGATGCGCCCCGCGCCGCCCGTGGCGAACAGCGTGGTCTTGCCTTCGAGGATGTAGACATCGCCCGTTTCCATCTCGAGCGCGGTCACGCCGAGCACATCGCCGTCCGCATCGCGGATCAGATCGAGCGCCATCCACTCGACGAAGAACTGCGTCTTCGCCGCGACGTTCTGCTGGTACAGCGTATGCAGCAGCGCGTGACCGGTACGGTCAGCCGCCGCGCACGCGCGCTGCACCGGCTTTTCACCGTAGTTCGCGGTGTGGCCGCCGAACGGGCGCTGATAGATCGTGCCGTCCGCATTACGGTCGAACGGCATGCCGAAGTGCTCGAGTTCGTATACGGCGTTCGGCGCTTCGCGGCACATGAACTCGATCGCGTCCTGGTCGCCGAGCCAGTCCGAACCCTTGATCGTGTCGTAGAAGTGATAGTGCCAGTTGTCTTCGCTCATGTTGCCGAGCGACGCGCCGATGCCGCCTTGCGCGGCGACCGTGTGCGAACGCGTGGGGAACACCTTCGACAGCACGCATACCGACAGACCCGCGCGCGCCAGTTGCAGCGACGCGCGCATTCCCGAGCCGCCCGCGCCGACGATCACCACGTCGAAACGGCGACGCGGCAGAGAATTTTTGATTGCAGCCATTCTTTTACACTCTCCAGAGAATCTGCGCGGCGTAGCCCGCACACGCGAGCAGCCAGACGATCGTCAGCGCCTGAAGGACGAGCCGCGTGCCGACGGGCTTGATGTAGTCCATCCAGATGTCGCGAATGCCGACCCATGCGTGATAGAACAATGACAGCAGCGTGACAAACGTCGCGAGCTTCATCCATTGAGTAGCGAAGATCGAGGCCCAGCCGTCGTACGAGAATGCGTGAGCGGCGAAGAACCAGACGAGCAGGATCACCGTGTAGATCGCCATGATCGTGGCGGTGATGCGTTGCGCGAGCCAGTCGCGCAGACCGTAGTGCGCGCCGACGACAAGGCGCTTCGAACCGATTCGGTTATTGGAGGACATTTTCTTAGAAGGCTCCGAACAGTTTCAGCGCGAACGCGATGGTCAGCACCGACGACACGACCAGCACGACGACCGACGTGCTCTTGCCTTTTTCCTTCGACACCGCATTGTGGTTGGTGTCCATCAACAGATGACGGATACCGGCGCAGAAGTGAAACAGGAAAGCCCACGCAAGAACGAGCGTGATCAGCTTGACGATGATGTTGGAGAGAAAGGCCTTGAAGACTTCGAAGCTGAGTTCGGAAGTGAGACTCTGATCGAAGAGGTACAGCAGGAACGGAAGGAAGATGAAGAGCAGTGCACCGCTCACACGATGCAGAATCGACACGCGCCCCGCTAGCGGGAGACGGTACGCCGTTAGAATCTGCCCGATACCGATGTTCCGGAATTCCGGCCTCGGTTTTTTTACCGCTTCAGACATGCTAGACCCCTACTATGTAGTCACACTAATCCGCGATTTTAGCGCTTTTTCATTCCGCGCTGCAGCGAACATCTGCTCAAGACTGCTTTATATCGGCGGAAACAAAGACGCTTTGCAGCCGATGCGAGAACGTATCGAATACACGTCCGCAAGCCAGACCCATTTCACCGCTTGCATCAACTGAGGTCGTTCTGATAGTAATAGCCGGTTGTGACATACCAACCGCGCCGCACCTCAACGGGCCGGTCGCCATACGTGTATGACACGCGCTCGACCGACAACAGCGGAAAACCCGGCGGCACATGCAGCAGATCGGCGACCGTCGGGTCCGCCGCCACTGCGCGAATCTTCTCCGTTGCGCGGATCATCCGCGTGCCGAACTCCGTTTCGAACATTGCATAGAGCGGTCCCTTGTACTCGGACAGGCGCTCGAGCGTGAGCCCGCGAAACACGCCGCCCGGCAACCAGATTTCGTCGAGCACGGTATCTTCGCCATCGAACTGCAGCAAACGCTTGATCAGTACGACCGGGTCCGACGGTTTCAGATCGAGCTGCCGCGCGATTTCCGCCGATGCGCGCAAACGCCGGCATTCGAGCAGCTTGCTGATGTGCGGATGCTCGACGCCGTCATCGGCGAGTAATCTCAGGAAGCGAAACTGTGCGCGGTCTTCGTTGTGCGTTGCAACAAACGTGCCCTTGCCCTGGCGCCGCACAAGGAGATTGTCGGCGGCAAGCTCGTCGATCGCCTTGCGCACCGTGCCCTGGCTCACCTTGTAGCGCGCGGCCAGTTCGACTTCGCTGGGGATGATTTCGCCAGGCTTCCATTCGCCGGACTCGAGGCTCTGAGTGATGAGCCCCTTGATCTGCTGGTAAAGCGGGCTGAACGTAGGCGACGAAGACGTTGCCGAAGCAGGCAGGCCTTCGCCTGTGCCCGCCGGGCCGATCGGATTCGCGGAGCTCGCCTGGTTCGAATTCATTCGCGCATTTCATCATAAAGGGTCCGCCGCCGTCCACCAGTTTCAGGGCAATACTTATGTCTTATATAAGACATAAGATACTGTTGACTTTGTGTCGGCCGGCTCCTACACTCCTTGTCGAGCAAGGGTTTGCGGGTCATTTTCAGGTTGCGCGGCAGCGGCGGAATGCAAGCGGAACGCGTAGCCGGGAACACCGTTCCTGAGCATGCTGTGCCCCCTCAGTCCAGCTTTCGATTCGCCTGCCGTCCGCCTCACGAATGGCTTCAGAAGGCCTGAACGGCGCCGTCGCGCGCGATTTCAGGCTCATGCACCCCACTTCATGCGGCCACATCGACGCTCGCCGAAATGCGCTATTGCAGGATTGCGCAGGGCGCAGCGAGCCACACGTGCCGTCATGCATGCCCCTGCGCAAAGAGTTCATCGAGTTTGCGACGTTTCGGCTAACGCGCATATAAAATGGCGTTTTCTCAAAGCGTCTGATGCACTAATCAATGCACTAACGCACTAACGCACCGTCCTGGAGATTTCTCAATGGCTAAGCCCGCAAAGCGCGTTGCCGTCACTGGCGCCGCAGGTCAAATCGGTTACTCCCTGCTATTTCGCATCGCCAATGGCGACATGCTCGGCAAGGACCAGCCGGTGATCCTGCAGCTGCTTGACCTGCCGCAAGCGCAAGCCGCCGTCAAAGGCGTCGTGATGGAGCTCGAAGACTGCGCGTTCCCGCTGCTCGCGGGTGTCGTCGTCACCGACGACCCCAAGGTTGCGTTCAAGGACGCCGACGTCGCGCTGCTGGTCGGCGCGCGCCCGCGTTCGAAGGGCATGGAGCGAAAGGACCTGCTGTCGGCCAACGCCGAGATCTTCACGGTGCAAGGCAAGGCGCTCAACGATGTCGCGAGCCGCGACGTGAAGGTGCTCGTGGTCGGCAACCCGGCCAACACGAACGCGTATATCGCGATGAAGTCGGCCCCGGATCTGCCGAAGAAGAACTTCACGGCGATGCTGCGTCTGGACCACAACCGCGCGCTGTCGCAACTGGCGGCGAAGTCGGGCAAGCCGGTCGCGTCGATCGAAAAGCTCGCCGTGTGGGGCAACCACTCGCCGACGATGTATCCCGACTTCCGCGTCGCGACGGCCGAAGGCCAATCGTTGACGAAGCTGATCAACGACGACGAATGGAACCGCAACGTGTTCATCCCGACGGTCGGCAAGCGCGGCGCTGCGATCATCGAAGCGCGCGGACTTTCGTCGGCGGCATCGGCGGCCAATGCGGCGATCGATCACGTGCGTGACTGGGTGCTCGGCACGAATGGCAAGTGGGTGACGATGGGCATTCCGTCGGACGGCTCGTATGGCATCCCCGAAGACATCATTTACGGTGTGCCCGTTACTTGCGAAAACGGCGAGTACAAGCGCGTCACGGGCCTCGAAATCGACGCATTCTCGCGCGAGAAGATGGACGGTACGCTCAACGAGCTGCTCGAAGAGCGCGACGGCGTCAAGCACCTGCTGTAAGCATCCGATGCGAAATAACCGGAACCTCGTTGCTGTGCGGCGGCGGGTTCCGGTTTTTTACACCTATCCAGCCAGAATCCACGATCTTCAAACACGCTTTTGACGTCGATAATGCGCGCCCCCACCCCCGCCGAAGTGCTGTTTGACGGCGAAGCGCCGCCCACCGTCCTGCCTGCCTGCGACCACTACGCCGGCAGCGAGAAGCTGATGCTCAAGTCGCTTGCGCTGCAACAGGAGCTCGGTCCGGTATTCGACGTCACGCTCGATTGCGAAGACGGCGCGCAGGTCGGGCGCGAAGCCGAGCACGCGGAACTCGTCGCGTCGCTGCTCGGTAGCGAGCACGATCGCTTCCATCGTGTCGGCGTGCGTATCCACGATTTCGATCATTCGCATTGGCGCGACGACGTGCGTCTGATCTTGCGCGCCGCGAAGCGTGCGCCCGCGTATATCACGCTGCCGAAAATCCGCAGCGTGCCCGATGCCGCCGAAATGTGCGCATTCATCGACGCAACGCGCCGCGAACTCGGCATCGCACAGCCCGTGCCTGTGCAACTGCTCGTCGAAACGCATGGCGCGCTCGCGCGCGCGTTCGACCTCGCCGCACTGCCGGGCGTAGAAGCGCTGAGCTTCGGCCTGATGGACTTCGTCTCGGCGCACGACGGCGCGATTCCCGATACCGCGATGCGCTCGCCGGGGCAGTTCGATCATCCGCTCGTACGGCGCGCAAAGCTCGAAATCGCCGCGGCGTGCCATGCGCATGGAAAGGTGCCGTCGCATAACGTCTCGACCGAAGTACGCGATATGCGTGTCGTCGCCAACGATGCCGCGCGGGCACGCAAAGTCGGAGGCCAAGCGGTCTTAGGAAGACAAAACATTCTACCAACTCCTTGGCTCACAAGTCGGAGGCCAAGCGGT
>NZ_JAVHZD010000062.1:0-19324 GCF_031119615.1 Paraburkholderia sp. SARCC-3016 | reverse complement strand
AACTGCGCCTCACAAAGACGCTGTCCGAAGCGCGAAAGACGGCGATTCTAGCTACTCGCCACAGCACGCGCAAGTGGAAAAGCGTGCTTTATTTTTCGGGAGCCTTTTCGACCTCGCGGGAAGCGCCTTGCGCATCTGCCGCAACGACAGCCGATTCGCTCACGACAGCTCCCCGCGCGAGCGCCGAACCCACGGTCCAGTCGCGCAACACCGTATAGGCAACAGCCAGCAACGTCGGACCGATAAACACACCGAGAAAACCGAATGCAAACGCGCCGCCGAGAATCCCGAGCATCACGAGAATCAGCGGCATGTCGCTGCTCTTGCCGATCAGGATCGGCTTGACCACGTTATCGGACATGCCGACTACCACGACGCCCCAAATGATCAGGAAAATCGCCCACCCGGTCTCGCCGCCGTGATAAAGCCAGATCGCGGCCGGCAGCCAGACCACGACTGGGCCACCCGGTATCACCGACAGAAAGAACGTCGCGAGCCCAAGCAGCGCGGGCGCCGGAACGCCGGAGATCCAGCAGCCGAACCCCGCCAGCACTCCCTGCACAAGCGCGGTGCCGAGAATGCCGTAGACCACGCCCTTTACCGTGCTGCCCGCGAGCGCGAGCAGATAGTCGGCGCGCTCGCCGGCCACGCGCCGCATGCCGGCGTTGAGCCACGCAGCCGCGCCCTCGCCGCCGGTATAGAAAAAGAACGCGAGAATGATGCTGAGCGCGAGCAAGCCGAGACCATGCGTCACCGCGAGCGCAGCCGCGAGAATCCACTTGCCGGCCGGCGCGGCCAGCGTGCGCAATTGCGCGGCCATCTCGGAGCTGCTGCTCGTCACACGCTCCCAGAACGCTTCGATATTCGTGCCGACGAGCGGAATATGCGCGACCCACGGCGGCAGATCGGGCAGCCCTCCGTCGAAAACGCGCTGCACGAACGCCGTGATGTCGCGTGCATGCGCGCCGAATGCGAAGCCCGCATACACAAACGGGCCGAGCACGACGACCAGGATCATCAGCACCATCAGCGTCGCGGCCCACTTGCGCCGCCCGCCGAGCACCGCGGCCAGTCTGCAGTACAGCCCCCATGAGCTGAAGCTCAGAATCGCGCCCCACAGCAGCGCGGTTGTGAAAGGCGCGAGTACGAGCAGTGAGCCGCCGACCAGGATGATCAGCGCGAACACGGCCGCGAGTCGCTCGATAAGCTGGTCCGATTTCACCATGAGGCTCTCCCTATGCCAGAGCACGGCGACAGTCGTTGTTGCAACACAAAGCTCGCCCAGTCAGTATAGGAGAGCGTTACGGCACGCAATTTCGCGCGACGTTCCACCCTGCCGTCACCCTGAATCGACTGCTTCGCAATGCAGACCTCCAGCAGCCTTGTGTGCATCCCGGACATATCGCGCGATAGAAAGGACTAGAATATATGGTTCTCCGCACACAACCTTCGGATTTATGCGCTCGCGAATAGCCAAACGCCTCCCTCCCGATGCCGACAAGCTGGTCGGTCTGTCGCTTGCCCTATTCGCATCGGGCAGCCGCACTGAAGACCGTTTCTGGGAAGCGAAACTCGATGCCATGCTTGCGAAGATCGTTCGCAACGGCAATCAGACCACGCTCGACGCCGCTCTCGACCATCTGCAGCAGAATCACCCGGACGCATACGGCGCGCTCGCCGACATGGCCGAGACGCATAGCGAGTCGCTCGTCGTCGAGCACGAGGGCGCGACGTACGAGGCATTGCTGATCGCGGCGCCCGTACTCGCGTGGACCCGCTACGCGATCCCGTCTGGCACGTTGAAGGGCGATGCGTCCGACGCGTTGCGCGCGCACCTGCAGGCGCATGTGCTTGCGGCCGACACACGTGTGGCGATGGCGCCGTTTCTCTACAGCATCGACCAGTTGCCGCGCCATCACGTCGAAACATGGCGGCTCGCGCAGCAACTGACGCAGGCCGCGATGAGCGGCGGCAACGCGAAGATCAACTTCGGCGAGTTGCCGGAAACTTCGCCCATTCTCGCAGACCCGCGTTTTCTGCTCGCGGTGGTCGCCGCGCCGGTCGGCGCGCCGGTGTTCCGCTGGCAGGAGGAAGAGCACGGCACGCGCATCGAGCGCGGTCAGTGTCTCGAGCAATGGGCTGCTCAGGGCGGTGCGAACCTGTCGGTCGTGCTGCCGGGCTGCGAATTCGAATGCCTGCTGCCCGATGCGTACTACTCGGCATGCCGCGACGCAGACGAACGGGTACGCCCGCATACGGTTCGCACGGCGGTACGCTATCTCTTCGACACGATCGGCACGGCGCCGCAGGAACTGCGCGCCGTGGTCGCCGGCTTCGGCGAGCGGCGCATCGACGAATATCGGATCGGCTTCACGCGGCGCGGCAGCAACGACGTGATGTACGGCGTCGTATGGCCGCTTTATGGCCGCGAGAACGGCGATCCGGGCATCGATGAGGAACCGCAGGAGCCCGGTGCAGAAGAAGGCCCGCTCGAAGAAATCGTCGCGCTGCTGAAGGAAACGGGCATCACCGAAATTCGCCGCCATGCAGGGCGCTTCGAACCCGAATATTGCGACGACTGCGGCGTGCCGCTGTATGCCGATCCACTCGGCGAGATCGTTCATGCAGAAATGCCTGAAGACGCAGAGCCAGCGCAGCCGCATTTCCACTGACGGCTCACACTGTTCTTAAGAACACGTCTCCGAACTCGAAAAAGCCCCGCCCAGCCCGGGGCTTTTTCAATTTTTGTGCGCTGATCCTATGCCTATCGGACAGGCGGTCATCCGTTAAGGAATTTGTCATTATCGGATTGGTGGGTGACGCATCGCCGCGCAACAGTCTCTAACGTTTCGCGCGCATCGCGGCACCTCGATCGACACATCAGGAGGCATGGCAATGCGTTTCTCGCTTCTCAACTCAGACGCCGAACGGCGCGAAGGGCTCAAGGCACTGCTGCGGCAGATCGACCGGAAAGCGCGTTTCAACGAAGCTCAAGACTGGCGTCAGGCCGACCGCATCCTGCGGCGGCATCCGCCGGAACTGCTCGTCATCGACTGGCAGGACTGGATGACGATCAGGAATGCACGCGGGCTCTTTAGGGACCATCCGCACGTGCCGGTCGCCGTGCTCGTCGACGACACGTCGCCCGATTGCGTGCGCGGCCTCGTCGAAACAGGCGTGCTCGGCGTGATTCCACGCTCGACCGATCCGCGCCTCATCGTCCGGGCGCTCGAACTCGTGCTGCTCGGCGGCCACTACATCCCGCCCGGAGCGCTCGCCATCGTGTCGCCGGCTCTATCCTCGGTGCAAACGCCCCCGCCGGACCCTTCCGACGAAGTGGCGGCCGCCCTCGCCGAAGCCATGACGCCCTCGCTCTCCGACGACGTGCCGCGTCGGCTCGAGCTCGTCCCGGCGCCGGCGCGGCGCATACGCTTCGCGGGCGGTCTGTCGCCTCGACAGGAACAGATCATGCGTTGCGTGCACATGGGCAGCACGAACAAGATGATTGCCCGTGCGCTCGGCATCAGCGAGGGCACCGTGAAAATACATCTGGCCAGCATCTTCCAGCAGCTCGGCGCGCCGAATCGGGCGGCCGCGGTTGCGATCTACAACGGCTGGCTCAACGCGCAACTGGAGGTGCTGCGCACGAGCCAGGAGAGCGCGGAGCGACCCGTGCGCGGGCAGCCCGGCATCGTGCCGCTGCGCCGCCGCGCGCGCCGCAAATTCAAGTATCCGTTGCCTGCGAACGACACTGCGACACCATTGCCGATGGCAGCCGAAGCAACGGAGCCGTTCGTCGAGCCATCCGGTGCATCGTGCGATGATGCTGCATCGCCTCCGGAGCCCGCCGGAAGCACCGCTGCGGCACCGGAAACGGGCGTCCAGGCGGTCGGCGCAGACTGCGGCGACTCCGCCCCTCCTGCACCCGAATGCGCACCGGAAGGCGAAGCGACGGATGCGGCGCGGGACGACTGGCACGGAATCCGCTCACACGTTTCGCCGCCCAACGAGTAATATGAGACATATGGGTTTCCTCTATACTCCGCTTCCGCTATGGGTCGCTGTCGGTGGCTGGATCGCCGCTGCGGCGCTGCTCGCGCTCGCGTTGTCGAAGAACCCTTTCAAACGTCTTCAGGACTCGGTGCTCCAGCATGTGTGGCTCGCGATCATCGTCGCGGTGTCGGTGCTATGGGCAAGCAATGCATGGCTTGAGGATGGCACCGTGCTGCATCTGCTCGGTGCCACGCTCGTCGTCACGCTATTCGACTGGGCCCTTGCGCTGCTGGCCATGGCCGCCGTGGTCGGCCTCGCGGCGCTCGTGTTCGATGCGCCGTGGCAAGGCATCGCGCTCACGTTTCTGATTTTCGGCGCGCTGCCGGTCGGCGTGTCTGCGCTGTTGCAGCGCCTCGCCAAAGCGTGGCTGCCGCGCAGCCTCTTCATGTTCATCTTCGGTCAGGGCTTCGTGTCGCCGGCCATCGCGGTGACAGTCGCATCGGCTGCCGCACTGGCCACGCACATCGGTCTTTCCGACGGCTCGCCGAAGGTCATTCCGGCCGGCTACGCGTTCAGCGTATTCCTGCTCGCGTCAGGCGAGGCGTGGTTCACCGGCATGGCCACCGCATTGATCGCCGTCTATCGGCCCGCGTGGGTCACGACCTACGACGTGCGACGCTATCGTCTCGGCGGCCCGCGTACCTGAGGCCAGGCTCCCGCTACGTCGTCATCTCATCTGGGTCACGACGATGCAAATATTTGTGTCACGATTGAACTCGGTCCGGTATCTGCGCATCTTATTGGCCTGATGTCTTGAATCGTTCCGCAGTTTTTGTTCTCCAGTTTCTTGCTTCTGTTGCGTTCCGATCGCGCGTCTTACGCGACGTACGCGTGACGGACGCATCATTCACTACAAGATGGATCGCACCAACGTACCGCGCCGGTTGCTGCGGTTGGTCGGCCGGATCGCGGTATGCGTGATGGGCGTAGCGCTCGCCTCTCCCACGCTCGCATTGGCCGATCAGCTCGAGCAACACAATCAGCTCGTCAATCAGTTCGTCAACGACATGCATGCCGATCCGCTCGTCGCGGACTGCGCCGCGCACGGCAACTTCGTCGCGAGCACGTCGACCGCATTCGACCGCGTCGAATTCGCGCCTGCCGCATTCGACAACGTACATTCGTCGGTCACGCCGTGGAACGACTCGTTCGACGAGCGCAAACAGCGCGTGAAGGTCGATAGCATCGTCACCGTCGATGGCCTCGGCATTCGCACGAACGGCGGCGATCCCGAGGAACTGCATTTCCGCTGCGGCTATGTCGGCGCGCAAATGCTCGCGTTCTCATGGAACGACCCCGTACCGCCGTTGCGGCCAGCGGCGCGCAGCGAGGCAGCGCCGGGCGCGGCCAGCGCGCATGGCAGTCAGGTGGCACGCGGCCACGGATCATCGACGAAAAAATCCACGGGGAAAGCGTCGAAGAAAGGCTCGACGAAGAACGGCGTGAAACCCACGGCAAAGTCCGGCTCGGCGAAATCCGGTACGACGAAGTCCAGCGCGAAGTCAGGCGCGAAATCCACCGCGAAAGCAACAAGCAAAACGCAGGCGACAAAGTCGACCGCGACGCACAAAACGACGTCAGCGGCAAAGAAGAAGCATTGATCGCACGCGCGGCCCCCGAGATCAGCGGCTGGATCGGCGCGCTGATCCACCCTTTGCCGGCCGCGGCAATGCGTTCCTACGCAAACGCCTCCACATGCCGCAAAATCGCGTGCAGCATCGCCGCGCCAAGCGCCGCGCTGCGCTCGCCGTTCCAGCCAACGCGTTCATCGGGCAAATTCGCGTTGTCCTTGAATGGCATCTCGAGCGTCAGTGACAGACACCCGAACTCGTTGCCGATAAACTTCGACGCGAGCCGCAGCGCATCCTGCCGGTATTTGCTCGCCTCGTAGCCGTACTTGTCCTGAAAGTCGGGACTCGCCTGCTTGAACGCCTCGATAAACGCGGTCTGCTCGCGCGCCTGGCGCTCGGTGAAGCCCGGCAACATCTCCGAGCCCGCGACGAACACATACGGCAGCACTTCGTCGCCGTGAACGTCGAAGAACAGATCGCAGCCGGTCGCGCGAATCGCATCGCGCACGGCCAGCACTTCGGGGCTACGCGCCGCATCGGGATCCAACCACTCGCGGTTCAGGTTCGCGCCGGCCGCATTGGTGCGCAGGTTGCCGTGCACGCTGCCGTCGGGGTTCATATTCGGCACGATGTAGAACACTGCGTGGTCGTAGAGCTTGCGCGCGACCGGATCGCCGGCCCAATCACCCCAGCCCGCGAGCCGTTTGACGAGCCCTTCGACGAACCATTCGGCCATCGTTTCGCCCGGATGCTGACGCGCGATGATCCAGATCCGTTTCTTCCTGACACCCGCCGCATCGTCGGCTTCGGGCGTCCCCAGCACCAGCATCGAAACCGGCCGCCCCTCGACGCTCCTGCCAGGCTCGGTCAGCGTCGCATGCGGCATCTGCTGGACCGCGCCGAGAAATTCCGCATGCCGCTCCTCGCTGTACGGCTCGAAATACGCGTAGTAGATGCGGTCGAATTCAGGCGTGTGATCGATCGTCAGCACGCGGCCGTCATAGGTGGTCGGCACGCGAAACCAGTTCACGCGATCGTAGCTGGCCATCGCGTGATAGTTGCGCCAGCCGTCGGCGAATGCGCAGTCGCCGGCGTTTTCGAACTTCATCACGCAGCGCTCGCCGCGCGCGCCCGACAGGCGGAAGTAGAACCATTGCGCGAATTCCGCGTGGCTGTCGTGACGCACGCGCAGACGAATGTCATCGGCGTGCTCGCATGACAGCACCTCGATTGCGCCGGCGTCGAAGTTGCTCGTGATCGAAAGCGTCATCGTGTATTCCCGCTTGTTGGCATTGCTGCTGTTGACCTGCTCACGACGTGCGGCCCGTCAGCTTGCGACGCGCCTGCGAAAAACATAGGTGGCATCGTTCGACGCTTTGGCATCGAACGCGTAGCCTTCTGAATCGAAGTCCTTGAGCCCCTCGGGCGCGGCGATCCGCTGTTCGACGGCAAAGCGCGCCATCAGTCCGCGCGCACGCTTTGCGTGAAAGCTGATCACCTTGTATTGGCCGCCCTTCCAGTCTTCGAACACTGTCGTGACGACCGGCGCATCGAGCAGCTTCGGCTTGACCGACCTGAAATATTCGTTCGATGCGCAATTGATCAGCACGCGCGACGCACCCTTGATGCGCTTCAGTTGTGCGTTCAATGCATGCGTGATGCGCTCGCCCCAGAACGCATAGAGATCTTTCCCGCGTGCGTTCGCGAATTGCGTGCCCATTTCGAGCCGGTACGGTTGCAGCAGGTCGAGCGGACGCAACAGCCCATAGAGACCAGACAGCACGCGCACATGATTCTGCGCATAGTCGAGGTCGGAGGCCGACAGCGTGCGCGCGTCGAAGCCTTCGTAGACGTCGCCATTGAACGCGAGCACGGCCTGCTTCGCGTTGTGCTTGCCGAAGTGCGGCGACCAGTCGGCGTAACGCTGGAAATTCAGTTGCGCGAGCGGATCGGAAATGTCCATCAGCGACGCGATCTGCTGCGGTGACAGCCGGCGCAAACCGCCGATCAGTTCGGCGGCATCGTCGACGAAATCGGGAATCGTGTGCTTGCTGACGTGCGGCGGGGTTTCGTAGTCGAGCGATTTCGCCGGCGACAGAACGATTATCATAGAGGCTTTCAGGCACGCCGTGCCTGTCGGTCAAAGACGAAAGCCCGATTGTAGCGAATGTAACGCATGCCCGGTTCCCTTGCCCCGCGCCCTGTGCCAGTTGCGCCCGTCGCGCCTGTTGCGCCTGTTGCGCCCGCTGTGCCCGACACTGCGCCACGCATCGTGCTCGATTCGAACGTGTGGATCGACATCCTCGTGTTCGACGATCCGCACACGCGCCCGATCCGTGCCGCGCTCGAACGCAGCGCGCTGTACGCGCTGATCGACGCGCGCTGCCTCGGCGAACTGGCCTACGTGCTCGACTACCCGCAGTTTGCGAAGCGCGCCGTCGATAAACAGGCCGCGCTCGACACGCTGGCCCGTTTGACTCGACCTGTCGAGCCGCCCGCGCCCGACGAGGTCGCCAACGGCGCCGCCGCCATCAAGCCGTTGCCGCAATGCAAGGACCGCGACGACCAGAAGTTCGTCGAACTCGCGTACCGCGGCCGCGCACAGTGGCTCGTATCGAAAGACCGCGCGGTGCTGAAGCTCGCGCGCCGCGTCGAACGCGACTTCGGTTTCAGGATTGCGCAGCCGGCCCGGTTCGTCGAAGCGTGCCGGCTGCACGACGAAGCGTCCGCGCCCGCATAACGATCAATCCGGCCACATACCGACGCCCGCCTCTCAACCCTAATGCCCCACGCCTTCCGGACCGCGCCATGAATGCACCGAACGACACGCCCGTCACGCCTTCGTTTCCGTCCCGCCTGCCGAACGTCGGCACGACCATCTTCACGGTAATGAGCGCGCTCGCGGTCGAAAAGAACGCGGTCAATCTCGGGCAGGGATTTCCGGACTTCGAATGCGACCCGCGCATTGTCGACGCGGTAACGGACGCGATGCGCACAGGCCATAACCAGTACCCGCCGATGGCCGGCATCGCGCCGCTGCGCGAAGCGATCGCGGAGAAAATCGCAAACCTGTATGGCCGCCGCTACGATGCGGCGAGCGAGATCACGGTAACGGCCGGCGCAACGCAGGCGCTCCTGACCGCGATTCTCTGCGCCGTGCATCCGGGCGACGAGGTGGTCGTGATCGAGCCGACCTACGACAGCTACCTGCCGTCGATCGAACTCGCAGGCGGCAAACCGGTATTCGTCACGCTCGAAGCGCCCGACTACGCGATTCCGTTCGACAGGCTCGCCGCTGCGATAACGCCGAAGACGCGGCTTATTCTGATCAACACGCCGCACAATCCGACCGGCACCGTCTGGCGCGCAGACGACATGCGCAAGCTCGAAGCGATCGTGCGCGGCACCAACGTGTTGATCGTCTCCGACGAAGTGTACGAGCACATGGTCTACGACGGCGCGCCGCATGAGAGCGTCGCGCGCTATCCGGAGCTCGCCCAGCGCAGCTTCGTCGTATCGAGCTTCGGCAAGACCTATCACGTGACAGGCTGGAAGGTCGGTTATGTCGCGGCGCCGGCCGCGCTCATGGCCGAGTTCCGCAAGGTCCATCAGTTCAACGTGTTTACCGTCAACACGCCGATGCAGCTGGGCCTTGCGCATTACATGCAGGACCCGGCGCCTTATCTGAATCTGGCCGCGTTCTATCAGCACAAGCGCGACTACTTCCGCGCAGGCCTCGCGAATTCGCGCTTCCGCCTGCTGCCGTGCACGGGCACGTATTTCCAGTGCGTCGATTATTCGGCGATCAGCGATCTGCCCGAGGCCGACTTCGCGCAATGGCTCACGCGGGAGATCGGTGTCGCCGCGATTCCGGTTTCGGCGTTCTATCACGAGCCGCACGAATCGGGCGTCGTGCGCTTCTGCTTCGCCAAGAAGGAAGAGACGCTCGCCACGGCGCTCGACCGTCTCGCGCGGCTCTGATACGGCAAAACGCAAATCGGGGCGATGACGCGCGGTATCGGAAATAGCCAGCGGAATCGCGCGACGCGCGCCTACGATTCACGTCTTGCGCGCCGCTTCCCCGCAGTTTCCATGTACGCCTTGCGATCGGCCGTCACACGCTGCGCGGCCGGACGCACACTGATCGCGTTCCAATAGCTTTTCCAGTCGATACCCGCCTCGACGAGAAAGTCGCGTCCATACACCTGCTGCGTTGCAAGACCGACGAGCGGCAAATGCACGAAACCGCTGAAATCCGCAACGCTGAATCGATCGCCGCGCAGATACGGTCCGAACTGCGCGAGACGCCTGAAGCCGCCGATATACCGCGTCAGCAGCTTTTCGACGCGCCCTTTCGTCGCATCGGTCACCGTGCCGCCGAAAAACGCCTGCTTGTACAGATTGCGCGCGGTCAGTTCGAGATGCACGTCGACGAATAGCATCATTTCGCGCTCCTTGGCGGCTTGCCAAGGGTCACTCGAGAAAATCGCCTTCTCCGGATAGCACGCTGCAAGGTACTCGATAATCGCCTGCGATTCGCAGAGGCTGCCGTGCTCGGTCTTCAGGAACGGCACCTTGCCGAGCGGCGAATGCGCGAGCACCGCATCGTCCTGGCTCGCCTGCACGGTCTCTTCGACAAAAGGGATCTCGTGTTCGAGCAGCGCAAATTTGACTTTGTTGTAATAGTTGGACAGCGAGAAGCCGCATAGACTGATCATTCGATGTCTCCCTTTATCGTCATCGATCGTCGGGCAACGATACTGCCCGCATTGCCATGTCCCCGGCGTCGTCATGCCCGAAACCGCCATAGCCGGTACGGCCCGTGCTATTTTAGGATAACCATGGAGACAAACGACGCAATGACTCCCCTCTCTCCCGGGAACGCTCGCGACAGTCACGCAGGCACGCGCGGGACGCGCGGCATCGAGACCATCGGCATCGTCGGCACCGGCGCAATGGGACGCGGCATCGCGCAGATCGCGGCGCTCGCCGGACTCAACGTGCGGCTGTTCGATACGAACGCGTCTGCCGTGACGGCCGCGCGCGACTATCTCGCCAATACATTCGCGAAACTCATCGCGAAAGGCAAGCTCGACGACATCGCCGCACGCGCTGCGCTCGCGAACGTATCCGGTGCGCAAGCGCTCGCTGAATTCGCCGATTGCGATCTCGTCATCGAAGCCATCGTCGAAAAGCTCGACGCGAAGCGCGCGCTGTTTCGCGAGCTCGAATCGATCGTGAGCGGCCGCTGCGTGCTCGCGTCGAATACGTCGTCGCTGTCGATTACCGCGATCGCCGCAGGCTGCAGCGATCCGTCGCGCGTGGCCGGCTATCACTTCTTCAATCCGGTGCCGCTGATGAAGGTCGTCGAGGTGGTCGACGGACTGCGCAGCGATCGGGCCGTCGGCGACGCATTGATGGATCTCGCGCGGCGCATGGGCCACACGCCGGTGCGCGCGAAGGATATGCCGGGCTTCATCGTCAATCATGCGGGGCGCGGCATGAATACCGAAGGCTTGCGCATCGCCGACGAAGGCGTCGCGAGCTTCGTCGATGTCGATCGCATCATGCGCGAGCAGGCCGGTTTCCGGCTCGGGCCGTTCGAGCTGCTCGACCTGACCGCGCTCGACGTGTCGCATCCGGTCATGGAATCGATCTATCACCAGTTCTACGAAGAGCCGCGCTTTACACCGTCGCCGATTACGGCAAACCGGCTCGCGGGCGGATTGCTCGGACGCAAAGCGGGCGAAGGCTTTTATCGTTATGTCGACGGCCAGCAGCAAGCGCCGCAGGAGCCCGCTGCACCGGCCGCCGCTTTGCCGCAGCGCGTCTGGATCAGCAAGCGGCACGCGCAGGCGCACGACGCGGTGCAGGCGCTCGTCGAGCAAGCGGGCGTTGCGCTCGACACGGGCGCCACACCTGGCGCCGGCTCGCTGATCGTCGTCACACCGTTCGGGCTCGATGCGACGACGGCCGCGCTCGACGAACAACTCGACGCGACACGCGTCGTCGCTATCGATGCGCTGTTCCCGCTGTTTCCGTCGGCCGATGCAGCGCGCCGCACGCTGATGACCACGCCCGCAACGACGCGCGCCGCACGCGACAGCGCGCACGCGCTGTTTGCCGCCGACGGCGTGCCCGTGACCGTGATCCGCGATTCGGCGGGCTTCGTCGCGCAACGCGTCGTCGCAATGATCGTCAATATCGGCTGCGACATCGCGCAACGGCAGATCGCGACGCCACAGGACATCGATCTCGCCGTCACGCTCGGGCTCGGCTATCCGCACGGGCCGCTCGCGCTCGGCGATGCGCTCGGCGCGCCAACCATCCTGACGATTTTGCGCAATATGCACAATGTGCTCGGCGACCCGCGCTACCGCCCGTCGCCATGGCTCGCGCGCCGCGCACAACTGGGCCTGTCGCTGACGCAAGCGGACGCGGCCGATACCGAAACGCCGAACTCCAGGGAGCCACTGCAATGACCGCCGAACTGCTTGCCGCGCGCCCCGCCGAAAGCGAGACGACGCTCGTGCTGACGTTGTCGAATCCAGGTGCGCGCAACGCGCTGCATCCGGATATGTACGCGGCCGGCATCGAAGCAATCGAAACCGCCGAACGCGACGCGTCGGTACGCGCGATCGTGCTGACCGGCGCCGATCAGTTCTTCTGCGCGGGCGGCAATCTGAACCGGCTGCTCGAAAACCGCGCGAAAGATCCTTCGGTGCAGGCGCGCAATATCGACCTGCTGGGCGAGTGGATCGCGACACTGCAGGCGTCGACGAAGCCGGTCATCGCCGCGGTCGAAGGCGCGGCGGCCGGCGCCGGTTTCTCGCTTGCGCTCGCATGCGACCTGATCATCGCCGCCGACGATGCGAAATTCGCGATGTCGTATGCACGCGTGGGCCTGACGCCCGACGGCGGCGGCTCGTGGTTTCTCGCGCGCGCATTGCCGCGCCAGATCGCGACCGAAGTGCTGCTCGAGAGCAAGCCGATCGGCGCGGCGCGTCTGTACGAACTGGGCGTGGTGAACCGGCTCGCGAAACCTGGCACGGTGCGCGACGCGGCGCTCGCATGGGCCGACGATCTCGGCAAGCTGTCGCCGAATGCGGTCACGCGCATCAAGGCGCTGATCGGCGCGGCCGGCTCGCAACCGCTCGACGCGCATCTCGCTGCGGAACGCGACAACTTCGTGGCGTCGCTCCATCACCGCGATGCACTCGAAGGCATCAGCGCGTTCCTCGAGAAACGCACGCCCATCTACAAATAATCGCGGCAGACTTTCGCGCTCACACCATGCCTCAATATCAATTACCGAAGCGCCGCCGGATTTATCTGATGCGGCATGGCGACGTCACCTACTTCGACGCCTCGGGCCGCATGATCGACCCGGACACGGTGCCGCTCAACGCGAACGGCCGCGAGCAGGCGAGCGCCGCGGGCCGTGCCTTCGCCGAACAGCAGATCCGCTTCGATCGCGTGATTGCAAGCGGCTTGCCGCGCACCGTCGAAACGGCGCAGCGCGTGCTCGACGAGACACGCCAACAGATCGACGTCGAGATCGAGCCCGCATGGCTCGAAATCCGTGGCGGCAAACTCGGCGGTATTCCGGACACCGACATCGAAGCCGCGTTTCTCGGCATATTCGATGGAATCGTCCCCGAGCACACGCAGTTTCTCGGCGGCGAAACCATCGGCGCACTGTTCGATCGGGTCCTGCCCGCGCTCGGCGCGCTACGCGAAGATACGACATGGGATTGCGTGCTGCTCGTGCTGCACGGCGGCGTGAACCGCGCGATCCTGTCGCACGCGCTTTCTGCCGGCGGCCGCACGTTTTACGGGCATATCTCGCAGGCGACCGGCTGCATCAATGCACTCGACGTCGGCGACGCGCCGCGCGACTGGGTGCTGCGTCTGATCAATCACTCGCCGCCGTCGCCGCTGCATCGCGACATCCGTAATACGACGATGGAAATGTTGTACGCGAAGTTCAGTCAATATAAGAAGCAGAGTTAGCGCATCCGACTGAGACGCCAACCAGGCGTTAGGAGGAGACAATGCCGCAAACGAGGCCCGATGCGACGTCCGCTGCGACGTCCGCTGCGACGTCCGATACGACGCCCAATAAGGCGCCCGCCAGCACCGACTATTCCGCGTTCATCGGCACGCGCCCCGTGGCGGACCACCAGCGCGTCGACACCGACTCGCTCGCCGCCTGGCTTGCCGCGCATGTCGACGGATTCAAAGGCCCGCTCACGCTCGAGCAGTTCGCCGGCGGGCAATCGAATCCTACGTTCAAGCTGAACACCCCGTCGCGAGCGTATGTGCTGCGCGCAAAACCGGGGCCGGCGGCGAAGCTGCTGCCGTCGGCCCATGCGATCGAGCGCGAATACCGCGTCATGCATGCGCTGCGCGACAGCGGTGTGCCGGTCGCGCACATGCTCGCGCTGTGCGAAGACGAAAGCGTGATCGGCCGCGCGTTCTATGTGATGCAGCACGTCGAGGGCCGCGTGCTGTGGGACCCCTCGCTGCCGGGCATGACCGCTGAACAGCGCGCCGCGATCTACGACGAGATGAACCGCGTGATCGCGGCGCTCCATCGCGTCGATCCCGCCGCCATCGGCCTGACCGGCTACGGCAAACCGGGCAACTATTTCACGCGGCAAATCGGCCGCTGGAGCAAGCAATACGCCGCGTCCGAAACCGAGCCGATCGACGCGATGCAACGGCTGATCGACTGGCTGCCGCAGCATATTCCGAACGAAACCGAGTCGCGCGTCTCGATCGTGCACGGCGATTACCGGCTCGACAATCTGATCTTCGATCCGCGGGAACCGCGCGTGCTAACGATACTCGATTGGGAACTGTCGACGCTAGGCGATCCGCTCGCCGACTTCGCGTATCACTGCATGGCGTGGCACGTCGATCCCGCGCAGTTTCGCGGCATCGCCGGCCTCGACTGGCCGGCGCTCGGCATTCCCGACGAAGCCGCATATGTGGAGCGCTATTGCGCGCGCACGGGCCTCGAGATTCGCGGCGACTGGAATTTCTACCTTGCGTACAACATGTTCCGTATTGCGGCGATTCTGCAGGGAATCATGAAACGCGTCGTCGACGGCACCGCGGCCAGCGCGCAGGCGCTCGATGCGGGCCGCCGCGCGCGGCCGATGGCGGAGCTCGCATGGCGGTACGCGCAGAAAGCGCGCTAATTGTGCAATCGATGTGCAACTGAAGAGGCAAGAATGAATTTCGACTACACCCCGAAAGTGCAGGCGCTGTGCGAAAAACTGTGCGCTTTCTTCGACGAGCATATCTATCCGAACGAGCGCGCATTCGCCGCCGAAATCGCGCTGAACCGCCAGAACGGCAATGCGTGGGTACCGACCGAACTGATCGAAACACTGAAGCAGCGTGCGCGCGACGCGGGCCTGTGGAACCTCTTTTTGCCCGATTCGCAGCGCGGCGCCGGACTGACCAATCTCGAGTACGCGCCGCTCTGCGAGATCATGGGCCGCGTGCCGTGGGCACCCGAGGTGTTCAATTGCAGCGCGCCCGATACAGGCAATATGGAAACGCTCGAGCGCTACGGCAGCGAAGAGAACAAGCGCGAATGGCTCGAGCCGCTGTTGCAAGGACAGATCCGTTCGGCGTTTCTGATGACGGAGCCGGAAGTCGCGTCGTCGGATGCAACGAATATTCAGACGCGTATCACGCCCGAGGGCGACAGCTACGTGATCAACGGGCATAAATGGTGGTCATCGGGTGCGGGCGACCCGCGCTGCAAGCTCTTCATCGTGATGGGCAAAACCGACCCCGATGCGCCGCGCCATCAGCAGCAGTCGATGATCCTCGTCCCGTCGGACGCGACCGGCATTACCGTGCATCGGCCGCTCACGGTGTTCGGCTACGACGATGCGCCGCACGGCCATATGGAGATTACGCTCGACAACGTGCGCGTGCCGGCGTCGAATCTGCTGCTCGGCGTCGGACGCGGTTTCGAAATCGCGCAGGGGCGGCTCGGGCCGGGCCGCATTCACCACTGCATGCGGCTGATCGGTCTTGCCGAGCGCGCGCTCGAACTGATGTCGAAGCGTGCGCTGCAGCGCGTCGCGTTCGGCAAGCCGATCGCCGCGCAGACCGTCACGCAGGAGCGCATTGCCGAGGCGCGTTGCATGATCGAGCAGGCGCGTCTGCTGACGCTGAAAACCGCCTACATGATGGACACGGTCGGCAACAAAGGCGCACGCGGCGAGATCGCGATGATCAAGGTCGTCGCACCGAATATGGCGTGCCAGGTGATCGACTGGGCGATTCAGGCGCACGGCGGGGCTGGCATGAGCGATGACTTTCCGCTCGCTTATGCCTATACGACGGCACGCTGGCTGCGGTTCGCCGATGGTCCCGACGAAGTGCATCGCAATGCGATCGCGAAGCTTGAACTGGCGAAGTACGCGGATGCGGGTTCGAACCGATAAGCGCGGTATCCACGTCGGCCGTCACCCGGGCGCGCCCGGATGCCGCAAGCCGTAGATCACTTTGGCGCGCACCGTGATCACCGTCTCGCCATGCTGATTGACGCCCTCCCACTGCGTCGTCACGATGCCCCGGTCAGGCTTGCTCGACGACACGCGCTTGTCGAGCACCGTCGACGTCATGCGGATCGTGTCGCCGACGCGCACGGGCTTGAGCCAGCGGATATCGTCGATGCCGGGCGAGCCCATCGACGTCGAGCCCGCTGTCGAATGACGCACGAGCAGACCCATCATCACCGAACACGTGTGCCAGCCGCTTGCGATCAGCGCGCCGAACGGCGACGCGGCCGCCGCTGCTTCGTCGACGTGAAACGGCTGCGGATCGAACTGCTGCGCGAACGCGACGATCTCGTCGCGCGTGAACGTGTGCTCGCCGATCTCGTATGTCCTGTTCACTTCGAAGTCTTCATAGCTGAGCCCCATGTCTGCCCCTTGCGTCGGTGAATTGGAACTGGACCACGGCCGTCAATCGATGGCGTCGGCGGCCGCGAAACCCGGTAGCGCGGCGAAGCGCGCGAGATGGTGATCGACATCGCCAAGCGTCGTTTCGATGATCGAAAGCCGCTTGAACAGATGCGCCGCCATCACCTCGTTCGTCATGCCCATGCCGCCGTGCAACTGGATCGCCTGCTGACCGACGAAGCGTGCCGCCTGCCCGATGCGCGCCTTAGCCGCCGACACCGCGCGGCGCCGCTCGTCGTCAGCGGCGCTCGTTGCATAGCGGATTGCCGCCACGTACGTGAGCGAGCGCGCCTGTTCGGTGTGAATCATCATATCGACCATCCGATGCTGCAGCGCCTGGAAACGCGCAATCGGTGCGCCGAACTGTTCGCGGGTTTTCGTGTATTCGACTGTCGCCCGGTTCAGCGCGTCGAGTGCGCCGAGCGCTTCAGCGCATAGCAGCACCGTAGCGTAGTCGGCGATGCGCTCGAGCGTGGCCGCGCCGGCTCGCGTATCGCCAAGGCTCAGTGGCCGCGCAGGCGTTTGGGCGAACCTTAGCGTTGCGGCGCGCTGGCCGTCGATGGTCCGATAGTCGGTGACGTCGACACCCGCGGCACCGCGCGCAACGACGAACAACGCGATCTCGCCGGCATCGACGCGCGCGGGCACGATCCAGAAGTCGGCCTGTGCACCTTGCTGAACGACGGACTTCGTGCCGTCGAGCATGTATCGATGATCGTGCCGCGCGGCCTTCGTCCCGACTGCAAACAGGTCATAGCGCGCGCCCGGCTCGTGAAACGCGACGGCAAGTTTGAGTTCGCCTCGTGCGACCTTGTCGAGCAGTGCGTGGTCGGCTTCGTCGCCGCCCGCAAGCCGCAGCGCCTCGACGCCCGTTACGGTCGCCCAGTACGGCTCGACGGCGAGCGCGCGCCCCAGCTCCTGCATCACGACCAGCATATCGATCGCATTGCCGCTAAACCCGCCGTGCGCTTCGGGTACCGGCAACGCGCTCAGACCGAGTTCGGCGAATGCGGCCCACTGCGTATCCGACACGCCCGCCGCCGACGCGATGATCGCGCGGCGCGCCTCGAATCCATATTCCTTTTCCAGATACCGGCGCAGCGCGTTCGCCAGTTGCTGCTGTTCGTCGTTGAACGTGAAGTCCATGCGCCGCTCCTCAAAGTCCGAGCATCATCTGCGCGATGATGTTCTTCTGGATTTCGTTCGAGCCGCCGTAAATCGACGTCTTGCGGAAGTTGAAGTAGTACGCGGCAAGCGGCGCCGCATCGTCGTCGCCGGCTATGCTGTGTGCGCGCTCGCCTTCGAGGAACGGCACGTCGAACGGCGCGGCCAGCGGTCCGATTGCTTCGACCATGAGTTCGGTCAGCGCCTGCTGAATTTCCGTGCCCTTGATTTTCAGCAGCGACGCCTCCGGTCCCGGCCCGCGCCCCTGCGTTTCGTTTGCGACGACGCGCAGCACCGTGACCTCGAGCGCCATCAGATCGATCTCGACGCTCGCGACCTTCGCGGCGAACACGGGATCATGCAGCAGCGGCTTGCCGTTTTTGTGCTGCGCGAGCGCGAGCCGCTTCAGGAATACCAGCTCGCGCTTCGAACTGGCGACGCGCGCGATGCCGGTGCGCTCGTGGCCCAGCAGATACTTCGCGTAAGTCCACCCGCGATTTTCTTCGCCGACGAGATTCTCGAGCGGCACCTCGACGTCTTCGAAAAAGACTTCGTTGACTTCGTGATCTTCGTCGAGCGTGATGATCGGCCGCACCGTAATACCGGGGCTCTTCATGTCGATCAGCAGGAACGAGATGCCCTCCTGCTTCTTCGCATCGCCATCGGTGCGCACGAGGCAGAACATCATGTCCGCATGCTGGCCCAGCGTGGTCCACGTTTTCTGGCCGTTCACCACGTAGCGGTCGCCGCTGCGCTCGGCACGCGTGCGCAGCGACGCGAGATCCGAACCGGCGCCCGGCTCGGAATAGCCCTGGCACCACCAGTCGGTGCCGTCGAGAATGCGCGGAAGATAGTGCTGCTTCTGGGCATCGCTGCCGTATTTCATCAGCACCGGCGCGACCATCGATACGCCGAACGGCAGCACGAGCGGCGCGCCGATGCGCGCGCATTCCTCATCCCAGATATGGCGCTGGATCGCGTTCCAGCCAGGGCCGCCGTACCCGGCCGGCCACGCGGGCGCGGACCAGCCGCGCGCTCCGGTCAGCCTGTGCCAGCTCACGTAGTCGTCGCGATTCAGACGTTTGTGCTGCAGAACCTTATCGGAGAGCGCGCGCGGCAGATTCGCCGCGAGCCATGCGCGAATCGCGGCGCGAAATTCGTTTTCGGCGGGCGTGTAGTTCAGATCCATACGCGGATTCTCCCTGCCGCGGCCCCTTCACGTTGAGTGCCTCGCCGCCGGGACACCGCGCACGTTATTGCAGCGGTTCTTTCAGCGCGGCAGGAATCGGCAGCGGCATCACGTCGATGCCTTCTTCGACCAGAGCTTTTGCATCTTCGGGTGTCGTGACACCGCGAATATTGCGTGCGGGCGCTTCGTTATAGTGAATGCGCCGCGCTTCTTCGGCGAAGCGGTCGCCCACGTTCTCAGTCTTTTCCAGCACCTCGCGCAACGCCCGCATCGCCCGCGCCTAAGTCGGATCGTAGCCATGTCGTTCTGTGAGCCAAGGAGTTGGTAGAATGTTTTGTCTTCCTAAGACCGCTTGG
>NZ_JAVHZD010000061.1:0-19567 GCF_031119615.1 Paraburkholderia sp. SARCC-3016 | reverse complement strand
GTAGCCATGTCGTTCTGTGAGCCAAGGAGTTGGTAGAATGTTTTGTCTTCCTAAGACCGCTTGGCCTCCGACTTCTCTCGTGCTACTGGACCTCGACCTTTCCGATGGCATCCTCGGTCGGAGCTACGTTGCGCCGTATCGTGCGTCAGCCGTGCCGGCGGTGATCGCGGAATTGCGCGATCTCGAGGAAGCACTAAGAGGCAAGCCTATTGCGCCATTCGATGCATTCGAAGGTGCGATGAAGGCACTCAATGTGGTCGGGGTATCGGGCATGTCCACGATCGCGACCTCGGCCATGGATATGGCTATATGGGACGGTCTGGCTAAGGCAGCAGGCCTGCCGCTAGGAGTGTTCCTCGGAGGAACACCGGGTCCGGTGCGGGCGTATAACAGCAACGGCCTGTGGCGCCATGAGATCAACACGCTCGGAGCCGAGGCGCGAGATCTGCAGCGAGAAGGCGGTTTTACCGCAATGAAGTTGCGTCTCGGCAACGTGCATCTAAAGGATGACTTTGCGGCAATTCAGGCGGTGCGAGACAGCGTTGGCCTGGAAGTCGACCTCATGGTGGATTTCAATCAGGCGTTGGGGTTCGGCGATGCGATCCGACGTTGCCACGAACTCGACGACGTAGGGCTTTACTGGTTCGAAGAACCTATAGCTTACGACAACGTCCACGGATACGCGGAACTCGCACGGAAAGTTCGTACGCCATTGCAAATGGGGGAGAACTATTACGGTGCGCGCGACTTGCTGACCTTCCTCCGTGCGGGCGCCGTGCACTATGCGATGGCGGACCTGATGCGAATCGGCGGCGTGACAGGCTGGCTTCGCGCGAGCAATGTTGCAGCCGCTGCCGGCGTCCAGTTCTCCAACCATCTCTATCCCGAGATCGCTGCTCATTTGTTGCGCGTGACGCCGACGGCTCACTGGCTCGAGTGGGTCGACTGGGCATGTCCGATCCTGGCTGACCCGCTTACTCCAAAGGATGGGACTGTTTCGGCATCGTCGGCGCCCGGAGCGGGAATCGCGTGGGACGAAACGAGTGTGAGGAAGTATCTCGTTTCAGTTTAGTCAGGTGTGCGCCCGTCCCGGGTTGCACGTTCCATAAGAAATTTGGAGAGATTGATGACCTATCAGACCGTGAATCCTGCTACCGGAGAGGTGCTGGATGTCTATCCGAACACTTCAGACGAGGAACTGCGCGCGCTGTTGACGCGCGCGCACGACTGCTACGAGGGGGACTGGAGGCACCGTGAGGTGGAAGATCGTGCCCGTGTCGTCAAAGCGGTCGCTGCGAAGCTGCGCGCAAACGCCGAGGAGTACGCGCAATACGTGACGCTCGAAATGGGCAAGCTGATCGCACAGGCTAGAGGCGAGGTGCAGCTGGCCGCGGATATTCTCGACTACTACGCGCAGCGGGCAGCAGAATTTCTGCAGCCAGTTTCTCTAAACGAACGTCCGGGGTGCGTCGTCGAGACGCGGCCGATCGGCGTCATTCTCGGCGTGGAACCCTGGAACTTTCCGTATTACCAGCTTGCGCGCGTGGTCGGTCCGCAACTGATGGTCGGCAACGTGGTCATGATCAAGCACGCGAGCAACGTGCCGCAATGCGCGCGTGCTTTTGCCCGTCTGTTCGATGGCATCGACGGTGCGCCGGAGGGTATTTACACGAACATCAATGCATCGGCCGCGCAGGTTGCGGCGTTGATCGACGATCCGCGAGTACGTGGCGCGACCGTTACCGGCAGCGAGAAGGCGGGCGCCGCTGTGGCTGAACGCGCGGGGCGGGCATTGAAAAAGTCCGTGATGGAGCTTGGCGGAAGTGATCCGCTGATCGTGCTCGAGGATGCGCCGCTTGAAGCAGCGCTGGACAACGCAGTCTGGGGGCGGATGAATAACACCGGTCAGAGTTGTGTTGCTTCCAAGCGCATGATCGTCGTCGGCAGAAAGCGAGGCGCGACCTTTCTCGATGGCCTGATCACGAGAATGCGCGCCTTGAGGGTCGGCGACCCGAACGATCCTGCCACGACGCTCGGTCCCGTGTCGTCGGACAGCGCGCTAAAAGGACTGCTGAACCAGATTGAGGTCGGATGTGCCGCTGGGGCGCGCGTCGCGCTCGGGGGGAAGCGCGTGGACAGACCGGGCTTTTTCCTCGAAGCCACGATCCTGACGAACATCGACAGCAGCAATCCGCTCTATACGCAGGAGCTTTTTGGGCCTGTTGTGTCGTTCTACGTGGTGGACGATGAGGATGCGGCAATCGAACTGGCGAACGCGACGCCGTTTGGTCTTGGCGGCTCAATATTCACAGCCGACATCGAACGCGGCCGACGGATCGCCGACCGGGTCGAAAGCGGCATGGTCTTTATCAATCACCCCACCTGGACTGCGCCGGAACTGCCGTTCGGTGGCGTCAAGAACTCCGGCTATGGGCGCGAACTGTCCGAACTGGGTTTCGCTGAATTCGTCAATCGCAAGCTGATAAGCGTATCGCCTGCTGGGTCGCCCCCGCCTTCGGTCTCACAGGCTGGCTAAGATCCGTACAACTGAGGGAAAAAATATGGCAACCGTTCGAGAAGCCTTTTTTAACGTCGCGCGCCAGTTGAAACTGACGACGATATTCGGTAATCCGGGCTCCACGGAAGAGACCTTTTTGCAGAACTTCCCGCCTGATTTTCGCTACGTACTGGCACTCCAGGAAGCTCCGGCAGTTGCGATGGCGGATGCGTTTTCGCAGGTCACGGGCGAAGCGGTGCTGGTCAACTTGCATACCGCCGCCGGAATGGGAAACGCGCTCGGAAACATCGAGAGCGCATGGTATAACCGCGCGCCGCTCATTATTACCGCGGGACAACAGACTCGCGAAATGCTGTTGATGGAACCCTATCTGACGAATGCGCAACCGCATCTGATTGCGCAGCCGTACGTAAAGTGGTCCTACGAGCCGGCGCGTGCCGAAGATGTGCCGGGGGCGCTGCTGCGCGCATACCTGACGGCAATTCAACCGCCCGCAGGACCCGTATTCCTCTCCATTCCGATGGACGACGCGGATAAGCCGTGCCCGCGCGAGCCTTCGATCAGATTCGTTGAACGCCGATTAGGCGCCGATCCAGTATTGCTCGAGCCAGTAATCAAAGCGCTTGGTAAAGCGCGTTCTCCGGCGCTGATCATGGGCGGGGCGGTCGACCAAAGCGGCGGGTGGGACGACGCTGTCCGGCTCGCCGAGCGCCTGCGTTGCGGTGTCTGGGCGGCCCCTGCGGAGGGGCGCCCCGGCTTTCCGGAGAGCCATCCGCTATACCGCGGCACGCTACCGGCGGCAATCGGCCCCCTTGCGGAGCAACTGCGTGGTCACGACGTCATCGTCGTAATTGGAGCCCCTGTATTTCGCTACTATCCGTACATTCCCGGCGAATACATTCCCGCTGGTGCGCATCTTTACCACATCACCGATGATGCGTCGGAGGCGGCGAGAGCACCGGTCGGCGATAGCTTTCTGGCGGACCCAGGCAGGGCTTGTGCCGTGCTGGCCCATGCGGTTGCGCAATCGGAACGATCGGCGCCTCCGCCGATGGCCGAACTTGCGGTTCCGGCAGCGGGTCGGCGGATCACCCCCGACTTCCTGTATTACTCGATCGAGCAGGCGCGTCCCGCGGACAGCGTCGTGACGCAGGAGTCGCTGTCGACGATGAAGCAACTGCGTCAGCGCTTGCCGACCGCGCATCCCCGCTCATTTTTCTCGATGTCCAGCGGCGTGCTGGGTTACGGGCTTGCTGCTGCCGCTGGCGTTGCGCTCGCCGAGCAGGACGCGCCGCGGCCCCGGAAGGTCATCAGCATCGTCGGCGATGGCTCGGCAAACTATGTCATTCAGGCGTTGTGGACCGCCGCGCAGCACGAACTGCCAATCCTGTTCGTCATCGTGAGAAACGGCGCGTACAACATTCTGAAGTCGTTTGCGAGGCAGCTCGACACGCCGAACGTTCCAGGGCTTGATCTGCCTGGCTTGGATTTCGTGTCGATCGCGAAAGGCTACGGCGTGGATGGAGAGCGGATTGCCGAACCTGAGCGATTGAAGGAAACGTTGACCCGGGCGATGTCGTGCGGCAAGCCGTACCTCCTCGAAGTTGAGGTCGATCCGCAAATACCCTCGCTGCTCTAGAACGCTGACGGTCATTGCGAGGGCCTCTGCTCTCGCAATGACCGGATGAACCTCAAGAAACGTGAACCCACCTATTTCTTCTTCCAGAAACGCCACCAGCGGCGAGCGGCCGTCGTCAATCGTCTATATCCTCGACGACGACGAACTGACGCGAGCCGCTCTCGCATCGTTGCTCAAATCTCTGGGCGTGCACGCGGAGACCTTCGATACGTCAAGCACGTTTCTCGCGCATATCAGGCCGCCGGTGCCGAGCTGTCTTGTCCTCGACGTTCGCCTGCGCGGCGAAAGCGGACTTGCGTTACAACGGCAGTTCGCCGATGGGGCACTGCGTATTCCGATCGTTTTCGTAACCGGTTACGGCGATGTGGCGATGTCCGTCATGGCAATGAAGGCCGGCGCGATAGACTTCCTGACCAAGCCTTTCCGTGACCAGGACATGCTCGATGCGGTGAGCAGGGCACTCAGCGAAGACGCGAAGCGTCTGATGTCCGAAAGCAGGACTTCACTCGTGCGCCGATGCTTCGAGACCCTCACGCCACGCGAGCGACAGGTAATGCATCATGTCGTAACGGGCATGCTCAACAAGGAGATCGCCGAGAAATTGGCGCTAAGCGAGATAACCGTCAAGATCCACCGGGGCAGAATGATGAGAAAGATGGAAGCCCGTTCAGTGGCGGATCTGGTAAGGAAGTCCGCCATCGTTGCAGACTTCCCGTTTCGGATCTAGTCGAACAAACGCAATTTTCCTTAAGGCTTCAGGTCGACCGGGGCCGCATCGATCTTGATCCGGAAAAGCGTGTACGGCTTCTTGCGCAAATCGGATCCATTATTGAAAAGCGCCATCCGGTTCAACTGGTTCGCCGTGAAATACAGATACCCGTCGTTACCGACTGAAAGCGTATCGGGCCAGAGGATTCGCGGGTCATGCGCGATCGTTTCCCACGTTCCATCGGTGCTCATCTTGCGGATGCTGTTGCGCTCGTAGTCTCCTGCATAGACTGCTCCGCTCGCATCGGATTCGAGCCCATCCGAAGCGCCTTTCTCACCCAGGTCTTTGACCGCTGCTTCCACGCTCGCTTCCGGAATGTCGCGATCACGCAGTAGTGCGGTGGGAATCGAATAGAGATGCCGGCTTGACAGCGGCGAGTAATAGAGTGTCTTCCCGTCCGCGGACAAAGCGATACCGTCAGATGCGATATGCAAGGCAGGGTGTGTGCCACCGGGCCCAGCCGTCCGCATTTCTCGTCCCTCGACTACCGCAACGAACGACTGATCCACCTGTGTCGAGTAGTGGGCGGTCAGCTTGCGCCACGCCTTGCCGCTCGCCAGATCGACCACGATAATGCCGCCAGGACCATTAGCCGACGAATCCGTGATATACGCAATGCCTTCATCGCCAACACGAAAATCGAACCGGACATCATTGACATAGGTCGTCGAATACAACACATCCGGCTTGAAAATGATTGTCTTCACAACTTTGTTGGAGGCTAAGTCCACCGCAACGAGCTTCGCTCCGCCCTGAAGCGGCGCTGAAAAGCTGGGCGCTGCCGTGTCCAGAATCCACAACCGGTTTCTGTAATCCGCGACGACGCTTTGCACGCTCAACAGGCTCGACGCCGGGTGCTTGCTATCAGGGCGATTCATTTGAGCGTTGGGGTACGCGACCACGCGATCTCCAACAATCTCCCCGACAGTGAACGGAACGTCGTCGCCCCACCGCGGGAAGTTCACGAAGATGCGCCCATTTGGCGCCCGCGTCACGCCGGTCGGCATTGCATCGTAAAACTCATGGACTGCCTCGATATGGCCGATAGGCCTGTCTTCGGCCAGAGGCTTCGAGTCGGCCGACGTCGGCTGCCCGTATGACGGAGCGCCAAGCATACCCATTGCGACGGCCAGCAGAGACAACGCGATTGTATTGCGGCGATTCATGTAGTTTCCCTTGTTGTGTGCAGATACGAAAAATGCCATTTTTTGAATTCGTGCGCTGCGACGCACGCGCATCACCGCTCGTCCGCGGCTAAGCACGACGAGCAAGGTAATTCCTTCCGGCTTCGATGGCCGACATGTTTCCTCGTGAGACGAGATAGTCGAGCCGGGTCGCTTCCGCGTTGCCGAGAGACGTTGCACGCAATTCTTCTATCGCGGCGGCCGGCAGATCCGGCAAGCGGCTCTTTCTCAGCACGAGCGTGGCTTCATCTTTGCCTCTCAGCAGCCCGTTCGGCTCGCTGAGTTCGCGTATCTTGTAGCATGCGAAGAGATATTGAGGCTGCCAAAGTGGAACCACGACCCAGTCGCCGTTTTGGACCGCGCGTTCGAAAGCGCCGACGCAGGCATCAAGCGAGCCGTTCTCAAAGGAGTATCCAAGGCCTGTAAGGCCGTAATGCTCCAGAATTTCGACGGAAAAGCGGCTAATGCCCGCGCCCGGATTAATGCCCTGGATCACCTTGTTCATCCGTCGTGCGACCTCGGGTCGCGTGAGATCGGCGACCGCCGATACCTGTGCCGCAGGGATGAAGTCAGGCACGCCCCATAGCGCATACGGGTGGTATAGCACGGTGAGCTTTTCGAATTCTTTAGCAATAGGGGCGAAATAGACCTCGTGACTGCCAGGCAACCACGCGCTGCATAACATGTCCGCCTTGCCGTCTTCGAGCAGCTTGAACGCTTCTTCATGGGGCGCACGAAGTTCGACTACGCTTACGCCATGTTTCTCGAGGATCGCCTGTACGGCACCTGCGGCCGCGTGATGGAAGGACAGATCGATGGTGGCGAGGACGAGCGTGGAACGGGTACTTTGCATCGGAATTCCCTCAGGGCTCAAACTCAGGTGGTAACGGTGTCGGGCTCACCGGCGTCTCGCAAACCAGGCGGACCCGCGTGCCCGCAAAACCGACGGGCCAGAAAAATGTAATTCCGTACGATTCCCGGCAGTATCTAAATCATGCGCGCGACTTTCGCACGCGCACGATCCGATCGTGCTATAGCGTTAAAAACATGACCCCATGGCTCAGACGAATGCGAGAATCCCGCTCTGCAGCATTGCAGACCTGCTCGGCGCGATTGGCCAGCACCGTGAGAGCCAGTTCGCCCATGTCACGCAGGCGACCCAGCGGGAGGCGGATTTAGAACGCCAATTCCTTGCGCTTCTCAATTACCTTGATCACATATGATGCAAACAATTCAGCATGTTCAGACTGCGCTGCGGTGACAATCCAGCCGGTTGAAATGACTTCGGCGGGGATATAAATCGCGCCGCGCGAACGGATTTCCTGGATCATCTGGAGCGCCGGGAACACAGTGGCCGCCTTGCCGACGAGCAAGCCGGCGCGGGCAAGGGCGATGACGCCGGCGCAGATCGCAGTGGTCGGCTTGCGTGCGAAATCGAAAGTCTGCAACATCTTGTGAAGCTCGACGTTGTCCCATAAACAGGCAAGTGAACCGCGGCCACCGGTTACGGCTATCGCGTCAAAGTCCTCTACCTTGACAGACGCGATGAGTCCATGAGGCCGTGCCTTTCCTCCTCGCTCTCCTGTTGCTTGAGCGAGGGTTGTGGAAAACAGTTTGGTATCGACGCCATGGTTATTCCATGTTTCCAGCAACGTGAATAGTTGTTCTTCCTGGAATTGCTCTGGCGGAGTGATGACAGCAATGCGTTTCATGTTTTTGCCATGAGGTAGGTCGTGTGTGATCCGGCGCTATCCTTTGAAGCAATCCGACGCCGCTCGGAATCATGTCGTGGCGCCGGCACATGAGTAACCGGGCTAGCCGGATATAACTTTCACTGCAGGAATGAAGATGATTCGACTTGACGACCTGGTCCTGTTTGTACGAACCGCCGCACTGGGGAGCTTCTCAAACGCGGCTCGGGAAGCAGACCTGTTGCCGGGCCAGGTGAGTGCCGCGATACAGCGGCTTGAGCGCGAGCTCGACGTGCGGCTGTTCGCGCGATCGACGCGAAGTCTCAGGCTGACGGACGAGGGGAACCAGTATCTTCCCTATGCGAAGGAGGTCCTGCAGGTCCTGCATGAGGGAAACGAGCGCGTGTCCGGGGGCGGCGACTCATTGCGGGGCGTGCTACAAGTCGCTGCGCCGTCTGATCTTGGACGAAACGTGCTGCTCGAATGGATTACCAACTTCAGCGATGCGCATCCAGGCCTGTCACTTCGCCTATTTCTATCGGATCATCTCGCAGATGTGTTTCGGGATCCCGTGGATGTTGCGATCCGCTACGGCGTTGCCGAAGACGCGAGCTACATTGCATTGCCGCTTGCAGAAAGCAATCGTCGGGTGCTTGTCGCCTCACCATCCTATCTTGGCCGGCATGGGAGGCCGCAACGTCTGGACGATCTTGCTGCTCATCGTTGCCTTCTATATGTGCTAGGGGGCCGCGTGTATGACAAATGGGTCTTCCCCGACGGCAGCGAACGGCGTCGGTTTACCGTCAATGGGACGCTTTTTTGTGACGACGCGGATGTGGTTCGGCGTTGGGCGATCGATGGCCGCGGTATTGCGTACAAGTCATGGATCGACGTTTGCACGGACGTGCATGCCGGGCGTCTCGAGGTCGTGCTGCCGCAACAGCCCGGCGAACCCGCACCGCTCAACCTTATATGTCCCCATCGAAAACAGTTCCTTCCCGCGATTCGCCAGCTCCATGCCACGCTCCGCGAGCGCCTCGAAGCGTTGACCATGCCACAGCCTGCATAGGCTTTTTGATCGCTACACAGGCAAGGTCAGTTGCACATGGGGAGCGTCGCGCGAAATATCAGCCCGAACGGGACATTGGGTTCGACCGTTGCTGTTCCGTTGTGGAGTTCGAAGATAAGCCGGATAAGCGCCAAACCTAAACCGAGGCGTTCGGGCTTGGTCGTGTAGAAGGCGGTAAAAAGTTTCTCCGCCTCACCTTCCATGCCAGATCCGGTATCGGAGATTTCAAGCCCGATGCTCTCGGCGCCGATGCGATCGCAACGGACCGACAGGATTCGATCCCGATCGTCGATGCCGGACATGGCGTCAACCGAATTGTTTAGCGCTTGCCTTACGGCCTGGGAGACAAGCATCCGATCGCCTGCAACCAGCGACTCGCCGGTCAGGAAATTCTGCACCTTGGCGCGCACATTGGCCTGACGCAGCCGTGGTCCCAACGACGCTAGCGACTCGATCACCACTTCGTTCAGGTCGAAAACACCACGTCTTGTCCGTGATCCGTCGATGAGTTCGCGAAACTCGCCGATCAATCTCAGTGTGCGGGTTGTATCGCTGACCACGCGCCACAATGTTGAATTGTCCTTCTCGCGAGGCGGCTCGCTTGGTTGGAGCCATCGGACTCCAGACGCCTCCTGCTCGAGCAGCGCATACAGTCTGTCGTGGAGGCGGGGAACGCGGTCTCCTTCACTGGTAGCCAGGTGGTCGACGCGCAGTGCCTCTCCAAGTTCATGCCGTATCGTGTCTAGCGCAATTTCTGCCCGTATGTTTGCACTTCCGGAGTTCTGTCGTACTTCGAAATAGTCGGGGTGACCTAACAGCATCAAGGAATCTTTTGCCATCGTGCCGAGCGCGTATCTATCGGCTAACGTGAGTTGGCTCGTGCTGTTGCCGATTAGCAGGATCGCTCCTATTACTGCATGTACATGAATGACTGGAAGACAGAGCAGCGACTGCGGACTGGATACGGAATGGCTGAATGGTTCGTCGCTCTGGTAGAGCACGTTCAAATCGTCCAAAGCGAGCGGCGCCCGGGCGTTCGCGACGATCTCAACGATCGCTCGCGGTGGGTCGTCGTCGAGAAATACGCGCGGATGTATGCGCACATTCGTCTGATCGCTCTCTGTAAAGCCTTCTGCTTCGATCAGAATTGCACTACGTTTTATGCTTGCAAGCACAACGCGTTGCGCACCTGTCGCCTTCAATGCGGTTCCGAGCAGATCACGAACTCCCTGCACGGCGTCGTACAGGTCGGAAAGGTCAATGCCGGCCAGAAAAGAATCGTTCTGGTAGTGATGATGGAGCATAGGACGCGAGCTTCTGGTTTAACGAACAGCTGACCGATCTCGAACGTGAAGCACGGCAACGGGCGAATTCGGATGCGGCTGATGAAACCGCGTAGATATGCAGACACCCCTTTACTCAAACAGGTCATCGCAGAATAATCTTGCGAGTTGATCCGTTATGCGAAAGACTGGATCGCTTTGACAACCGGGTGCTCTCGTTCAAGCGGATGCTACGTTTCCGGCCAGTTATTGACAAATCACTTCTACGTACGGTCTCATTACCGAGCGGTAATGAGAGGGATATCTAATATGCAGACTCCTGTTGAGCGTTTTTTTTCCAGTGGACTCAGGTTGACTCACCTGAGGCTTCTCGCCGCCCTGGCTGATCTGAAGCAGGTGACCAAGGTTGCGCGTGCGTTTAACGTCACTCAGGCTGCAGTCTCCAAGCAGCTCTCCGAGCTCGAGCAGGCGCTTGGAACTGAGCTGACAAAACGTGTGGGGCGGAATGTGGTTCTGACCGACGTCGGGGAGATATTTGCCGTTCGCGGAAAGGAGGTACTTCGGCAGATTGGATACGCTCAAAGGGACGTGTCTTCGCTGATAGCGGGGACAGCTGGCAGGGTAACATTAGGTTCCGTCACGACGCTGTCCCATTCGTTTATCTCTGGCGCGGTGGCGAATTTCATCACGCGTGCGCCGCAGGCGTCCATCTCGCTTACCGAAGGGCTGCTTGACCCATTGTTGAATGCTTTGCTCAACGACGAAATTGACCTCGTGATTGCACGAACAGGTAGCAAGGAGATTTCTGAAATCTCTCAGGAGGTGCTCTACCATGAGCCGTGCGTCTTCGTGACGGGCGTTCAAAATTCGTTGCGGGTTCACGGGCGGCCTTTATCGGCTCATGACCTGGCTGGTCTGAAGTGGATTGTCCCTCCACAAGAGTCCCCGTCGTATAAAGCGTTGGCGCTCTTCATGAAAAAAGGGGGGATGAATATCGCCACGGATGCAGCCGTCGAGTCCGGTTCGGTTGGGCTCAACGTCGAACTGCTGTCAAAGGGGGAATACGTTGCGATCTTGCCGATGTCGTACGCGTACGAGTATGCAGCACGCGGCCGCATTTCCATCCTGTCGGTGCCGCCGCTCGATACGATGCGCGAGGTCGTGCTCTACCAGCGTCGGAACACGCAAAATGCAGCTGCCCAACTGCTGGCGGACTGCTTCCGGATCGAGGCGGAAAATCTTACGCCGCAGGTCGAGCTCGATGACGTTTAGCACGATGTTTTGACGGGAAGATCGTCCCATGGCCGTGCTCTCGCCTGTCAAGGCAATTGGACCGGTGCGCTTATCCGGCATTTTCGGTATGCGCGGACGCCGCCGCGAAGCGTACGCGCCATTGGCTTGGCGAATAGCCAGTCGTTTTCTTGAAAACAGAGCAGAAGTGGGCATGACTGGCGAACCCGCAGCTTTGCGCCACTTCGAGTATGTTGTACTGCTTTTGACGGAGCAGTGTCTCGGCTCTCCTGATGCGTCTGTAAATTACGTACGCGTGCGGGGAGTAGCCCGTTGATTCCCGGAACTGCGCGGCAAAGTGCATTTTCGTCAAACCGGCGCTCGACGAAATATCGTCGAGACGGATCGGTAGCGAAAGATTGGCTTCTATATAGGCGACGGCACGTCGCAAGCGCCAGCCTACCAGTCGGTTTTTTGTTCTCCCGGTCCTCGCCTCGAGCTGGGCATCGATTTCCCGACCGAGGATTTTCGCGACGATTGCACACGAAAGCGATTCTACATAGCGGCCACCCGCCGCACTCTCGAGGTCCGTTGCGGTAAGTATCGCGAGGCTAAGCCTTTCAATTTCCGGATCGAAGAAGAAGTGGGCGTCGCTGAAAAGGCGCTTTGCGTTGAGGGAGTCTCCGAGCGCCTTTTCGTATTGCTGGGCGATAAGACTGTCGGGGACGTGCAGATGCAGCACGTCACATGGCGCACGAAACAACGCGGTCGATTCGCTATTCGCGCCACTGACTTGAATGGCGCCGGTCGCGAGGCGACCGTCATGCATCAGCCGCGTCCCCGAGAAGAACTCGATGTCCGTCGGCATCAATGCAATCGCAACGATGTGCCGATCGTTGGCGGTATGGTGAATCAGCGCCTGTGTGCCTGGTTTTGTGCGTGTCCATCGCGTTGCGACCACAACCGGTCTGGTGGAAGAGGTGGCGCTTGCTTCGCGCACTGGTACGCGCCATGCGAACTCTGACACCAGGGAAAAGCGCTGACGCTCGCCTTCTGACGGGACGGCGATATCCATCTCCGTGGTCCTTACGCGATGTGCCGGATCGTCGATAGATGCAAGATGTTTTTTCATGGAGCAGCCGCACACACGGAGAAGGACTATGCGGTAAGTTTGTTGGCGCGATCTGCACCTGTCATGTCAGATGTTGTGGTTTATTGAGTGCAAATGTAAGCAGCCTTTCCATGGCCTGGAGCATAGCCGCGGCGCCCACGTTTAAGGACCGCTCAGATTCGTCTCGCGCGTGATTAATCGATGTGAATAGTTGTGAATAAAGATAAATCGTGCATTGGCAAATTCCTGCGTTGACTTACAGGGAACGGCGGGTCTTCAGTCATGGCGTTGCTCAGGAGCGACTGTCGCATTCGGTGCTACTGGCGAGCGGCGGTCGCGCCGATCGACCTTTGCCAGAAGGTTTCGTGGGGTCCGTCTGTCCGGCTGCTAAAGGCTGGCGACCACATGCCGGCGAACATTCTGGACCACGAGATATAATCAAAACGGATACGTAGCAACCGGTTCGATTCGAATACCCTTGTGCTTGCCGCCGTAATCGAGTTCGAAATTTGACGTCTCATGAACCGCAGGAAGATGCAATGGCTGATCGAATCGACGTCGTGCGCCGCCACTCGCCGGGTTCCGAAATAACCTTCGGACCGTTCCGGCTAGTCCCTTCCCGGCGGGTACTGCTATGCGGCGATCAACCTGTGCGGCTTGGCGAGCCTTCATATAACGTGCTCACAGTGCTATTGGCCCACGCCGGAGAGATTGTGGGTCGAGAACAGTTGATTCTCGAAGCCTGGGGAACACGCCACATCGACGAGTCGAATCTGCGCTCTGCAGTAGCAGCGCTTCGGCGGGCTTTTAGTGCCGCAGGCTGCACGCGCTCATACGTCTCAACAGTGTCGCGGCGTGGCTATCGTTTTACTGAGCCGATCACCGTTGCCACCTTGGCTCAAGAGCGACAGACATACGCGTTGCAGCCGCCGCGTCTTATCGGTCGTGAGCTCGCTATAGAAAGCCTTGTGCGAGATATCGGCGAACATCGCCTGGTCACGATTGTCGGTCCGGGCGGAGTCGGAAAAACCGTGCTGGCCATTGTTGCCGCTCAGCGCGCCTGTGCGCTCAAAGAAGTTGAATCGGTCTACGTCGTCAACGTTGCGACGATTGACGACCCGGAAGAGCTGGAACACCAGTTCCGTCAGGGGCTGGGCATGGCGGGTCGAAGTGCTCATCCGCTGGCCGACATCGAAGCATTTCTCGATAACCGGCGGGCGCTCATCATTCTCGATAGTTGCGAATGCGCGGTAAGCGCGATCGCGATGCTGGCAGAGCGGGTACTTTCGGTGGCGCCCAATCTGACGGTTCTTGCCACGAGCCGGGAGCCGTTGAGGGCTGATGGGGAATGGATACGGCGTCTCGAACCTTTGGCGGTTCCGCCACAACAAAGCGAGCCGTTACCGTCGGAAGTCGCATCCTATTCTGCAATCGAACTGTTTGTCGACCGTGCAACGTCCAGTAATCCGGGGTTCGAACTGAACATCGTCAATGCGCGTGCGGTCGTCAAGATCTGCCGCGATCTGGACGGCTTGCCGCTAGCGATTGAAATCGCGGCTGCGCGGCTCGATTCGTTTGTTTTGCCTGTGCTGGCGGAGGTGACGAGCGGGGAATTCCGCTTGCAGATGCTCGGGAAAAGCACTGCTCTGCCGCGCCATCGCACGTTACACGACAATCTGGACTGGAGTTACCGGCTGTTATCGGCGAAGGAGAAGGTGGCATTCAGGCGACTCGCGGTGTTTCACGGGCCGGCGACGTTCGAGGCGGCGCGACACGTTTTGAGCGGCGGCAATGTTTCCGCGGTAGAGACAAGCCGGCTCATCGCCGCCCTCGCCGCGAAGTCGCTCATCATAATCGGGGTAGGGCGTACGCAAGGGAAATTGACTCTGCTCGAGACAACGCGTGCTTACGCTAAGGCGCAACTGGAAGAAAGTGGAGAGCGCGATGCCGTATGCCGACGGCACGCGATTTATCATGGAGCGCGGCTTCTTGCGGAAGGACAGGGATCGGTTGCTGTGTTCCGTGCCGATCAGGCCCGCTTTGAGTCGACTTCCGGCGAGGTGATGGCCGCATTCGAATGGGCTTCATCACCAACTGGCGATCCATATCTCGCGTTGACATTGTGCCTCGACGCAATCCCGATTCTCGCCGGCATGAGGCGCGATACGCAGTGCAAGCAAATCGCCGCCCGCCTGGCTTCGACGCCTGGACTATATGCGCCGGTCGCATGGAAAGAAACCCGAGCGAGACTGATGCAGTTCATTGATGCGCAGGTCAGCGCGAACGGCCTCACGGTTACGCGCCGTGACAGGGGGCGTTGCGACGCTCTGGTTTCCGACCAGGCTTTGCGGTCGCGCCTCGATGCCGCCGCCATGCTAGCGGTAGACACGTTTGAAGCGCTACTGCGGGACTTCGCAAGCAGAATCGATGCAGGCGTGGTGCGTGAGCCATCCGGCACAGGCACGCTGGACGGCCTGCATGTAGCGGACTTCATCGACGATGCTGCTCGCGCAAACGGCCTGTTTGGCGTTGCGAATGCCAATGGAACTGTTCGGGGGCCAGAAAACGAAGTGCCTCGCGCGAATGCTTATCACCCGATACCCGGTGGCCATGACGATTGGGCATTGACATGGCCGAGAAGAAACGTCGCACTTCTAGTGCAAAGTGCATTAATCGGTATCATCGGAGATGCCCGCAGTGCATCAGATAGGATTTCCGACCTGGATGTGTCTCTGGATGTCCTGCGGCGTCAGCGGGTTCTGCTGCAATTGCTTACGCCCGTACCGTTCGCTGGCGCGAAGGTGATTCAGTAGCCCGGTTCGTTGATGTGTGAGCCCCGAACGCTTGCATCATAGAGATGGAACCGCGTCCGGGTAAGTCACATCAGTTTTCAAGGAGGCTGATCACATGGTCGGCATACTCCTTGGCGCCATCGGGACCGTCGCCGGTGACGATAGACCCGGTCGTAACCGCATGCACATTCTTGTATCGCGCGCCGTGTTTCCTCAGTTCGTCGATCATCGGTTCGGCCGGATAGGTCGTTGCGTCCCGTCCTGCTAGCAAGCCCGCGCGCGCCAACGTCACAGAGCCGGCGCAGATTGCGGTGGTGGCTTTGTGGGCCTCGTAGAACTTGCGCAACGCGCTGCGCAATGTCTCATTGCCCCAAAGATGCGTGATCGTGCCTGACCCGCCGATCACCGAAATCGCGTCATACTCGTCGGGGTTTAACGATTCAAGCAATGCTTGAGGCGTGATCTTTCCGCCCAGATCTCCCGTGACGTCAGTCAGGACCGTACTGAACAATGTCGTCTCGATGCCAGCCATTTTCCACTCCTGCAATGGAATGAAAAGCTCCTCATCGCGGAATTTTTCCGGTGGAATGACAACGGCGATGCGTTTCATAGATGTACTCCGTATAAGGTGATGTTGTTAGAAGCCTTCAAGCACAATCTTTCCGTGCGCTCGCCCACTCTCTATAAGGGCATGAGCGCGTCTCAGGTTTTCCGCGGTGATACTGCCGAAATTCATTGCCACGGTGGTTCGCAGCGCGCCCCTGTCGACCAGGGCGGAGACTCGTTCCAGTATTTCGTGCTGGCGAATCATGTCGTGCGTCTCATACAATGAGCGCGTGAACATGAGTTCCCAGTGCAGGGACAGAGATTTGCGTTTCAATGGAACCGCGTCGAGCGTCTCGGGGTCGTCAATAAGGGAAAGCTTTCCTTGCGGCAACAGCGCTTCGATGATTTGGGCGTAGTGAGTGTCCGTATGCGTCAGACTCGCAACATAGCGCACGGCAGGAACCCCAATTGTCCGCAACTGCTCGGCAAGCGGACGGGAATGATCAATCACGTCGTGTGCGCCGAGGTTGCGGATCCAATCGCTTGTCTGAGGTCGGGATGCCGTGCCGATTACCCGAAGCTTTGTCAAGCCGCGCGCAAGCTGCACAAGCATGGAGCCAACGCCGCCAGCGGCACCAACGATCAGTAGTGCGTCTCCTTCACCGTCGCCCTCGCGAATGGCCAGCCGATCAAACAGCAACTCCCAGGCAGTCAGCGAAGTAAGCGGAAGTGCCGCCGCTTGTGCATCCGTAAGCGTCGCTGGCTTATGGCCGGCAATGCGCTCATCTACAAGACCATACTCGGAGTTGCTGCCGGCGCGTGCCATGGAGCCGGCATAGAACACGTTGTCGCCCGGCTTGAACAAGGCCACGGCTTTACCGACGGCTTCGACGCGACCCGCCGCGTCCCAGCCAAGCACACGTGGCGAAGCCGTGGGAACGCTGGCTCGTATCTTCGTGTCTGCAGGGTTAACGGAGATCGCATGAATTTTTACCAAAAGGTCTCGCGGACCCGGTTCCGGCTTTGGTACGTCCATCTCGTATAGTGAACGTGGGTCTTCGATGGGAAGACCGTGCTGACTATAGACGATCGCTTTCATGGGTTACCTCCATTTCTTTGCGTACGAACATCGACGATAGAATTGGAGGCAGCGGGACGCTTGCGCGAAAGCGCGCGAGACTATGGAGAGCGAACGATAGGAAACCGATACCGCCTTTCGTATACTTCATGTCGGATGGACGTGGTACTGCCTTCAGATCAGCGCACGCGCGAAGATCGTGTAGAAGCTGCGTCCTCATCGGACATCATGGGTGTAACGCTCAAGGCGCCACAAACACCTGCCATGTCTCGCCGGTCTCAAAGCCCAAGGATTCGTAAGCGCGATATCCAGCCGGTGACGAGTGAAGAAATGCGGTCTGCGCACCGTTTTCCTGGCCGTGTTGCAGGACCGCCATCGTCGCCATGCGGGCGTAGCCGCGCCGGCGGCGCCCGGGTACGGTCGATACGTTAAATACGCCGATACACCCGTCCATGAGCGCGCCGAAGGATGTGGCTACAGGCGTTCCCGCTTCTTCCACGAGATATGCGCTCATACCTTTCTCGCCTATTACCTCTGGTCTCGTCAGGTCCACAAAAATGTGCTTGGGCGTTCCGAATCCTGCCGTGACAGCGTGCCTGTAGATCCGGTACTCATCTTTTGAAATGCGGCGTACGGTGACATCAGTACTCGCCGGTATCGAGAGCTTGACCCCCTCGAGGCGCCGGGTCATGAAGGGTATTGGGTACGATCGGGTCAAACCATAGCGGTTAGCGATTTCCACGAGCGCGTCTCGGGACGCTTCCGAGCGTATCTGTATGCTCCAGGGAAGCGTACGGTCGCTAAAGAAGGCGGCAAACGCATCTATTTCTCTCAGATCAGGTTGACGGCCCAAGCTGAAGACACCGTTCAAAGCCGCCATCGGTACGCCGGTAGTCAGGGCGTATGTACCATGAGCGCCCCTATGAACGATGCCGTCGGGAAGCAGGTTGCAAAGTATCTCCATGGCGCCGCGCCAGGCTGAAACCGCATCGTCAACGGACTTATGCACGGTCATAACGGGAGTGCCAACGGTATAGGGCTTTTTTGATCGGGAGGGGGTCTATGCAATGAATGTGTGATCGCGCGACATAGCGCCGCGACTGCGGGGGCTGGGGCACGTTCGCGATGTGCTGTCGGGACGACCCGATCAACATGCTTGCGCAGGCCTGAGGGCTCTTACTGCCTGTGCCGCGAAGCGTGCGAGGCCAGGTGCGACGTTTGCCTGATTGACAAGATCAGGCCTGCTCGCGGAACATCACATTCTGGCAAGCCGATCGTACTGTTCCGGGTGGTGATTGGCAAACCACCTTTACGTAAAGTCGTATTACCTGAAACTTAAACGACACCCGCCGAAATGGTTCCAGCGTCCGTCCTCGTCTTTCCTTGCTGGAAAATTTCGCGATGAACGTCTTACAAGAACGGGATCGCGAGCCTCGCTCATGCTCGCGACGGGTCCCAGAACTTCGCGTAAAAGAACCCGGCTAGAGGCCGTTAGCCTTATTGAAGGTAATGCAGCGAGCGCGCCGTCATTGCAGCGGCACGAGCGTGGAGCCGTGGCATATGCACCGCATGCGCATGCCATGGCGCGGGTCATCGGGACCGCCGCGACGGAGCGCGAGGAAGCGCTCATTGGTGATGACCATCTATTTTGCTGCAGCGGCGGCACTCGGAACACCGTCTATCCAGTCCTGCCGTTGCGGTGCAAAGAAGTCGATATCGATCGTATCTTCGGTACATCGAAATTCATGCGGGACGTTCGGCGGTATGATCAGCACGTCACCAGCACTGACCACGAACTTTTTGCCCTGCGAGCCGACCTCGCACCGTCCCTTCGTGATCCACGTTATTTGTTCGTTTGGGTGATGATGCAGAGAGAAGACACCTCCCTTTTTCACTGTCCATTTGACAAACGTCGACTGCGATCCGTTGAGGACCTGACGTTGAATGAGCGCGGACACCTGCTCAACCGGTTGTGCATCCAGTTGGTAGAGATTCGGAAGCGCGGCGGTGTGAAGGCTTACTGTGGGCTGAGTGCCTTCGCCAGGGGCGTCTGTGGCCGATTGATTGAGAGAAGGTGCAATCATTTCTCCGGTTTGGGCCATGCAGGGGGTGCCGATAAATGGCAGCAGCATAAGCACCATACGTAAGCAACACCGGCTCGTTACATTCATATTATCTCCAGGTTCAGTTCCTCTGAGTCTAGACAACCGTTGCCGTGCGTCCGCACCTGACTCGTCGAGTGTGCGGTTCAATGAATGCCGGGCGATTTCGGTGTTCCGAACTGTACCGTGGTGAATTTTAGGGATGTGTCGAAATTTTCCTTTGGCTTTTCCTATCGCACGGCTGCATCGTTGGATACACGATGCGTGTACTTTGGGGCGACATGCCAAGACCGCTTGCCACATTTGCGCCGAGGCTGCTCAGTCCTCGCGTTCGCCGCCGCGCGGCAGGCGCAACACGCCTTGGCCGCGCGCGGAAACCTCGCCCTGGTACGCTCCGCTACGGAGATACGCGATGTACGGCGGACCAGCGAGCCGCGCTGCGTATCATCGTCAACAAGACCTGGGACCAGTGTTTGTCAGATGACGTACAGATCGACGTATTCATTGACCGGCATCGCTTCGAGCTTTGCCTGATCGAGCGACACATCGAGAATC
>NZ_JAVHZD010000060.1:0-20598 GCF_031119615.1 Paraburkholderia sp. SARCC-3016 | reverse complement strand
GTGATCGCCGCCGTCAGCGTGGTCTTGCCGTGGTCAACGTGACCGATCGTGCCCACGTTCACGTGCGGCTTGGTCCGTTCGAATTTACCTTTAGCCATGTTTCTCTTCTTTCAAAAAAGTTGATCGGCGCTTGCGTTGCCGAATGATTACTTCGCCTTCGCGTTGATGATCGCTTCGGAGACGTTGCGCGGCGCTTCGGCGTAGTGCTTGAACTCCATCGTATACGTTGCGCGACCCTGCGTGAGGGAGCGCAGCGATGTCGAGTAACCGAACATTTCCGACAGCGGCACTTCTGCGCGGACGATCTTGCCGCCGCCCACCATGTCTTCCATGCCCTGCACGATGCCGCGACGACCAGACAGATCGCCCATCACGTTGCCCATGTAGTCTTCCGGCGTTTCCACTTCGACGGCCATCATCGGTTCGAGGATCACCGGGCTCGCTTTACGCATCGCTTCCTTGAACGCCATCGATCCGGCCATGCGGAACGCGTTTTCGTTCGAGTCAACATCGTGGTACGAACCGAACGTCAGATGAACCTTCACGTCGACGACCGGGAAGCCAGCCAGAACACCGGCCTTCAGCGTTTCCTGAATGCCCTTGTCGACCGCCGGAATGTATTCGCGAGGAATCACGCCGCCCTTGATCTCGTCGAGGAACGTGTAGCCCTTGCCCTGCTCGTTCGGCTCGAGCGTGATGACCGCGTGGCCGTACTGGCCGCGACCGCCCGACTGCTTGACGAACTTGCCTTCGACGTCCGCCGCCGTGCTGCGGATCGTCTCGCGGTACGCCACCTGCGGCTTGCCGACGGTCGCTTCCACGCCGAATTCACGCTTCATCCGGTCAACCAGAATTTCGAGATGCAGTTCGCCCATGCCCGAAATAATGGTCTGGCCCGACTCTTCGTCCGTTTGCACGCGGAACGACGGGTCTTCCTGCGCGAGGCGGTTCAGCGCCATGCCCATCTTTTCCTGGTCAGGCTTCGTCTTCGGCTCGACAGCCTGCGAAATCACCGGCTCCGGGAAAATCATGCGCTCGAGTACGATCGGGTTAGCCGGATCGCAGAGCGTGTCGCCCGTCGTCGCTTCCTTCAGGCCGACCGCAGCAGCGATGTCGCCGGCACGAACTTCCTTGATTTCTTCACGCTGGTTAGCGTGCATCTGGAGGATACGGCCGAGGCGCTCCTTCTTGCCTTTGGTCGAATTCAGCACGGTATCGCCCGAATTCACGACACCCGAATAGACCCGGAAGAAGATCAGCTGACCAACGAACGGGTCGGTCATGATCTTGAACGCGAGCGACGAGAACTTCTCTTCGTCGGATGCCTTGCGCTCCGCAGCTTCGCCGCTTTCGAGCTCGCCCTTCACCGGCGGAATATCGACCGGCGACGGCAGGAAGTCGATCACGGCGTCGAGCATACGCTGCACGCCCTTGTTCTTGAACGCGGTACCGCACAGCATCGGCTGGATTTCGCACGCAATCGTACGATCGCGCAGCGCCTTGACGATCTCGGCTTCGCTCAGCTCTTCACCGCCGAGATACTTTTCCATCAGCTCTTCGCTGGCTTCGGCAGCCGATTCGATCATCTTCTCGCGCCACTCGTTGCAGGTGTCGACGAGTTCAGCCGGGATATCGATGTAGTCGAACTTCGTACCTTGCGACGCTTCGTCCCAAATGATCGCTTTCATCTTCAGCAGATCGACGACGCCCTTGAAGCTCTCTTCCGAGCCGATCGGCACCACGACCGGGACCGGGTTGGCCTTCAGACGCGTCTTCAGCTGGTCATAGACCTTGAAGAAGTTCGCGCCGGTACGGTCCATCTTGTTGACGAAGGCGAGACGCGGCACCTTGTACTTGTTTGCCTGGCGCCACACCGTTTCCGACTGCGGCTGCACACCGCCGACCGCGCAATAAACCATGCATGCGCCGTCGAGCACGCGCATCGAGCGTTCGACTTCGATCGTGAAGTCGACGTGACCCGGCGTGTCGATGATGTTGATCCGGTGCTCCGGATAGTTGCCGCCCATGCCCTTCCAGAAAGCGGTCGTAGCAGCAGAGGTAATGGTGATGCCGCGCTCCTGCTCCTGCTCCATCCAGTCCATGGTGGCAGCGCCGTCGTGCACTTCACCGATCTTGTGGTTCACGCCGGTGTAGAACAGGATGCGCTCGGTCGTCGTCGTTTTGCCGGCGTCGATGTGAGCGCTAATACCGATGTTGCGGTAGCGCTCGATAGGTGTCTTGCGAGCCACTTTGATCCTCTATGGGAATGACGCGGCAGGGAGTGAAATACCCGCGCGCCCTAACACAAACGGGCGAGGCGCCTGTTTAGCGCACCCGCCCGGAATTTCTTTCCGTTATTGACTGCTAACCCGGGGTCGGGATGCTCAGAAACGGAAATGCGAGAACGCCTTGTTGGCTTCCGCCATCCGGTGCACTTCGTCGCGCTTCTTCATCGCGCCGCCGCGACCTTCAGCGGCTTCCGACAGCTCACCGGCCAGACGCAACGCCATCGATTTCTCGCTGCGCTTCTTCGCGGCCTCACGCAACCAGCGCATCGCCAATGCCATACGACGCGACGGACGCACTTCGACCGGAACCTGATAGTTCGCACCACCAACGCGACGGCTCTTCACTTCGACCACCGGCTTCACGTTGTTGAGCGCTACCGTGAACACTTCCAGCGGGTCCTTGCCACCCTTGGTCTGGATCTGTTCGAAAGCGCCGTACACGATGCGCTCGGCCACAGACTTCTTGCCCGAGAGCATCAGCACGTTCATGAATTTTGCAACATCAACGTTACCGAATTTCGGATCCGGCAACACTTCCCGCTTGGGGACTTCGCGACGACGCGGCATGTTTCTTCCTTTACCTTTTCAGTTGGAGCGACGCTTGTTGCGCCCGACTCCGCGGCCACCAACTAACCCGATTCATCTTTTACGACTTACCAGCCTGGTCGGGTGACCACTTACTCGACAGCACCGGCAATCCGGCACCACCGCCTATAACGCCTTTGCAGGCGACCTGAAACGACTTAACGACTTACCAGCGACCTGCTTGCTGCCTTACTTGCCGGCCTTGGCGCGCTTCGCACCGTACTTCGAACGAGCCTGCTTACGATCCTTGACGCCCTGGGTATCGAGCGAGCCACGAACCATGTGATAACGAACACCCGGCAAGTCCTTCACACGACCGCCGCGGATCAGCACAACCGAGTGCTCCTGCAGGTTGTGACCTTCACCGCCGATGTACGAGATGACTTCGAAGCCGTTCGTCAGGCGCACCTTTGCGACCTTACGCAGTGCCGAGTTCGGCTTCTTCGGCGTCGTGGTGTACACACGGGTGCACACGCCGCGACGCTGGGGGCAGTCCTGCAAGGCCGGGCTCTTGCTTTTCGTCGTTTCCGACGTGCGGCCTTTGCGAACCAGTTGATTGATGGTTGGCATTGTTTATTCCTGAAATTGAACAAAATCGACGCATCTGTTTCCGGGCAAAGCGAAAACGACTGCGCATCGAACTCCGGTTCGATGACAAACGTCACGACATCGACGCAAACTCAAATGATGCAAGCGCGCGCCGACACCCCAAGAACCGGAACCTAGCATGATATTCCGAAAATACTAAGAGAGTCAACAAGTTGCGCATTATTGCGCCTGTCTTGCCGGCGGCGAAGCACGGCGCTCAGTCGGCGGCCACGACTTCCAGAAGGTCGGCGCCAAATCGATCCAGCTTGCGTGCCCCCATGCCGGGAATCTGGCGTAAATCCTCGAGCGATTCCGGCTCGCTGCGGGCGATTTCGGCCAACGTTGCATCGTGAAAGATGACGTACGCGGGCACGCCATCGCTTTTTGCCGTCTCGGAACGCCACGCGCGCAGTCGGTCCCAACGAGCGCGCTCACGCGCGCTCATGCCGACGGTTGGATCCGCGCGCTCGCTCGTGCGCCCCGATGCCTGCCGCGAGCGCGTTGGCTTCACGTAGCGCCGCATTGTCACTTTCTGCTCGCCCTTGAGCACGGCCTTGCTTGCTTCGGTTAGCACGAGCGCTCCGAAGCCATCGTGATCGACCGTTAAGAATCCGAATGCCACAAGCTGCCGGAACACGGCACGCCATTCGTGCTCGGACAGCTCCGAACCAATTCCGAACGTACTCAGCCTGTCGTGCCCGCGCTGCAGAATCTTTTCATTGCGGTTGCCGCGCAGGACATCGATCAGATGCCCGGCACCGAAATTGAAACCGCTTGCGCGCTGCGCGCGAAACGCGCACGACAGCGCCATTTGCGACTCGCGCGTCGCGTCCCACGATGCTGGCGGCTCGAGACAGGTGTCGCAATTGCCGCACGGCTCGCTCGACTCGCCGAAATAGGCGAGCAGTCGCACCCGCCGGCACGTCGCCGTTTCGCACAGGCCAAGCAGCGCGTCGAGCTTTCCGGTCTGAACTCGCTTATGCGCATCGTCGGCGTCCGACTCGTCGATCATCTTGCGCTGCTGGACGACATCGCCGAGGCCGTAGACCATCCATGCGTTCGCCGGCATGCCATCGCGGCCTGCGCGGCCCGTTTCCTGATAGTAGCCTTCAACGCTTTTCGGCAAATCGAGGTGCGCGACAAATCGCACGTCGGGCTTGTCGATGCCCATACCGAACGCGATCGTCGCGCAGATCACGACACCCTCCTCGCGCTGGAAAATTTCCTGATGCCGCTGCCGGATCTCGAACTCCATTCCGGCGTGATACGGCAGCGCGCGCACGCCCTGCCCTTGCAGCCATTCCGCGGTTTCCTCGACCTTGCGCCGCGACAGGCAATAGACAACGCCGGCGTCAGTCGTGCCATCGGGCCTCGTGTGCTCGGCACGAATAAAGTCGAGCAGCTGCGCGCGAGCATTGTCCTTTTCGACGATCCGATATCGGATATTCGGCCTGTCGAAACTCGAAACGAACACGCGTGCGTCGTCGAGTGCGAGCCGATGAATGATCTCGTCACGCGTGATTGCATCCGCGGTCGCAGTCAGCGCGATGCGCGGCACCGACGGGAATCGCTCGTGCAGCACCGACAACTGGATGTACTCCGGACGGAAATCGTGCCCCCATTGCGATACGCAGTGCGCTTCGTCGATTGCGAACAGGCCGATTTGCGTGCGCTCGAGCAACTCGAGAAAGCGCGGCGTCATCAATCGTTCGGGCGCGACATAGAGCAGATCGATGTCCCCTTGCCGCAGTGCGCGCTCGATCGCGGCTGCCTCTGCGCCAGACAAGGTCGAATTCAGGTAGGCAGCCCGCACGCCGACCTCGGTTAGCGCGGCAACCTGATCCTGCATCAGCGCAATCAGCGGCGATACGACAATGCCTGCACCGAGACCCTTTTCGCGTCGCACGAGCGACGGAATCTGATAGCACAGCGATTTGCCCCCGCCGGTTGGCATCAGCACGAGGCAGTCTCCGCCATCCGCCACGTGCTCGACTATTTCGGCCTGTTGCCCCCTGAACGCGGGGTAGCCGAAGACATCATTAAGAATTTCGAGCGAACGGGACATGAACGATTGGGGATGACGGTAAGAAGCAGCAGACAAAAAAGACGACGAGGAACCCAGCGACGAATTTTACCAACGCATTGGCGCCGTGCCCGCGTTTTGCGTGCCGCGTTAGCCAAATGGCCAGGGTGTGAGAGGCTCGCCTGCGCGATACACTCGTCATCAGGCTCACATCTGTCTGGAGAGTGCATGCAAGTGGCACAAAGCGCGGCCCGAAAGTCGCCGCAAATTTATCTGGCCGGCTTCGACGTGTTTCGCCCCGATGCGGCCGCGCACGGAGAGCAACTCAAAGCGCTGTGTATTGAACGAGGCCTCACCGGCCTCTATCCAAGCGACAGCGGCCTGCCTGCCGGCCTCGACGCGCAGGTCGCCGCTCGATGGATATGCGACGCCAACCTTGCCTTGATCCGCTCTGCCGATGCAGTGATGGCGAATCTGAACGACTTTCGCGGTGCGGGAGAGCCCGATGCGGGTACGGCGTTCGAGGCGGGCTTCGCGGTTGCGCTGGGCAAGCGCGTGTGGGGCTATCGATCGGACGGGCGGCCGCTCGTTGCACGCGCAGCCGTCCGCATGGACGCCGACACTGCATTTTGCTCGCGCGGCTATGTTGTCGAGGACTTCGGTCTTCCGCTCAACCTGATGCTGGCTTGCACGGTCGAACTGGTGATCGGCGACGCGGCGGCCTGTCTCGATGCGATAAGCGAAGCACTGGGAACCGCTCATAGGTAGTGGAAATCCGCCAACTCCGGATCAGGGCACGTTCCGTTCGAGCACCTCGACGACAGGGCGCCGGCCGTTGATCGTGAGACTCGAAAACGCCCGTCTTGTGCGCTCGATCTGATATTCTCCGATGCCAATTCCGTCTGGATCCTTTACCTCATTCAGCTTCTGGTACAAGGGCCCGTTGACCGTCACAAGCACCTTCCCCCGTTTAACCTCGACGCCGTCGATCGCTTCGCAGCCGCCGAAATGCCGGATCGATTCTCCGTTTAGCCGGTATCCCGCTTCACGCAAGCTGGCACGCTCCGGATCAGAAAGCCCTTCAGCGATCGGGCTGCTCAATATGCTGTCGACGGTCGCCTTGATTAGTCTCTGCCGCGCCGCGCCAGCATTGAGATTGCGGATTGAATCGGGGCTGAGTTGTCGAGCGACATTCGACAGAATGGACGAGTCAATATCGCCTGGCTCGTGCGCCGTTCCGGCTTCTTGCAGGTCGGACAAAATCGTACGCACGTCAGAAACATTTTTAGTATCGAGCTTGCCAAGCGCACCGAGCGCGCGGCCGATCGGACCGTGGTCGCCGAGCTTCCAGTACATGGCCCGGAATGCCGGAGATCGCTGGAGCGGGCTCAAACGGTCTGCAGCCATATCGAGGTTGTCCGCGAAACGAATAATGGCGAACGGGTTTTTGGTGAGTTCCTGGTCGGTATAGCGTAGTCCCACTTTAACTTCGTTACCTTTATCGAGCGACGCTGGTCGCCCCGTGTACTCCGGCTTGGTTTTATCGGCAGTCACACTGGCTGATCGACCGGGCGGCTGACTCTTAAGAACGCTCTTGATCTGTTTCTTCACATGGTCCGCATGGTCACCGCGAACTTCTATTGCTGAGACCCGATGAGGACGACGCGATGCAACCGAATAGTGATGCAACAGCTTCTTCAAGGCATCGACGTCGGGAACCAGCAACGACCCCCTGTTGGTTTTCACATTGATCGGATAAGGGCCGGCATCAACATCCGCGGAGTGAAGTTGAATCGCTTTTCTCATATCCGAAAGCACTTCGTTTGCATGACCCTTTTCACGTACGATCAGACGGTTCAACTCATCCGCCACACTGTCGAACCTCGACGCACCGGATAGTCCATGCGTCGCCTTCGGCCGGCCATCGAGATCCGGATAGCCGACATCATGCCAATGCGCCAGAACCTGGAATAAGAGCCGTGCCGTTGCCGGAGGGACGTTGTATTTGCTCGCAGCTTTGTCCGCTATTTCCGGATGCGCCTTCACGATCTTATCGGTGTACGCAGCCACTCGCTCCGAGTGATCGAATCCGTGCGAGACATACTGCTGCGGATTGCCCATCTGCTGATCGAGCGCAGGCTGGCCCAGCCGCTTCACCATGCCGCGCAAGATGTCGGCTACGTTCTGATCGGACAGTTGCCCCGTGTTTTGCAGGTGATTCACATAAGGTTCGACCAAGCGCTGCGCGACGAGGTGCGATCGTTCGGGCGGCAAGCCTGAACCCGTTCGCGAGAACGTTTGCATGTTTTCGCGGCCGACCTCATTGCGCAATTCGCTAAACATTTCAGTCTTGCGAACTGCCGCCAGATTGCCTTGCGTGGGGCGGGTAAGGTTATCGTCCATCGATCGAAAGCGATACGGCTCCGGATCAGGTACGCGGTGAAATGACGACATGAAACTGCCAGGCATAGGATCGGTCCTCCAATGCGAGTGACGTGAGCGGACACATTCGTTGAATGTCCTCGTGGAACCTCTGCAGGCTCCGATGGCATCAACGCTTGCAGATTGCACGCTCGACGCTCCCGCCCCGAAATACCTGACCTAACTTCAGATGGCGATTTGCCACTTTCTTGACGCTGCGCAAATAGCAAGAAAAATGGTGGAACTCGCGTTCGCATGCGCAAAAAAAAGCCGCTCAGTCGCAATGACTGAGCGGCGTTTGCCAACTCAAGCATGAAGCTCGGGCAGAGCGGCTTGCGCCGCCCGCCGTCACCCGCAGCTTACTCGTTGGTGTGCGGCGCCTGCTGCTCGGCAGCCGGCGTTTCCGGCGTACCGAACTCGAAGGCCTCTTCGGCTGCGATCTGGTCGAAACGCTCGCGGTCCGACATCTCCTTGCTCTTGCGTGCCTTGTGGAACGCGAGACCCGTACCAGCCGGAATCAGACGGCCAACGATCACGTTTTCCTTCAGGCCGCGCAGATCGTCGCGCTTGCCCATGATCGCCGCCTCGGTCAGCACGCGAGTCGTTTCCTGGAACGACGCCGCGGAGATGAACGAGTCGGTCGAGAGCGATGCCTTCGTGATACCGAGCAGCACGTTCTCGTAGGTCGCCGGACGCTTGTCTTCTGCGTTCATACGGTCGTTTTCGTCGAGCATGTCCGACCGCTCGACCTGTTCGCCCGGGATGAAACGCGTATCGCCGTTGTCGGAGATCTGCACGCGGCGCAGCATCTGACGCACGATCACTTCGATGTGCTTGTCGTTGATCTTCACGCCCTGCAGACGGTACACGTCCTGCACTTCGTCCACGATGTAACGCGACAGCGCCTCGACGCCCTGCAGACGCAGGATGTCGTGCGGATCCGCCGGTCCGTCGACGATCATTTCGCCCTTGTTGACGACCTGACCATCGTGCACCAGAACCTGCTTTTCCTTCGCGATCAGGAACTCGTGCTGGTTGCCTTCGAGGTCCGTAATCACGAGACGCTGCTTGCCCTTCGTATCCTTACCGAACGACACCGTACCGGTGACTTCGGCGAGGATACCGGCATCCTTCGGCGAACGTGCTTCGAACAGCTCGGCCACACGCGGCAGACCACCCGTAATGTCGCGGGTCTTCTGCGATTCGGTCGGGATACGTGCAAGCACTTCACCGACCTGAACCTGCTGACCGTCCTTCACGGTAATCAGCGCGCCGACCTGGAAGCCGATCTGCACCGCATGCTCGGTACCCGGGATCTTCACTTCGTCGCCGGTTGCATCGAGCAGCTTCACCTGCGGACGCACGCTCTTCGACGCTTGCGAGCCGCGACGCTTCACGTCGATCACGACGAGCGTCGAAAGACCCGTCACGTCGTCGATCTGCTTGGCGACCGTCACGCCTTCCTCGACGTTCTCGAACTTCACCGTACCGCCGTACTCGGTGATGATCGGACGCGTCATCGGATCCCACGTGGCCAGTTGCGTGCCCGCCTTGATCTGCGCACCGTCGAGCTGCAGAAGCGTGGCGCCGTACGGCACCTTATGACGCTCGCGCTCGCGGCCGTGATCGTCGGTGATCATCGCTTCGCCCGAACGCGAGATGACGATCTGCTCGCCCTTCGCGTTGGTGACGTAACGCATCGTCGACGTGAACCGCACGGTACCGTTCGACTTCGCTTCGATCGACGAAGCAACCGCCGCGCGCGACGCCGCACCACCGATGTGGAACGTACGCATCGTGAGCTGCGTGCCCGGTTCGCCGATCGACTGCGCCGCGATCACGCCGACCGCTTCGCCGACGTTCACGAGCGAGCCGCGGCCGAGGTCGCGGCCGTAGCACGATGCGCACAGGCCATAGCGCGTTTCGCACGTAAGCGGCGTGCGCACACGCACTTCGTCGATGCCGAGACGCTCGATCTCTTCGACTGCCGTTTCGTCGAGCAAAGTGCCCGATTCGTACAGCGTTTCCTGCGTTTCCGGATTGACGACGTCCGCCACCGCGACGCGCCCGAGAATCCGGTCGCGCAGCGCTTCGACGACTTCACCGCCTTCGACGAGCGCCTTCATCGCCACGCCTTGCGACGTGCCGCAATCGTCCTCGACGACGACCAGATCCTGCGTCACGTCGACCAGACGCCGCGTCAGGTAACCCGAGTTCGCGGTCTTCAGTGCCGTATCGGCCAGACCCTTACGTGCGCCGTGCGTCGAGATGAAGTACTGCAGCACGTTCAGGCCTTCGCGGAAGTTCGCGGTGATCGGTGTCTCGATGATCGAGCCGTCCGGCTTCGCCATCAGGCCGCGCATACCGGCCAGCTGACGAATCTGCACCGCTGAACCACGCGCACCCGAGTCCGCCATCATGTAGATCGAGTTGAACGATTCCTGACGCGTTTCGTTGCCGTCGCGGTCCGTCACCGGTTCCGTCGACAACTGCTCCATCATCGCCTTGCCGACCGATTCCGACGTTGCCGACCAGATGTCGACCACGTTGTTGTAACGTTCCTGCGCCGTGACGAGACCCGACATGTACTGGCGGTCGTACTCCTTCACCTTCTTCGCAGCGTCGCCGACGATCGTTTCCTTCTGCGGCGGCACGAGCATGTCGTCGACGCAGATCGAAATACCGGCGCGCGTTGCAAGGCGGAAGCCCGACTGCATCAGCTGATCGGCGAAGATCACGGTTTCGCGCAGACCGCAACGGCGGAACGCCGTGTTGATCAGACGCGAGATTTCCTTCTTCTTGAGCGGCTTGTTCAGCACCGAGAACGGCAGTCCCGGCGGCAGAATTTCCGACAGGATCGCACGGCCGACCGTGGTCGCGTACAGCGAGATCTTCGGCACGAACGCCGGCGCGCCTTCCGACTTGTCTTCGTTGTGGACCATTTCGGTGATCCGCACGTTGACGCGCGAGGCGAGCTCGACTTCCTTGTTCTCGTACGCACGCAGCACTTCCGACACGCCGGTGAACGACATGCCTTCGCCCTTCGCATTCACGGCTTCGCGCGTCGCGTAGTACAAGCCGAGCACGATATCCTGCGACGGCACGATCGACGGATCGCCGTTAGCCGGGAACAGCACGTTGTTCGACGCGAGCATCAACGTACGCGCTTCCATCTGCGCTTCGAGCGACAGCGGCACGTGAACAGCCATCTGGTCACCGTCGAAGTCGGCGTTGAACGCCGCGCAAACGAGCGGGTGCAGCTGGATTGCCTTGCCTTCGATCAGCACCGGCTCGAACGCCTGGATGCCAAGACGGTGCAGCGTCGGCGCACGGTTCAGCATGACCGGGTGTTCGCGGATCACCTCTTCGAGGATGTCCCACACCACCGGCGTCTGGTTCTCGACTTCCTTCTTCGCCGCCTTGATCGTCGTCGCCACGCCCATCACTTCGAGCTTGTTGAAGATGAACGGCTTGAACAGTTCGAGCGCCATCAGCTTCGGCAGACCGCACTGGTGCAGCTTCAGCGTCGGGCCGACCACGATGACCGAACGGCCCGAGTAGTCGACGCGCTTGCCGAGCAGGTTCTGACGGAAACGACCGCCCTTACCCTTGATCATGTCGGCGAGCGACTTCAGCGGACGCTTGTTCGCACCGGTCATCGCCTTGCCGCGGCGACCGTTATCGAGCAGCGAGTCGACGGCTTCCTGCAGCATCCGCTTTTCGTTGCGAACGATGATTTCAGGCGCCTTCAGCTCGAGCAGACGCTTCAACCGGTTGTTACGGTTGATCACTCGGCGATACAGGTCGTTCAGGTCCGACGTCGCGAAACGGCCGCCGTCGAGCGGCACGAGCGGACGCAGTTCCGGCGGCAGCACCGGCAGCACTTCGAGAATCATCCACTCGGGCTTGATGCCCGAACGCTGGAATGCCTCAAGCACCTTCAGGCGCTTCGCGTACTTCTTGATCTTCGCTTCCGAGCCGGTGTTCTTCAGCTCCGAGCGCAGCGTTTCGACCTGCTCGTCGATGTTGATCGCGCGCAGCAGTTCGCGCACGCCTTCCGCGCCCATTTCGGCGCGGAATTCGTCACCGTACTCTTCGACCTTGTTGTAGTAATCCTCTTCGGTCATGATCTGCCGCGCTTTGAGCGGCGTCATGCCCGGATCGATCACCACGTATGCTTCGAAGTACAGCACGCGCTCGATGTCGCGCAGCGTCATGTCGAGCACCATGCCCAGACGCGACGGCAGCGACTTCAGGAACCAGATGTGCGCAACCGGCGAGGCCAGTTCGATGTGGCCCATCCGTTCGCGACGCACCTTCGCGAGCGTCACTTCGACGCCGCACTTCTCGCAGATCACGCCGCGATGCTTGAGGCGCTTGTACTTGCCGCACAGGCACTCGTAGTCCTTGATCGGACCAAAGATCTTCGCGCAGAACAGACCATCCCGCTCCGGCTTGAAGGTGCGGTAGTTGATCGTTTCCGGCTTCTTTACTTCACCGAACGACCATGACCGGATCTTGTCGGGCGAGGCCAGACCGATCTTGATCGCGTCGAAAACTTCTTCCTGTTGGACTTGCTTGAATAGATCGAGCAGAGCTTTCATTGCTTTCTCTCCGTAGTCCGATTAGTTGCGGTCGAGGTCGATGTCGATACCGAGCGAGCGGATTTCCTTCACCAGCACATTGAAGGATTCCGGCATACCCGCGTCGATCACGTGATCGCCCTTGACCAGGTTCTCGTAAACCTTGGTCCGGCCTGTCACGTCGTCCGACTTGACCGTCAACATTTCCTGCAGCACATACGATGCGCCGTACGCTTCGAGCGCCCACACTTCCATCTCACCGAAGCGCTGACCGCCGAACTGCGCCTTACCGCCGAGCGGCTGCTGCGTGACGAGCGAGTACGGGCCCGTCGAACGCGCGTGCATCTTGTCGTCGACGAGGTGGTGCAGCTTCAGGTAGTGCATGTAGCCGACCGTCACCGGACGTTCGAATGCCTCACCCGTGCGACCGTCGTACAGACGCACCTGGTTCTTCGACTTCGTCATGCCGAGCTGTTGCGCGATGTCGTCCGGGAACGCGAGGTCGAGCATCTTCGACATTTCGTCTTCGGTCGCACCGTCGAACACCGGCGTGGCGAACGGCACGCCTTCGCGCAGGTTCCTGGCCAGTTCGACGATTTCGTCGTCGTTAAAGCTGTCGATTTCCTCTGCACGACCCGACTCGTTGTAAATCTTCGTCAGGAACGCGCGCAGCTCTTCGACCTTCGTCTGACGCTGCAGCATTTCGCCGATACGCCAGCCGAGACCCTTCGCGGCCCAGCCCAGATGCACTTCGAGCACCTGACCCACGTTCATCCGCGACGGCACGCCAAGCGGGTTCAGCACGACGTCGGCCGGACGGCCATCGGCCATGTACGGCATGTCTTCGATCGGCACGATCTTCGACACGACACCCTTGTTGCCGTGACGGCCTGCCATCTTGTCGCCAGGCTGCAGACGGCGCTTCACCGCGAGATACACCTTGACCATCTTCAGCACGCCCGGCGGCAGTTCGTCGCCTTGCGTGAGCTTCTTGCGCTTCTCTTCGAACGCGAGATCGAACTGGTGACGCTTCTGTTCGATCGAGTCCTTGATCGCTTCAAGCTGCGCCGCTGCTTCTTCGTCCGCGAGGCGGATGTCGAACCAGTGGTAGTGGTCAAGATCTTCGAGGTAAGCGCGCTCGATCTTCGTGCCCTTCGCGAGCTTCTTCGGACCGCCGTTCGCGACCTTGCCTTCGAGCATGCGCGCCAGACGCTGGAACGCATCGCCTTCGACGATACGCAGCTGGTCGTTCAGGTCGAGGCGATAGCGCTTCAGTTCATCGTCGATGATCTGCTGCGCGCGCTTGTCGCGCTGGATGCCTTCACGCGTGAACACCTGCACGTCGATGACCGTGCCGCTCATGCCCGACGGCACGCGCAGCGACGTGTCCTTCACGTCCGATGCCTTTTCGCCGAAGATCGCGCGCAGCAGCTTTTCTTCCGGCGTGAGCTGCGTTTCGCCCTTCGGCGTGACCTTGCCGACCAGTACGTCGCCCGCTTCGACTTCCGCGCCGATGTACACGATGCCTGACTCGTCGAGACGGCCAAGCTGCACTTCCGCGAGGTTCGAAATGTCGCGCGTGATTTCTTCCGGTCCGAGCTTCGTGTCGCGAGCCACGACGTTCAGCTCTTCGATGTGGATCGACGTATAACGGTCGTCCGCAACGACCTTCTCCGAGATCAGGATCGAGTCTTCGAAGTTATAGCCGTTCCACGGCATGAACGCGACCAGCATGTTCTGGCCGAGCGCGAGCTCGCCGAGGTCCGTCGAGGCGCCGTCGGCCAGCACGTCGCCACGCGACACGATGTCGCCGACCTTCACGATCGGACGCTGGTTGATGTTCGTGTTCTGGTTCGAACGCGTGTACTTGATCAGGTTGTAGATGTCCACGCCGACGTCGCCTGCAACCGCTTCGTCGTCGTTCACGCGAATCACCATACGGCCCGCGTCGACGTAATCGACCACGCCGCCGCGAAACGCCTGAACCGTCGTACCCGAGTCGACCGCCACCGTGCGCTCGATGCCCGTGCCGACCACGGCCTTCTCAGGACGCAGACACGGCACAGCCTGACGTTGCATGTTCGAACCCATCAGTGCGCGGTTCGCGTCGTCGTGCTCGAGGAACGGAATCAGCGAAGCCGCGACCGAGACGATCTGCGACGGCGCCACGTCCATGTACTGGATGCGGTCCGGCGTGACCATCATGGTTTCGCCGGCTTCACGCGACGACACGAGTTCGTCGGTCAGCGAACCGTCGTCGGCCACTGCCGCGTTCGCCTGCGCGATCACATAGCGACCTTCTTCGATCGCCGACAGGTAATCGATCTGGTCGGTCACCTTGCCGTCCGTCACCTTGCGATACGGCGTTTCGAGGAAGCCGTACTCGTTCAGGTGCGCGTACAGCGCGAGCGAGTTGATCAGACCGATGTTCGGACCTTCCGGCGTTTCGATCGGACACACGCGGCCATAGTGCGTCGGGTGCACGTCGCGCACTTCAAAGCCTGCGCGCTCGCGCGTCAAACCGCCCGGGCCCAGCGCGGAAACACGGCGCTTGTGCGTGATTTCCGACAGCGGGTTCGTCTGGTCCATGAACTGCGACAGCTGCGACGAACCGAAGAACTCGCGAATCGCCGACGAAATCGGCTTCGAGTTGATCAGGTCGTGCGGCATCAGGTTTTCGCTTTCCGCCTGGCCAAGACGCTCCTTCACTGCGCGCTCGACGCGCACGAGACCCGCGCGGAACTGGTTTTCCGCCAGTTCGCCGACACAACGCACACGACGGTTGCCGAGGTGGTCGATGTCGTCCACTTCGCCCTTGCCGTTGCGCAACTCGACGAGGATCTTGATCGTCGCGAGGATGTCGTCGTCCTGCAGCGTCATCGGCCCGATGATTTCGTCGCGGCCGACACGGCGATTGAACTTCATACGGCCAACCTTGGACAGGTCGTATGCGTCTTCACTGTAGAACAGGCGGTTGAACAGCGCCTCGACCGCTTCTTCGGTCGGCGGCTCGCCCGGACGCATCATGCGGTAGATCGCGATACGCGCGGCCATGCGGTCGGCCGTTTCATCGATACGCAGCGTCGACGAGATGTACGGACCCTGGTCCAGATCGTTCGTGTAGAGCGTCTGGATGTCCTTGATCTTCGCTTCACGCAGCTTCTCGAGCACGGTCTCCGTGATCTCGTCGTTCGCGTTCGCGATGACTTCGCCGGTATCGCCGTCGATCACGTTCTTCGCGAGCACGCGGCCCAGCAGATAATCTTCGGGAACCGAAATAAATTTCGTCTTCGCGTTATCGAGGTCGCGGATGTGCTTCGCGTTGATCCGCTTGTCCTTCGTGACGATCACATTGCCGTCGCGATCGGTGATGTCAAAGCGCGCGACTTCACCACGCAGACGCTCCGGCACGAACTCCATCTGCGCGCCTTCGGGCATCAGCGCAAAATTATCGAACACGAAGAAGTTCGCGAGGATCTGCTCCGGCGTCAGGCCGATTGCCTTCAGCAGGATCGTGACCGGCATCTTGCGGCGACGGTCGACGCGGAAGTACAGCACGTCCTTCGGATCGAATTCGAAGTCGAGCCACGAGCCGCGGTAGGGAATGATACGAGCCGAGAACAGCAGCTTGCCCGAGCTGTGCGTCTTGCCCTTATCGTGTTCAAAGAATACGCCAGGCGAACGGTGCAGCTGCGATACGATCACACGCTCGGTGCCGTTGATGACAAACGAGCCGGTCGGCGTCATGAGCGGAATTTCGCCCATGTACACTTCCTGCTCCTTGACTTCCTTGACGACGGGCTTGCTCGGCGATTCCTTGTCGAGAAGCACGAGCCGCACCTTCGCACGCAGCGCCGAACAATACGTCAGGCCGCGTTGCTGACATTCCTTGATGTTGAACGCCGGCGGCGACAGCATGTAGCTGACAAACTCTAGACGCGCAAAGCCGTTATGGGAAACAATTGGGAACACCGACGTAAACGCCGCCTGCAGACCCTCAGGCTTGCGTTGCGTGGCCGGCACTTCTGCTTGCAGAAAGGTGCTGAATGATTCAAGCTGGGTAGCCAGCAGGAAAGGTACTTGGTGAACGATGGGGCGCTTCGCGAAACTCTTGCGAATACGCTTCTTCTCGGTGAAGGAATATTGCATACGATCTCCGAATCACGGCGGGCATTGTTGTCGAGGCGAGATACCTTGATGTGACAACCCGAGTGTTCACCGACTGAGACCCGTTGGCCGTCCGATGGCTTGAACGAGCCGAGAAGCTTGGTGGTTGGCCGCTACCAACCGCTGGCTGACGGCAGCGGATGCCTGTGTTGCCCGCTACCCGACCAAACTTGCCTTCTGCAGTCGCTTCAGAAGACAAAGAGAAACGTCACCGATGTTACGAAGTGGCGGTTTTCTTTGGCTTCTTGGGACGCATCGTTGCCAAAAACGATGTTGGAAAACGTCGTCCCCACAAAGCACAAAAAGGCCGGCGGTGGAAAAACCGCCAGCCTCCGCAGAGCGCGCCGAAAATTACTTGATTTCAGCTTTCGCGCCTGCGTCTTCCAGCTTCTTCTTGGCTTCTTCAGCAGCAGCCTTGGGCACAGCTTCCTTAACGGGCTTCGGTGCACCATCGACCAGATCCTTCGCTTCCTTCAGGCCCAGGCCTGTCAGTTCGCGAACGGCCTTAATGACGGAAACCTTGTTGCCACCGGCTTCAGTCAGGATAACCGTGAACTCGGTTTGCTCTTCAACTGCAGCAGCACCACCGCCGCCGCCTGCCGGGCCAGCAACTGCCACAGCAGCAGCCGACACGCCAAACTTCTCTTCGAACGCCTTGACCAGTTCGTTCAGTTCCAGAACCGACATCGAGCCTACGGCTTCGAGGATGTCTTCTTTTGCGATTGCCATTTGAAATACTCCTAGATTGAATTCGGATACAGCCAGCGATCTTGTGCGCTCAACCAAAGCGCCGAAGTTACGTTACGCAGCTTCGCCCTGCTTCTTCTCGGCCAGCGCAGCCAACGCGCGCGCAAAGCCGGAAACGGGCGCTTGCATAACGAACAACAGCTTGGAGAGCAGTTCCTCGCGGCTCGGGATGTTGGCCAACGCTTGCACGCCTGCCTTGTCCATCACCTTGCCTTCGTAGGAACCGGCCTTGATGATCAACTTGTCATTGCTCTTGCTAAATTCGTTGACGACTTTAGCAGCGGCAATTGCATCTTCAGAGATGCCGTAGATCAAAGGACCGGTCATCTGCTCAGCCAGCGGAGCAAACGGGGTACCCTCGACGGCGCGACGCGCCAGCGTGTTCTTCAACACCCGCAGGTACACCTGTTGCTCGCGCGCCTTCGCACGAAGCTTGGTCAGATCGCCAACCGTGATCCCACGATACTCGGCCAGAACGATGGTTTGAGCTTTCCCGACTTGCGCGGAAACCTCAGCCACGACGGCCTGCTTACCTTCTTTGTTCAGTGGCACGGTTAACCTCCAGATTCGATGCACTCGACTTGCGTTTCATGCATCGCGTTCAACAACGGCGTCCGACCAGTCCAGGAGTATCTCGACCGCTTCACGTTCGCGTCGCCGCGAGTGAGAAACGGCTTCAATCACCACAAAACCTTTTCGGGTTCGCCATCTGCGTTGGCTTGCATTAAGGACACGCCTGACTGCTGCGCTTCCGCCAACGGTCTTTGACAACCGGTCGCTTGCTGCGTACTGCCCGGCTTGCGACCGCCCAAAGCCCTTGATATCGCTCCGCCCCTTGATGCGGCGAAGCGGTAAATCCTGTTATTACTGTGCAGCCAGCGACGTCTGATCGACGCGCACGCCAACACCCATCGTGCTCGACAGAGCGATCTTACGCAGATACACGCCCTTGCTCGTGGCCGGCTTCGCCTTCTGCAAAGCGTCGACGAGTGCGTCGAGATTGCTGCGCAGCGCCGTCGGCTCAAACGATGCACGGCCGATGGTTGCGTGGATAATCCCCGCCTTATCGACGCGGAATTGCACCTGACCGGCCTTGGCGTTTTTCACAGCTGTGGCCACGTCCGGCGTCACCGTGCCGACCTTCGGGTTCGGCATCAGACCGCGCGGGCCGAGAATCTGACCCAGCGTGCCGACAACACGCATCGTGTCCGGCGAAGCGATGACGACGTCGAAATTCAGGTTGCCTGCCTTCACCTGCTCGGCGAGGTCTTCCATACCGACGATATCGGCGCCAGCGGCACGAGCCTGTTCAGCCTTTTCTCCCTGCGCGAACACTGCGACACGCACCGACTTGCCGGTACCTGCCGGCAGTACGACCGAACCGCGAACCACCTGGTCCGACTTCTTCGCATCGATACCGAGTTGCACCGCGACGTCGATCGACTCATCGAACTTCGCGCTTGCGCATTCCTTCACGATCGACAATGCATCGTCGATCGGGTAAAGCTTCTGGCGGTCGACCTTATTTGCGAATGATTGCAGACGCTTAGAAAGCTTGGCCATTTACACGCCCTCCACGGTGATGCCCATCGAGCGGGCGCTGCCAGCGATCGTACGGACCGCTGCATCGATATCGGCTGCCGTGAGATCCGGCATCTTCGTCCTGGCGATCTCTTCAGCTTGTGCGCGCGTGATCTTGCCGACCTTGTCGGTGTGCGGCTTGCTCGAACCCTTGTCAACCTTTGCTGCCTTCTTGATCAGAACGGTAGCCGGCGGGGTCTTCAGGACGAACGTGAAGCTCTTGTCCGCGAAAGCGGTGATGACGACGGGAATCGGCAGACCCGGCTCCATCGCTTGAGTCTGCGCGTTAAACGCCTTGCAGAACTCCATGATGTTCAGGCCGCGCTGACCCAGTGCCGGGCCGACCGGCGGCGACGGATTGGCTTTACCTGCAGGAATCTGCAGCTTGATAAAGCCGACAATTTTCTTTGCCATGACTGAAAACCTCGTTGGAACGCGTGGGCGTTCGGTGAGTAGTAACGCGCGTTCGCACAAACCTCGGCTACTGACGCTCCTCAACGGTCATTACGCGGACCGTAAGCGCGAAACGCAGATCGCGCCAGTGGGCGCGATCTGCGGAAATCGATCACAACTTTTCAACCTGTCCGAATTCAAGCTCGACCGGTGTGGCTCGACCGAAAATCGTGACAGAAACGCGAACTCGCGACTTCTCGTAGTTGACTTCTTCGACGCTTCCGTTGAAGTCCGTAAATGGGCCATCCTTTACGCGAACCATCTCGCCGACCTCGAACAGGGTCTTCGGACGCGGCTTCTCCACGCCCTCCTGCATCTGCGACATGATCTTTTCAACTTCGCGCGGCGAAATCGGGCTCGGGCGATTGCGCGCCCCACCGACGAATCCGGTGACCTTCGCCGTGTTCTTGACGAGATGCCAGGTTTCGTCGGTCATCTCCATCTCGACCAGCACATAGCCGGGGAAGAAGCGACGTTCCGTCACCGATTTGTGACCGCCCTTCACCTCGACCACTTCTTCGGTCGGCACAAGAATCTGGCCAAATTTGTCCTGCATGCCAGCACGTTCAATGCGCTCCTGGAGCGCACGCTGCACGCTCTTCTCCATGCCGGAGTAGGCGTGCACGACGTACCAACGTTTTCCACTCGGGGAGGCCGGCGTATCACTCATATCATTTCCAACCCAGAATCGCCGAGAAAATCGCCCATTCAATGGATTTGTCACAAATCCAAAGAAACAGCGCCATGACTAACACGAACCCGAAGACCACGAGGGTCGTTTGACTTGCCTCTTTGCGAGTCGGCCATACGACCTTGCGAACTTCTTTATATGAGTCCTTGGCGAACGCGATAAAACCCTTGCCGGGCGCGGAAAGAAGACCAACAGCGACGCCCGCGATCAATCCAACGGCCAAAGCCGCACCGCGAACGTACCATTCCTGACCGTTGAGCCAGAAGAACCCCGCGAACCCGGCCACGACCAACAATACGCCGACGACCAGCATCAGCTTGTCACCAGACGTATTTACAGTTTCGACGGATGGATTCGCCATAACACCTTAACGAGCGCCAGATTGACGCAAGAGTGAAGTCGGATCGTAGCCATGTCGTTCTGTGAGCCAAGGAGTTGGTAGAATGTTTTGTCTTCTTAAGTTTTTTTGAA